>JAGODE010000137.1 GCA_017998385.1 Chitinophagaceae bacterium | reverse complement strand
ATAGTGAGCAGGTTGGGGGTATAGTTGGTAATGGTTTGTCCAGTGCTCACGCTGGTTCCATTGTACCGCAGTACAAATTGGTTGGCCGGCAGGGAAACAATCCGCAGTGATCGTCCTGCCCAACTGCCTGCTGCTGGCTGGTCGGTGCCATCGCTACCCTGCAGCGGGTTGCTGCCGAGGTTGAGCAGGGCAGGAGCACCTGCGGGAGCAAACACATTTACCGGATAGGATACAGGTCGCTCACAGGCACTTTGAGCATCAAAAAGACTGATGTTGTAGGCAGTACCTCCTTCCTGCGGTACTCCGGATATTACAGGCACACCGTTCGCATCAACGGTCGCCGTAAGCCTGCCATTTATATCGGTATCAGCATAGGTAAATGATCCATTTCCCTCCAGTGCATCGGGGCAGCCATCGTCATCGCTGTCGTTGTCTTTATCGTTGGGGTGACCGTCGGTATCGGTATCGGGCCGGCAGGTGCCGCTAACAAAAAAAAATATCCCATCGCTCGAAGTTGTACCACCAGTGTATCTCCTCAGTTCAATTACAATACGCGAAGTCTGTAGTAATGAGGTTTCTCCCAATCTTATGCGATAGGCATCGTAATCCTGTCCGCCTGGACCGGCTGGACAGTAAATATCGTAGGGGTTCCTGGTTGGCGAAGGTAGATTGGTGGAGGGTGATACTCCCGTACGCAGATAGGTAGTTGTGCACCAGTCGTCAGTACTGATGGGTTGATTCAGATAATCATAAGCCATAACCCGAAAAGATGTAAACTCCGGATCACCTAAATAAATATTCAACTCATAAAGAGAGCCGGGAGTGATTTGCATAGAAATGTTTCCAAGCGCTGTATTGTTGGGCTGATACGTGGAAAAAGACATCACGCCTGCCGGAATGGTAGCGGTAGGATTGTTGATATCTGCCCGCAGTATATTGGTATAATAAGAATTGATGGTCGCCGAAGCGGTAGTAAAGCCGGTAAGTTGAGTATTCGCCGGATTGCATTGAAAGCCGATACTGGTTCCACAACCCAGCGCTGCAGAAAAAGAAGTTGTCCGGAAATTGTTCACATTGGAAGCGGTCCAGGAAATAGCTCCGCGGCCATTTTCGGCGAGGTCGGGTATGCCATCGTTATCATCATCCAGATCCAGTGCATCGGGTATGCCATCGCCGTCAAAATCGCCGGCCGGGTAGGTGCACTGTGCTATTACGATCAACCCCGTCATAAGGGCTAACATACTGAGTAATATTTTTTTCATGAGCATCAGATTTATAAATCGGTTTGATAGGTATTGTAAGAGCGGTGGATAAAAAAATGACGGGTCTGCCTGGCTTTTCGCAGCAATCGGTTGGACGATGCCGTATAAGTAAAAGTATGCGGCGCTTTGTTCCGGCAGATACCAGATTAACCAAATAGTATCTGCCGGTTTATAGCCTTCGGCTATTATCGGTGAAATGAGAGGACTGGAGTACATCCGGTTTCCTGAATAGCGAATTTGTAGTAGCGATGCGGGATCGGTGAGGCCGGTGTTTTAAGGTTAATGCCGTATATGATTGCCGGTTATTTTTCTTCTGTTGTATAAACGGCTGACATAACCCGTGTCGCTTCGGATCATCATTCGTCAGAAAGACCGGTACAAGGGCAGTTAGGATATAAGAATTCATGCAACAAAAATACCAGTGCATTACCGGCAATCTCGTAGAAGTATTTTAACGAGGTTGTAGAATTTGTTCGAATGGGTATGGAAAGAAAGTGATTATACCTGATTTAATGCTTGCTGCGGTTGTTTTACAGGCTATCTGGATTATTAATTAATCCGGCCGATGTGGATACACTCGCAGTTGTTGCTGGTAAAGACATTCGGCTATCGTTGTGTATACAGATATAATCGGCATAAATGTACCAGTTTCGAATATCGCCTGGTCTGTAGTCGCTCAGATCTGGTCGCCCCAGATTGCTTACTTCAGCTCCAGCTGTACAATCGATTTTGCCGGTAATTGTATTACCAGGTCCGATCCGTCTTTTCTGGCACCTGAAAACACTGCGGGCTTAATCGCTTCCGGTTTATCGAAGCTATTGATATCCGTCAGTTTTTCGGAGGTAAGTATCCGTCCGTTTACTGCGGTCCATTTTATACCGGGTAGCGTGCTGCGTAATTTAATTGCCTGGGCCGGATGCAGATTCACCAGTGTGATATGCGTGGTGCCGCTGCTGTCAATGGATGCAGATATACTGAGTGCCGGAATCTTGCGGCCATCCACAACGTAGTCCGGAGAAGTGAAAGAGAGGTTGAGTTTCCGGGCATCGTGGTGTACTTTATACAGATCAAACACATAGTAGGTAGGAGTGAGGAGCATTTGTTCTCCTTTGGTTAATACCAGGGCCTGCAGTACATTGACAGTCTGGGCCAGGTTAGCCATCTTTACCCGGTCGCTGTGATTGTTGAAAATATTCAGATTGATGCCTGCTATTAATGCATCGCGAAGACTGTTTTGCTGGTAGAGAAAAGCCGGATTGGTACCGGGTTCCACATCTGTCCAAATACCCCATTCATCCACTACGAGGCCCACTTTTTTCTGCGGATCGTATTTATTCATGATATCGCTGTGGCGGGTCACCAGTTCTTCCATATACAGCGTATTCTTCATGGTGTTGAAATATTCTTTTTCATCGAAACTGGTAGCAGATCCTTTTTTGGCCCAGTTGCCTGTGGGGATAGTATAATAATGCAGTGTCATGCCCCACATGTCACCGTTCCTCACTTTCTTCATCAGTGTTTCGGTCCAGTTATAATCATCGGCATTGGCGCCGCTGGCAATTTTGCGTAATTGCTGTCCTTTGTAGTTTTTCAGGAAGGAGGCAAATTGTTTGTACAGGTCTGCGTAATAATCGGGTGTCATATTGCCTCCGCAACCCCAGGTTTCATTGCCTACACCCCAGTAGGTTACATTCCAGGGCAGCGGGCGTCCGTTTTGTTTACGCAGATCGGTCATCGTGCTGCGTGCATCTGAGTTGATATATTCCACCCATTTCGACATTTCTTCGATAGTACCGCTGCCTGCATTGCCGGCTATATACGGCTCGCAACCGATAAGTGAACAAAGTTCAAGAAATTCATGCGTACCAAAACTATTGTCTTCCGATACGCCACCCCAGTTGGTATTAACCATGTAAGGACGTTGGTGGGCGGGGCCAATACCATCGCGCCAGTGATATTCATCGGCAAAGCAACCACCTGGCCAGCGCAGGTTAGGTACTTTTATTCTTTTTAATGCTTCTACTATATCCATGCGGATGCGCCCTTTCTTTTCTACCTGCAGCGTGTCACTTACCCAAAAACCATCGTAAATGCAACGGCCCAGGTGCTCCGAAAAATGACCGTATATGTGCCGGCTGATGACATTGGAAGGAGTGATGCCATCGACCAGCAGGCGGGTTTCGGTTTGAGTATGGCCACTAAAAGGAATTTGTGCTGCCAGCAGCAGGCACCAGATCATTTTGTTCATATGCAGGTAGAAAATGAAAATAAATACAATAATGCCAGGTTGCGCAGGTGACAGTGCGTTCAGGCAGGAGAAAGTTAATAAATAAATGCTGTCTGCGCCTGAATTTATCTCTTTTTGGGGTTTACCTGATGGATGAAGACCTTACTGCTGTCCGGGAAAATATTGGAAAATCCAGCAATGGTTCCATTCAGATTTCAGCCTGAACTATTCCTGTTGGAATCCTTTATCTGCGTCGTTATGCGTTTTCTGCGGGTCAAAATTTCCCGCAGATGGCGCAGATTTACGCAGATAAGTCTATGCCGGTATGTCCAACTAAATCACTGGCAGAAATGTGTTGTTTTTATTTTGTACCTGAGTCACTGTTTGCTGTTTCTGTTTAATCGACCTTTTTTGCCGCAGCGGTCGTTCTTCCAAAAGATTGGCCGGCTTTCAGCAAATAAATAGTCGATTACATAGTTAACTGGTTCTGCAACTGCGCAAAAATATTTGCTATAAAATAAGAACAACGTAGTAACATTATTTCAGCACATAAGAGATAAGTGAATACTCTTATTGCAGTGGTACTTGCTTATTTTTTTAAACGATTAACGATTAAATTTCTGTGTGTGATAGTAATGATATTCTATTAATATATATTATTGCTAATAATTAATTTATATCCTACAACAAAACTATTTATGAGACTGGTTCTTTTACTTTTTGGCTTTCTTTCCAGCAACTGGATTTATGCTCAATCAAATTACGCGGTCAGCCTTGATGGGGCAAATGACTATGTATCATTGCCCGGCTCGGTCGCTGTCAGTCAGCTCAACACATTTACGGTAGAGGCATGGGTTAAATGGAATGGTACCGGCAACGGATGTATTTATTCGGAGACCCAGGTAGGTGACAATGCTCCTATGTTCAGCATTATTCCCCGGGCAGAAGATGGTGGCGGTATTGAACTCACTTTTCGGGATAACGCCTATACCGGCCTGCTCCTGCAGCCTGCCGTAGGTGTTGTTGCCAGCAATAAGTGGGTGCATGTGGCTGTTGTACGAACTTCGGCTACTACTATGAGGGTGTATGTGAACGGGCAGTTGACAGATGATGCCAGTTTTACAGCGCCTGCAGCATGGACGCCTACTGCTGTGAATTCGGGGGTAAGGACAAGAGTAGCCAGTACCGACTTTTTTGGTGGTCAAATTGATGACTTACGTATCTGGACCGTAGCCCGCACGCAGGCCCAGATCAAGGAAGGCATGTTTGCAAAAAACCTTCCCGATAATTCCACAGGACTGCAGGCCCGTTACCGGTTCAATGAAGGGAGCGGTACAACAGCTGCCAGTTCCAGTACCAATACCTGGGGTATTACAGGCACGCTGCAGAATGGACCAACCTGGGTATCGAGTCCGGTTCAGTATGGTAAGAATGCGCTGCAGTGTGGGTTGATCACAAATCTGCTGACTGCTCCTGTTCTTACAACGGCTACTACCAATGTGACCATGGAAGCCTGGGTGTACCACAATGGAGATAAAAATACCGATCATTTGCTGATGAGTAACGGTGGCGTAAACACCAGCGGTTATTCTTTTTTTATTAATACAGGCCGGGTCATGGTACTGCTTTTGGGTGGGAAGGGCGTTTATAACACTGGTGTAAGTGTTCCTACCAATCAGTGGTGTCATTTTGCCCTGGTCATCAGCACCACAGGATGTACACTTTACCGCAACGGAGTGCAGGTCTATACCAACAGTATTATCCCCACTACTCCGGTGGGTTCATTTGTAATTGGGGGTAACCCCGGGCAGGGGCAGCCTTATGATGGTATGGTAGATGAGGTGAGGATTTGGAATGTGGCACGTACGCAGGCAGAGATACAGGCTGGGATGGCCGCTGAAGTTGATCCCGCCACGCCAGGCCTGGTTAGCTATTATACCTTTAATCAGGGCATTGCCGATGGCGACAATAGCGGGTTGACTACTGTGATAGACATGGCCGGTAATAAAAATGCTACCCTGTCTAATTTTGTAATGACCGGCAGCGCCTCCAACTTCCGTCAGCAGTCTAATGGATTAATTACACTTCCGGTAAACTGGCTTTCCTTCACAGCCCGTGCACAATCGCCGGATGTACTCTTACAATGGAGCACCGCACAGGAGCAGGATAGCAAAGAATTCGTAGTACAACACAGTGTCGATGGCATCAACTGGACCGATCTGGGCAGCGTTGATGGAGCTGGTAACAGTAATACGGTTAAAAACTATACGTACAGGCATACCACTCCGCTTTCGGGCAGGAATTATTACCGGATCAGGCAGACAGATTTTAATAATGTCAGCACCTATTCAGCTGTTCGTGCCGTTATTATGACGGCCAGTATAAAACCTGTAAAAATTCTGAGTAATCCCGTCGTGAACAATGTTTTGCAGGTGCAGGTCAATACTTCAACTATTCAGCAGCTGTCTTTATATACGGCCGATGGCCGCTTGCTCTGGAGCCGTCAGCTGGCTGGAGGTACACATAGCATTGATGTCAGTGCACTGCATAGCGGAGTGTATATGTTAAAAACGGGTACACAATCGGAAAGATTGCTGGTTCGCTAGTACCTGGTATCGTTTTAATACATTATTTAAAAAGCCGTCATAAAACTGACGGCTTTTTAAGTTTCAAACAGGCATAGCCATGCGGTTATTCGAAACTGTTTTTAGGGATAAATCCTACGAGTTATTCTGCAAATGAAACGTCGGGAGGATCCGATAAGGAAGACTTCGTATCAGGTATGGGGTGTGTACTGGATTGCACACAGTAGGTTGCCTTCCGTATCGAGGAATTTAAATAGTTTACCTACGTACGGTATCTCTGTAACGGGCATTACAATTTTTCCACCTGCCTGTTCTACACTTTTCACTGTTTCGTTTATGTCGGCTACTTCAACAGAGCATTCAAAGCCATTCACCCTGTCGGGTACCGGCGCATAGGTTCGGCTTTGTAAAGCGCCAATAGGTCGCTGCAGATCGTCTGTATGTTTTATTTGCATAAAACCCGGTTGTCCATATCCGTTGGTTTGCCAGTTAAAGACAGACTGGTAAAATTTGGCGGCACGATCTATATCGTCGGTGTAGATGGCGAAATGTGTGAGTTTGTTCATATATAGTATTTAGGTTTAAAGATGAGGCCGCGTCAGACTTCTATTATAACCGAAGGGTCACTTCCGTTCCAGTCTTTTAATATGGTTGTTTGGATGCTGTACAGGTTTTTATTGCTGCAGGTTATTATCCTGACTTTCCCGTCCAGTTGCTGAATAGCGCCGGGTGTAACTCCCAGCAGTGTTTTATATGACCGGTTCATATGTGATGCATCCCAGAAACCCGTGGCATAGGCGGTATCTTCTACTTTGCTGCCTTTTACGATCAGGTTAAGTGAATCCACGATTTTCATCCAGAGCATAAAATTCTGTATTGGTTGTCCCACCTGCTCTTTGAATAAATGGCGTATGCGGCTTTCAGACAGATGTACCTGTGCTGCTACGTCTTTTACTGTTAGCTGCCGGTCGCGTGACGCTGCTATAAAGGCGATGGCTTTCTCCACACGTTCGTCTTTAAGTGAGGGTGTACCGAGGTCTATAAGATGCCGGAGGATCATCATATATCCACGGAAAAGACTTTCGCAATCGCTTTTGATCAGTAGTTGTTTAAAGAAGTTATTACTTAGTTTCCTGATAGCCGATTTTGACAGGTCGTTGATCCCCTGTGTAGCCAGGTATTTATCGCTGAGCTGCCGGGCATATTTGCTGTCTTTATCGAGATAAAGAAACAACTGTATGCTATTGTTACTGTCAAGCTGATGAATATGCCTGTCTTTAATGATCGCTGCCGAGTATTCCTGCCAGTCGCTGTCTTTATCCTTTAGTTTAAAGGTGCGGTCAAGATCAAAGACCAGTTGCAGCGTGTCGTGATAATGCGGGCTTGTGTTAAATGACATGCCCCAGAATACACTGAAGCCATTCCATACATATAATGCCGATGCGTTTCCAATATCACCCTTTTTCAAGATGTTTTCCTGTTTGAGTTAGTTGTTTTCGAAGCGTTTTCATCGGATATATACACATGCTCTCAGGACCCGCGTACGGTAAAACATATATACCCCTTTATAGAGGGGTAAGAACCGCCCGTTTCCGGATAGGAACAGGCTTTGTCCGGCTGTGTTCTGATAACCGTCAAGTTTCTTTTTTAACCAAATCTACAATAAAGTAGTACAGGCTTTTTGTACAAAATGGCTAAAAAAAGTGGAACGGTACTGCTTTTACAGGCAACGACTGTTTCGTTTACTACTTTCAGAAAAGGCTCGATGAGCTTTGATTCATTGGCATCTGCATAGCAGATGCTGATCGGGAATCCTCTTATACATGCTATCGAAGCATATCTTCGGGGAACAGAACTTTCAACCGGTAATAGGCGTGGGAAATTAAAATTTTTGATTTGGCGAAAGGCTTTTTTATTTTCCGGTCTGAATAGTTTATACTAACCGGCAAAGGTTTCCATTCGGTTTCCTAAATCTATGATATCATCTTTTCTGGCTAATTGATCCAGCCAGCTTTTAGGTATAGTTTCCCATCCATAGAGGAGCCCTGCAAGACCTCCGGTCACAGCTCCGGTCGTATCAGCATCTTCACCCAGATTAACAGCTTTGAGAACAGCTTCTTTATATGAAGAGGTTGTCAACAGACACCAGGTACTTGCCTCAAGGGTATGCAGGACATATCCACTGCTGTGGATTTTGTCTTCCGGTAAATCGTAAATATTGGTATTAAATAGCCTGTCAAATGGAGTGAGCTCTCGTGGGTTTATGGACAAATAACCCAGATATCCGGGTATTTCCTTTTGTAGTATGCTGTATGCCTTGAATTTGTCTTTGCCGCTTATTAGATTACGGGCAAGCTCAAGATGATAAAAGCAGGCAATGACAGATCGGATGTGGCCGTGAGTTATGGAAGATACCTGTTTGATTAGTTGATATCTTTCGTCAATGGATTTATCTCTGATATGTGTAATTAAGGGGAGAATGCGCATTAATGAACCATTGCCGTTTTCGGATTCATCTGTACCTCCGGCTAATTCTGGCGGACAACCATGTTTCAGCCTTTGAATGGCCATATTCGTTGTAATGCCCACATCAAAGACTTTACCTCTGGGTGTCCAAAAATTGTGGTGAAGCCACTTGATAAAGTTGTCTGCGATTTTCTGGAGATTAAACTCTCCCGTTAAGGCTTCAGAGAGACAAAATGCCAGAGAACTGTCATCCGAGAAGGTGCCGGCTGGGAGATGGTGTGTGCCATAGCCTGTCATACCCGTAACAGGATTTAATGCAATTGTCTTCCTGCTTTGAAATTCCAGCGGTACGCCTAAGGCATCGCCTACAGCAAGGCCAAGTAATATATCTTTATAGACACTCCTTTTTTGCATTGAGCATTGATGTAATGGTGTGATCGTTTATCTGCTGTATGAGCGAACGTGGTTTGCGTATTGTCTAAGCAACTCAAGCCGATAGGAGGAAGGTATAAAATGCACAGGAATTTTATGAATCCCTGTATGCTCATGCAGATAGTTTCTGAATCTTGTTACTTAAAGTGACGATTTTTTGGGAGAAATAGAAACCAGGAAAGAAAAGAAAATGAATCGGAAAAACTCCTGGCCGGTCAGCCTCCTAGCTGGTTGAAAACCAATGGTAAACTGTTTATATGCCGTAATTTTGGTACAAATTTTAAAATTTATAGTCGTAAAATATGATATTTTATAATACCCTTCCCTGATTTGTTATCCTGGTTTTATAATCCCAGTATGACGGCGTTGAAAAAGTTTTACGTACTAATTAACCTGTAAGCCACATTTTTAAATGTAAATTAGTTCCTAACTATCAACCATTTACCGTTCTCCTTTTACCTTCGACCTAGCCCCGCACCCCAGAAACTTTTTGGAAATACGGAGTATACCCCTATCTTTGTTTAACAATTTTGTCAAACATCTTTGTCAATGGCGGTAAAAGACAGTCATACTGAACAACAGATCAAGGAGGCAGCCATGCGGCTTTTCTTTACAGAAGGTCGTTTTAAAGCCACCACCCAGGAAATAGCCGATGCCGCAGGGGTAAACCGTACTCTGGTAAATTACTATTTCCGCTCACGTGATCTGTTGTTTGACCAGATCCTGAAAGACGCCCGCGACCGCATGGATCAGCGCCTGGAACTGGCTATGGAAAACTCCAGCAGCTTCCGACAGAAGATTGAGCAATTTATTGAACATTTTGTCGAGCAGTCACTGGCCTATCCCTACCTGGATATCTACATGGTATCGCGGATCAACGAAGATGTGGAAAAGCATAACGAGATTATTGCAGATCTGAAGAAGACTGAGCGGCTCAAATTATTCCTCAAGGAAGTAGAAGAAGAAATGAAAAAGGGGACCATCCCGGAAATGCCGGCACAGCAGTTTTTGCTGAACCTGCTCTCCCTGCTGTCGCACCCGGTCGTATTGCAGCCCATTATGAAAAAAATCTTTAACCAAAGCGATAAACAATACCGTCAGATGCTGGTGAGCCGCAAAGAGATCATTTTAAAAATGCTCTTCCCGAAAGGGTAATTTTTTTACCCTCATTTTGACAAAATTGTTAAACAAATAAATTAAATATAGTTGTCAATATGCGAGAAGAAATCGTGACTGCAGCGGCGGGGTTATTTCGCCAGCATTCCATCAAGAGTACTACCATGGATGAAATAGCCCGCCGCGTTGGCATCAGCAAAAAAACACTGTACGCCTGGTGTACCGATAAAGATGAACTGGTGGAAGAGGTTTACCTGCAACCGATGTATGCGGCAGCAGAGCAATGTATGGAAGTGCCTGAGCGCGCATCAGATGCGGTGGAAGAGGCTTTTCTGTGCTGGAACATCGTACGGCCCGTACTACACGACGTAAGTGACGCTGTACTGCATGATCTGCAAAAATATCACCACGACCTTTTTATTCAGTATGAACTTTTCCGGAAAGAATTTCTGCTCAACCTCATGAACCGTAACATAGAAAGAGGACAGCGCGAAAAACTGTACCGCTCCAATATAAGCCCCGAGATTATCGCCTGCTACCAGCTATCTGCCATCGAAAATGGCTATACCGGTTTTGTAACAGCCAACCCCAAATGGTCCTCCCAGCGGATTGAAGAGCAACTGGTGTGGCAATACCTCAATGGACTGGCTACAGCAGAAGGCGCACAGCGGATAGCAGACTGCGCTGAACAATTTACCCAATTGCAGGAAATATAAAACCCGCTACAAACCTGTTTCAAGCAATCGTCATAAACGAAAACTATCATGTATCTAAAAACAACGAAAGGGATCTACAAAGGCTTTCTTCCCCTGCTTCTGCTGTTGTTGTGTACGCAACTGATGGCACAGCAACCACTGCAACTCAAAGAGGCCCTGGAGTATACCCTCAAAGCCAGCCAGGCCGCCCGTAAAGCCCGGTTGGAAATGGAAAATGGCAATTACAAAATTGATGAAGTAAGAGCTCGAGCTCTGCCTACGGTAACCGCCAACGGTAGTCTTACCTACAATCCTATCCTGCAACTGACCGCATTGCCCGGTGAACTGGCCGGACAACCCGGACAAACCCTGCTGGTAGCTTTTGGACAAAAATGGAATTCGGGTGCCAGTGTTTCTCTCTCGCAGAACCTTTTTGACAAAAGTGTATTTACCGGCCTTAAAGCGGCTAAATCTACACAGGAGTATTATCAGATCAATGCCCAGCTTACGGACGAGCAGTTGATAGAGCAGGTGGCTACGGCTTACTACCAGGTACTGGTGCAACGTCATAAAGTTGGTGTTCTGGACAGCACCATCATCAATACAACCCGTGTACAGTCGATTATCAAAGGACAGTATGCCAACGGGCTTGCCCGGGAGATCGATGTGGATCGCATCGCCGTGAGCCTCTCAAACCTGCAAACCCAGCGTCAGCAACTGATCAACGCAGTGTCACAGCTGGAAAACCAGCTCAAGTTTGCCATGGGCATGTCTATTCAGGCAGCCATCAGCCTGCCGCCGGTTGATTTTAGCAACATTCAGTTGCAGGCTATACCAGGCACAGACAGTCCTGACATGAGTGGCCGTACAGAGCTCCGGCTATTGAAGCAACAGGAAACATTGCTGCATTACCAGAAGGAATCATACAAAGCGGAGAATTTTCCCACACTTTCACTGAATGGCAACTATGGGTATCAGGGACTGGGTAATAAATTTCCGTGGAGCAAAAGCCAGGGCGTAAACTGGTTCGATTATGCTTCGGTAGGACTCAGTCTCCGTATTCCCATCTTCAATGGATTTGCCACGCGTGCACGTGTACGCCAGGCCGATGTGGAAATACGGAAACTGCAGGAGGATGTGGCGCAAACCAATCTTTCGCTCAATCTTCAATACGAAAACGCCAAAACCCAGCTGCGCAACAGCCTCATCATTCTCAATAATCAGCAGGATAATGTGGCGCTGGCACAAAAAGTATTTGACAATACAAAGAATAATTACAACAACGGCCTGGCACCACTGACCGACCTGCTGGATGCCGAGACCTCACTTACAGAAGCCAATAATAACCATTCTGCTGCCTTACTGGATTACAAGCTGGCCGAAATACAGCTGATCAAAGCGCAGGGAAAATTAAAAACACTCTTAAATCAGTAACACCGGATATGAAAAAGAAGTCAATCGTACGAGCGCTGATCACCATCGTTGTACTGGCAGGTGCATTTGCCCTGGTAGGCGCTGTACTCAACTCAAACAAAAAAAAGAATGAAGAAAAGACAGCCATTGTAGCC
>JAGODE010000402.1 GCA_017998385.1 Chitinophagaceae bacterium | reverse complement strand
CAGATTTTTTTTTACCCCAACCACACACTCGCATAACAACACACTCACCCCCTCCATTTTCAAATCGCAAAGAACACAAAGCCGAGTAAGGACGCAAAGATTTTATTACCCCATCAGCACACTGGCACATCAGCACATTCACCCTCCCTCCATTTTCAAATCGTAAAGAACGCAAAGCAGAGTAAGGGCGCAAAGATTTGGTTACCTCATTAGCATACTGGCACATTAGCACATTAGCACATTACTCTTTCATCTGCTCAATCATATTAGCCGCATTTTTGTTGTCCGGATTTTTTTCCACTGCTTTACGGTAATATTCCAGGGCCAGTTTTTTATCGCCTTTCAGTCGGTAGCATTCTCCGATCAGTTCATAGCCGTATGAGAAGTCGGCCGGTTTGCCTTCCAGTTGTACAGCCATTTTGAATAGGTGTATGGCATCGTCATACCGGCTTCTGCGCTGCAGGTATTTACCGGTGCTGATGAGATCGCCGATTTCAAAACTGAAGTCGTAGGTATCACGATGCGAAATGCGCAATTGCAGATAATAAGCGATGCCGGTATCTGCGTTGGCCAGTATTTTGTCGCGTATAGCCAGGTAGAGCGAGCGTTTGGGGACTGTAAATGGTTTATGCTGTAAAATGTTAAGTATGGCCGATTTCAGGGGCAGCACTTTCATCTGCTGGTTATTGGTCATCATCAGGATGGTTACCTGATCGGGGAAATAACTGTATAGTACGGCTTCGTAGTTGCTATTGGATCCCTGATGCTGATGCCAGATCAGCTTACCGTTTTCAAAACCTGTAGTGCCCAGGCTGCTTTCGCCGCCGGGGAAGTTGGCGGCCAGTTCAGCAAAAGACTCAGGGGAAATGATTCGGTACTGATGCAGGGCTTCTGTCCATTTGTAAAAGTCACCGATTGGCAGGCGTACCCATCCGGTCATATTCTGTCCGTAAGGCGTAATACGCCGTTCGTTGTCGAAGGCAATGGCCATGCCGGGAGCGTTAGTAGGGTAGTCGATCCGGGTTTGCGTCATGCCCGCGGGCGTGAGTATATGTTGCTGGATGAATGCAGCATAGGACTGCCCGCTAACTTTTTCGATGATCCGCATTTGCAGGTATACGTTCACATGGTTGTAGATGTAACCGGAGCCAGGCTCAAAAGCCAGATTTTTCAATGCGAGCAGGCTGGAATAAATAGCTGAGTCGGTATTGCCGGGTGTTAATATGGGCAGGCCACTGGTATAGTTGATGAGGTGACGGACTTTGATCTGTTTAGCCCAGGAAGGGAATTCGGGAAAATAGGTTGAGAGGGTGTTGTCGAGCGAGAGTTTGCCCTGCTCTTTCAGGATCATGATGGCGGTGCCATTAAATTCCTTACTTACTGAACCCACGTCAAAGCGAAGCTCCGGGGTAAGCAGGTTGTTGTCGCTGCCATCGGCCGATCCCAACGATTGCTGGTATATGATTTTTCCCTTTTGGGCTACTATGATATTGCCGTTGAAAATACCCCGTTTCAGGGCTACCTGCATAACTGAGTCGATCAGCGCCGCTTCTTTTTGGGAAAAGGAGGCAATAGCGATATAACAGGCAAGGCAGGTGAGGAAGACTTTTTTCATGGCGTGGGATAAGGGTGAAAGGTAGAAGGAAAAAGGCAAAAGAAAGGTTAATGGTGAAGGGTATAAAAGGTTTAAAAGTTTAAAGGTATAAAGGCGAGGCATATTAGCACATCAGCACATTAGCACATCAGCACATTCTTAAAGTAAAAGGGCAGAAGCTATATTCCTATACCTTCTGCCCTCTACGTAAAACTTACTACTTATTATTTAAATACCTTTTCGAGAAACACCTTCATCTCATTCCAGGATGCTGTATCTGCAGCGGCGTCATATTTAATAGGCATTTTGAATTTTTCACCCATCGCAGTCGCATTGGGATTGGTGAATGCATGGGTGGCACCGTCATAGCCTTTGAACGTATAGCTTTTGCCGGAGGCATCCATTTCTTTTTTGAATTTTTCCACTTCTGTATTAGGTACAAATGGATCAGCATTGCCATGGCAAACCAGGATATCTGCTTTCAGCTTACTGGCATCGAGGGGTACACCCAGCAGGTTGCCGTGAAAGCTAACCACCCCTTTGAGGTTTTCGCCCAGGCGGGCCAGGTTCAGTACCTGTGCGCCACCAAAGCAATAACCGATAGCTGCAATGCGAGTGCTGTCGGTCTGGGCATAGCTTTTCAGTTTTGCCAGCGCTGCATCAAAGCGTGTCTGCATCATGATGGGATCTTTGTAAAAGGGTATGGCATATTTGCCGGCTGAATCGGGGTTGTCGGCAGTCTTTCCGTTGCCATAGAGGTCAATGGCCATGGCTATATAACCCAGGTCGGCCAGTGAGCGTGCCCGGCTTTTAGCATAATCATTCAGTCCCCACCATTCGGGTATTACAATTACTGCGGGGCGTGGTCCCTGTTTGTTTTCATCATATACCACAAATCCGTTCATAGAAATACCTCCGCCGGTGTAGCTTACATTATCTTCTTTGATAGCGGGGGTGGTCACGGTGGGTGCTGCTTTAGGTTCTTCTTTGGCCGGCTCATTGTTGCAGGCAGTCAGCAATAAGGCAGCCAGTGCTGCTGTTGGTAATAGTTTCAATGCTTTCATTGTTATGGTATTGATGTAAGGTATAAGGAACTAAGCGGTATAAAGTTCAGAAAAGTTGCTCCACCGCACAAAAAAATCATGCATTTACAGAACTGGCGGGGCGGGGATTGCCCGGAAATTTGCCGGTAAGCCGCGGTAATATCTATTTTTGCAGCATGAAAACCATTGGACTTATTGGTGGCACCACCTGGTTGTCAACCATCGATTACTATCGGATCATCAACCAGCTTGTAAATGAGCGGTTGGGGGGCATGCATGCGGCCAAACTGATTCTGCATTCAGTAGATTATGGGGAAATAGTGCCGCTGACTAAAGCGGGCAAATGGGACGAAATAGCGCAGATTATTGGGGATGCAGCCCGCAAGGCTGAACAGGCCGGGGCTTCCTGTATTTTACTGTGTGCCAATACCATGCATGTGATCGCGCCTGAAATTCAGGCACAGATAGCTATTCCTGTCATTCATATAGCGGATGTGACGGCTGCTGCCATCCGGGCGCAAGAGGTAAAACATGTGTTGCTGTTGGGCACCCGTTATACCATGAATGCCGCATTTTATCCCGAATTGCTGGGTAAGAACGGTATCGGGCTTACCGTTCCCGATGCTGCGGATCAGGAA
>JAGODE010000136.1 GCA_017998385.1 Chitinophagaceae bacterium | reverse complement strand
GCTGAAATCAACCTGGGTAGCCAGTCCAAAGCGGATATCGGCACCCATACGTTTGGCCTGTTTTTCAAAATCAACCATCATCTCAGGCCCCTGTACACCATCGGCATAGCCAGGATAGTTTTCGACTTCGGTTGTTATGGTAAGCTGACCGCCTGGCTGAATGCCCTGGTATAAAACAGGTTTCAGATTGGCGCGGGAGGCATAAATGGCGGCTGTATATCCGGCAGGTCCACTGCCTATGATCAACAAGGATACTTTTTCAATTGTTTCGACTGACATATTCTAACTATTCCCTAATAAAACAATAACTGCAAAAGAAAGTTTATTTGCTCAAAATGCCAAAACACCTTGTTGACACCTGTTGACAACCTGTTAAGGAAAAAGCCCGCATGCTGATGCATGCGGGCTATCTTAAGAAAATGCTTGATTATTACCCCAGGCGCTGGTCAATGATGGCCTTATCTATTTCGGCTTCTTTACGTTGCTCTTCCTGCAGGCGTTTCAGTTTCTTGCCATACGAAAGGCGTGTGATCAGCACAAATAATACGGGTACCACAAAGATGGCCAGTGTGGTAGCAGCGATCATACCGCCAAATACAGTCCATCCGATGGTCTTGCGGCTTTCGGCAGCAGCACCGCTGGCGAAGGCCAGGGGTAAAACACCCAGGATAAAGGCCAGTGAGGTCATGACAATGGGGCGCAAACGCAGGCGTACGGCCTGCAGCGTGGCATGGGCAATATCAATACCCCGGTCTACCCGCTCTTTGGCAAACTCCACAATCAGGATGGCGTTTTTAGCTGCCAGACCAATCAGGGTGATAAGACCAATCTGGGCATAAATATTATTGCTGAGACTGGGAATGAATGTAAGGGTAAGAATAGAACCAAACGCGCCGATTGGCACCGCAAACAATACCGAGAAAGGCACCGACCAGCTTTCGTACAGCGCTGCCAGAAACAGAAACACAAATACCAGCGATATGGCAAAAATGGTTGTCTGCTGGTTGCCTGCAGCAATTTCCTCACGGCTCATACCCGAAAACTCGTATCCATAACCTGCCGGAAGTGTTTTGGCCACTTCTTTCAGGGCTTCAATGGCCTGACCACTGCTGTATCCGTCTTTGGGCGAACCATTGATCTCGATGGTTCGATAGATGTTGTAGTGTGAGATTACGGAAGGCGTCTCGATCACTTTGGTATTGATGAGCGCACTCAGCGGAATCATATTACCCTGGCTGTTGCGTACATAGAATTTTTCGATATCCTGCAGCGATCCGCGGAAGCTGCTATCGGCCTGCGTCATTACACGGAAGTTGCGGCCATACAGATTGAAGTCGTTGACGTAACTGCTGCCGAGGAAATTGCTGAGCGTGCTGTATACATCTGCAACAGATACACCCAGTTTTTTGGCCTGCTCTTTATTCACGTCTACCTGGTAACCCGGTGTGCGTGCATTGAAAAAGCTATAAGCCATTCCGATCTCCGGACGTTGGTTGAGTTTCATCAGGAAATCACGTGCCACTGCTTCAAACTGCTGAATATTGTCTGTGCTCGCTGTTTGCTGCAATTCGAAGGTGAAGCCCGATGTGGCGCCGAGGCCGGGAATAGCAGGTGGTGCAATCGGCATTACACGCGCTTCCTTTATATCTGCTGTAATGGCTCTGATCTTCGCAATCACCGATTGCACATGGTGCTCCTTGCCTTTGCGGTCATCCCATGGTTTGAGATTCACAAACATGGTGCCCACGTTTGATTTGTTGGAGAAGCTGATGATATTTAGACCGGCCAGTCCGCCTACCACATTTACTTCGGGTAATGACTGCACGCGGGCCATAATCGTTTTCAACATGTCGATACTGCGATTGGTGGAGCTGGCTTCTGCCATTTCATAGGTCACAAACAAACGGCCTTCATCTTCTGTGGGGATAAAGCCGCTGGGTTTATTTTTGAAAAGGAAAGTCAATCCTACAAACAGTGCCACCATCATCACCAGTACATAAGGTGTGCGACGGATCCAGCCTGCCACACCTTTGGTATACCCATTGGTAAGGCGGTTGAAGCCACGGTTGAACCAGGCAAAAAAGCGCTCCAGCAGATTGAGTTTGGCGCCTTCTTCTTTCGATGGCTTGAGCATAATCGTACACAGAGCTGGTGTAAGCGAGAGTGCCACAAAAGCCGAGATGATGACCGATACAGCGATGGTGATCGCAAATTGCTGATACAGTCGTCCCACTATGCCGGGAATAAATCCAACCGGTACAAATACCGCGGCCAGAATCAGGGCAATGGCGATTACCGGCCCCGATATATCTTTCATGGCTTTGCGGGTAGCCTCCCTCGGCGACATTTTTTCGTGGTCAATATTATGCTGTACCGCTTCTACTACCACAATGGCATCGTCCACCACAATACCAATTGCGAGTACAAAGGCAAAAAGCGTAAGGGTATTGATAGTAAATCCGAGTGAACTGAAAAGGATGAATGTGCCAATCAGTGATACCGGAATGGCCAGTACGGGAATGAGTGTGGCTCTCCAGTTTTGCAGGAAAAGAAATACCACGAGTACCACCAGTATCAGCGCTTCCACCAGGGTATGCACCACTTCATTGATAGAAACCTGCACCACAGTAGCTGTTTCAAGCGGTACCAGGTAGTCTACATCTTTGGGGAAAGTCTTTTTCATTTCGGCAAGAGCCTTTTTGATGCCTTCGTAGGTATCCAGGGCATTGGCACCGGGAGCCTGGTAAATGAGTACAAAGGCGGCGGGCTTACCGTTTACAAAAGCGTTGGCGGTATAATCAAATTTGCCTAGTTCCACACGGGCCACATCTTTGAGGTAAACAATATTGCCATCAGAAGGGCGTGTGCGTACAATGATATTTTCAAACTGCTCTTTGGTGCTGATGCGGCTATTGGTCAGGATGCTGTATTCAAACGTTTGGGCTTTGGACTGCGGGTTGCCACCTACGGTACCTGCGGCAATTTGCAGGTTCTGTTCCTGCAGGGCTGCATTTACTTCGGCAGGTGTCATACCCAGCGCTGCGAGTTTTTCGGGATTTAACCAGATGCGCATACTGAAGTCATCCGCACGCGAGAAGATATCACCCACACCTTTTACCCGCAACAGGGCGTCCTTTACATACAGGTTTACATAGTTGCCTATAAAGGTGATGTCGTGTGTGCCATTGGGTGAATAAAAGGCCAGGGCCATCATGATACTGGGGTTCCGTTTACGTACGGTCAGTCCCAGGCGTTTCACGGCATCGGGCAGGGAGGGTTCGGCCACACTAACCCGGTTCTGTACATCGAGGGTGGCGATATTGATATCGGTGCCTACTTCAAAGTTGACCGTGATGCTGCTCTGACCACTGCTGGTACTGTTTGAGCTCATATAGGTCATACCGGGTGTACCGTTTACCTGTGTTTCGATGGCAGTGGTAGTGGTTTGCTCTACCGTTTGGGCATCGGCACCAGTAAAATTACCGGCGATCGACACCGTGGGTGGTGAGATATCCGGATACTGCGCTACCGGCAGGTTGATGAGTGATATAATACCAACCAATACCAGCACAATGGAGATTACAATGGCGGTTACCGGTCTTTTTATAAAAGTTTCTGCTATCATTTTCTACTACGCTATTAATCTGATGAGTATTCTGATAAAGTACTGTCTTATGTCAGCGACAGCTGTACAAATAGCATGGAATATTTTATTTCTTTGCAGCACCACCGGCAGCACCCGGACCGCCGGTGCTGATAACGGCACCTTCGCGCAGGTTTTGTATACCTTCTACTACTATCTTCTCGCCGGTCTGCACACCATCCCGTACTATGATATTTGTTCCGATCTGTTTGCCCAGTACAACCTTACGCTGAGATACCTTGCTGCTGTCGCCGACAACATATACAAAAAATTCCCCCAGTTGCTCTGTTACTGCTTTGTAAGGAATGGTCACAGACTGCTGGCCTCCATTGTTGAGTATGCGTACCGTTGTGCTCATACCTGCCTTCAGCAGTTTTTTGCCGTTGGGAAAACTCAGCCTGGCACGGATGGTACCTGTTTGCGGGTCAACTGCACGATCCAGCAACAGGAGTTTGCCATTGGCCGGATAAACTTCTTTTCCAAAAGCTATGCTGAAAGTAGAATCCGCTCCTTTGCTGCCATTTGTGAGCAATTGATTGAAGCGATACAGTTCTTTCTGGTCTACTGTAAAATCAACGGCGATGGGATCATCTGTTGATACGGTATTCAGTACTGTTTGTCCGGCTACCACGCTTGTACCCATGCGCACCTGTGAGATGCCGATTGTACCGGTAAACGGAGCTGTGATAGTAGCAAAACCCAGGTTGGCTTTTACTGCATTTACATTGGCTTTTGCAGCGTCTACCTGCTTGCGGGCCGCTTCAAGGGCTGCATCGGCATAGTCTACCTGTTGTTTGGCGATGGCATCCTGCTTATCGAGTTCATGATAGCGGTCAGCATCTTTCTGTGCTTTCAGCAGATTGGTCTCCTGCACCTGCAGGTTAGCCAGTGCCTGCTGATAATTGGCACCATATAGTTGCTGGTCGATGCTGTAAAGACGTTGTCCCTTTGTTACAGTGGCTCCATCCTGAAAATGGATACCCGTAATATAGCCAGTGACCTGCGCACGTATTTCGGTTTGGTTAAGTGCAACCACAGTACCCGGGTATTCATCGTGGTAAGGTGCTTCGGATGATACCACTTCGGCCACCGTTACAGGCACAGCAGGCGGAGGGCCCTGCTGAGCGGGTTGCTGCTTGCCGCCACAGGCGCTCAGCAGAACCATTAAAGAAATTGCAGTGATGAAGTAAAAATTCCTGTTTAGCATATACATATTGCTTTGTAAATAGAGAATTCAGTTCGTGTTAAAAAGTTAAGTTACCCAGGCTCACCTGCACATCGATCTTGCTGCTCAATACCTGGTATAATGCGTTGTAATAATTGATCTGTGCCGTACGCAAATCCGTTTCTGCAGTAATCACTTCGAGATAGGTTTTTATGCCGGACCGGTATTGCAGATTGATCACGTCATATACTTCTTTTGCCAGCAGCATATTTTCGCGCAAGGCTTCATAGGTGGCTTTACTGGCCCGATAGGAAGCGAGCGCGGCTGAGTATTCAGCAGCAATAGAATTGTTGAGTTTGGTCAGTTCCAGTTCAGTGCGCCGTACCTGCCACTCCGCCTGCTGGATATTATATTTACGCTTGCCTCCCTGAAAAATGGGGAATGACAACGTAAGTCCGGCAAAGGAATTGGGAAAATTCTGGCTGTACAGTTTACCAAAATCATTGTTGAGAAAGTTGAGGTTGTAACCTGCATTGGCCGAAAGCGTAGGTATAAAGCTCCATTTGTTGTATTGCAGATTTGCTTTCTGCAGGCGCAATTGTGTCTGCAGGGTCTGATATTCTATGCGGCGGCTATAGTCGGCCGGAGCCAGTGTATCAAGATAAACCTCATTTTCCAGTGCGAGGCTATCGTATTCGACAGGCAGTTCGGCAGCCGATGGATAATTCATCAGGGTTTTCAGGTAAATGAGTTTGGCATTAAGTCCTTCGGCATTCGCCATGCGGGTAGCTTTGGCATTGTTGAGGGCGATGGTAGCACGTTTGTAATCCGTTTTATCCGCCACTCCTGCATCGTAGGCGGCCCGGGCGTCTTTGAGACTGCGTTCCAGCCGCAGGATATTTTCTTCTGCCACGCGTATCTGCTGTTGCGTGGCCAGTACATCGTAAAATGCTTTTGAAACACTGGAGGCCACATTAATACGGGCCGATTCGGTGAGCTGCTTTGCCTGCATCCGTACATCGCCTTTGGTGCGGCTGGCCAGCAATACATCGCGGTTAAACAAAGCCTGTGTGGCTGAAAACTGGATAGCGGAGGTATTATTCACGCCCAGACGTACGGGGTTGCCGCCAATCACACTGGTTTGCACCTGAAAGTTGTGCTGATACAGATAGTTCAGATTCAGCTGGGGATACCAATCGGCCAGTTTTGACTTTATCTGTAATTCAGTAGTCTTTTCATCTATACCGGCCTGTTGTACGGCTGGCTGATGTTTGAGTGCATACTGAATCACCGCAGGCAGGCTGGCCTGTGTCAGCAGACTGTCAGAAGCCGTCTGTGCCCGGGAGGTATAAGAAGTAAGAAGAGTAAGAACAGAGAGCACATACACAGGCATACGTTTACCTGTAGCTGGCATAGTTACTTTCAACATAAACAAAATTGACTTACGTACGATGGCAAGTTTCGTTGGTTCCGTTTCGGAGAAAGATCATACAACAAGAAAAACGGGAGATT
The DNA here is from genome assembly GCA_017998385.1 of Chitinophagaceae bacterium. Taxonomy (GTDB): domain Bacteria; phylum Bacteroidota; class Bacteroidia; order Chitinophagales; family Chitinophagaceae; genus CAYMZZ01. The sequence goes on along the minus strand of JAGODE010000136.1, from coordinate 6,071 downwards.
GTTCAATCTCCGCTGGAACTTTCAGTTTTCAAAGTTAAACGTTTCGTTATTTGAAGAATTAAGAATTTTGCAAAAGGTAAAAGGTGGAAGGTAGATGGTAAAAGATGGAAACTCTACGGGGGGACTTTTGCCTTTAACCCTTTCCCTTTTACCAAAATAAAACAGCTCCAGTCAATAAGACGGGAGCTGTTTCTGTAATTAAACCCACCAATTTTCTTTCCCGCCCGGGGGCGAAAAAGAGGCTGCTATTTTAACCCAGGTACGCTTTGAGTGCGCTGCTGTACCGGGCTTTTTGTAAACGTTTGATCGCTCTTTCCTTGATCTGGCGGATACGCTCTTTGGTAAGGTCGTATTTCTGACCAATCTGCTCGATGGTCACGCCCTGCTCACCATCCAGGCCAAAGTAAGCATTTACGATCTCTGCTTCACGCGGGCTGAGTGATTTCAGTACCCGGCGGATTTCGTTGCGGAGAGAGTCTTTCATTACATCATCATCTGTGTCGTCAGAACCTTCCAGCAGGTCGCCCATAGCCACATCTTCAGCTTCGTGCACGGGGGCATCCAGTGAAGTATGGCGGGTATTGCTCTGGAAGATATTGTTGATCTCTGTCTCGCTCATTTCAAGCAGCTCAGCCAGTTCCTCTGTAGAAGGTTCCCGCTCATGCTCCTGCTCAAATGCCATGTAGGCTTTGTTGGCTTTGTTGTAAGTACCGATTTTATTCTGGGGCAAACGAACCAGACGGCCCTGCTCGGCCAAAGCCTGCAGAATCGACTGACGGATCCACCATACGGCGTAAGAAATGAATTTGAAACCTTTGGTTTCATCGAAGCGCTGGGCAGCCTTGATCAGACCGAGGTTACCTTCATTGATCAGGTCACTCAGTGATAAACCCTGGTGCTGGTATTGTTTAGCAACAGATACCACGAAACGCAGGTTAGCCTGTACCAGTTTGTCCAGTGCTTTTTGGTCACCCATTTTAATCCGTTGGGCCAGTGTCGTCTCCTCTTCAGGAGTGATCATGGAAATTTTAGAAATTTCCTGCAAGTACTTTTCGACTGCCTGGGAGTCCCTGTTGGTAATCTGGGTAGCAATTTTTAGCTGCCTCATAATGATTCATCAATTTAATAAGAACAACAAATAGTAGACAGTCTTTGTTTGCAGTAAGTTGCAAATGAGTAGAATTTTGAAAACCGTCCAAGTCCGTCTGCAAAAATACGTCACGCAGGCTGAATCTCATAGCTTTTGTGCATAATTCTTCGCGCCCCGGCCTCAACAGACGTTGTCAGAAAACGCCTCTGTCGGCGCTAATGCAGACTGGGACTGAATTACAGACCAGCGTCTCTTTTTTCGATAAATCAAAACAAGTAGTGATCAGATTGTGGATTTCGTCTGCCTTGCCCGCCTGTTCAGGTAAATCCAGAGGCCCAGGCCGGAAAGGAATAAAAGGGTTGAAATGACTTCGGCCTGTGTAGGATGAAATCCAAAAATGGACAGCCGGGTATTTACTCTTATTTTTTCTATAAGAAAGCGTTCCAGTCCATTGACCATCAAATAAATGGCAAAAAGAGTACCGGGCACTTTCAGTCGTTTGCGCAATGACCAGAGCAGGGCAAACAGCAGTAATCCCATGATCACTTCATAAAAAGGAGTGGGATAAACGGGTACACTCAGCTCGTTACAGTATTTACCTACACAGCCGGGAATAGGCGAGCCAGATTCGTTGACGTTGTGCGGATAAGTATAGGACCACATCCAGTCTGGCAGCCACGAAAATGGTTTGGGATTTAGATTTTCTATTCCCCAGTCGCCATCGCCTGCTACCTGGCAGCCGATACGTCCCACGCCATACGCAAGCATCAGCGCAGGGGCTGCGGCATCATTCAGATGCCAGAAACCAATCTTGTGTTTACGGGCATACAGCCATATGGCAATGGCGGCACAAATAAGACCGCCATAAAAAGTAAGACCGGCGGGCGAGAAAAGATAGGAGGACGGATTTTTCAGAAAATCGCTCCAGTTTTCAAAGATGTCGAACAGTTTGGCTCCTGCCAGGCCAAATATCAAGGCCAGTATGGTCATTTCCCCCACCCTGTCCTGGGGCCAAATGCGCACCGTACGTTTTTCGGGTTTAGCGAGTTTCTGCTTATTCTTATCGTACCATTTCAGGCCGGCAAATAATAAACCCAGGCCGATGCCTGCCGGCCAGCTTCCGATACCGGAAAAAATAAAACTTTGCGGATCTTCTGTAGCCGAATTGTCCATGATGAACAGGCCGATAATCTTATATCCCAGTAAAAAACCAAGCAGGAAATTGAGAATGAGTTCTACAGCTGTAGCGGGTTGCCCTACCATCATCTGCATTTCTGTTGGTTGCAGCAATCCCTGGCTGCTTTTCCGTTTCAACTCTGCAGAAAGCACTATTGCTGCCAGAATAAACGAGATGGCCACAAAGAAACCAAACGAGTTCACAAAACGGAGTACTTTCCACTCTACACCAAACAAATCATGGAAAGCAAAATATAGGTTGGGATACATGGACCAATGGTTGTTTTAAGCTGGCGAATATACAATCGAAATTCAGGATGTGGTAAAATAAAAAATACCTTCCGGCAGGGAAGGTATTTTTATATAAATGAGCTAAATGCTACTTAGTTGGTGCAATGTTCTTCAAATGCGCCGATCAGGTTGTGCGCAATCATCTGTGCAGGACGGCCTTCAATCTGATGACGTTCGATGAAATGAACCAGTTCGCCATTTTTAAAAAGTGCAATGGCTGGTGATGAGGGGGGATAAGGAAGCAGGTGCTCACGCAGACGTGCTACCGCCTCCATATCAAAACCGGCAAAGGTAGTGGTCAGAAAATCGGGTTTTTGTTTGGCGTTAAAAACCGCCATTAACACACCCGGACGGGCGCTACCAGCCGAACAACCGCATACGGAATTGATCATTACCAGCGTTGTTCCTTCTTTTTTAAGTTGATTATCAACGTCTTCTGAGGTTAGTAATTCAGAAAAACCGTTGTCGGTCAGTTCCTCTTTCATAGGAACCACTATTTGCTGTGGATACATATTATAAATGTGTTTAAGAATGCAACGCAAAACTACTGAAAAAGTTGAGCGGTTTTATTAAAATGACATTATGGCCGATTAAGGTGCGTTCGCAAGACGTTTTGTCGTTTCGGCAAACCTGTTTGAGTGAAAATGGCAGCAAAAAAGCTGGTTTTGGCTGCTGGTACATGGTTTGAAAAGAGGAGAATGTACTTAAGCATTTAAAAACCTTAAATAACAGGATTATGACAATGGTAAAATTCAACCGCCGCCCTTTTGAAGCAGGCTTTAACAATTTGTTTGATGACTTTTTTACTGGCTTTCCCGTCTATCAGAAGAATAACGGTCATCAGGTAAACGGCTTTGCTCCGGTAAATATTAAAGAAACTGATGGAGCTTATTCAGTAGAGCTGGTGGCACCGGGTTTTGACAAAGGAGATTTTAAAGTGACTGTGGAAGATAATGTGCTTACGATCTCCGCCCAGCATCAGCAAGAAGAGAAAAAAGAAGAGAATGTGGAGAACAAGACCCGTGAATTGCGCCGTGAGTATGCATTCCGGTCAGTAAAAAGATCTTTTACACTCGACGAAAAAATTGAAACTGCTGGTATTGAAGCCAAATACACAAATGGTGTACTGGCATTAAACCTTCCGAAGAAAGCGGAAGTCAAACAAACAGCAAAAGAAATCAGTATTCAGTAAACGAATTATAACAGTCTTTCTCATAAGCAGTTGGTTTTGGTTTACACCCTGTCGTTTCAACGACGGGGTTTTTTACTGCAACTCTTTTTGGTTCAGCTGCTTTGCAGAAAATGAGGTATTTTAGCGGACTTTTTACCAACCCCAAAGACATGTTCAGAAAGATTTTGGCTCTTGTAGTGCTAGTAGTGTTGGCAGCCTGTACGGTACAGGCGCAGGAAGTAACAAAAGACACTGTTCCTCCTACCCACCCACCAGTGGTTATTGATAGTACCCTTCGGATTATTAACCTGAATCCCTATATCACCCTGCATGTTGATTCAGTGCTCAGTTACCAGTTGGCTATTAATAAAGACGAGACCAAGTATTACTGGTATCTCAAAAATTCTCCTGTAGGTCTTAAGATCAATAAAGACAATGGCACGCTTACGTTTAAGGCTGAGAAGTCCTTTTTCATGTCGGGTAAGCTGAAATATGATGTGGAGTATTCTGTAAAACTGGGTGTACAGAACCTGTCCGACCCTAAAGAACGGGTTGATACCAGTTTTACCCTCGTCTTTTACAATACAGACATCATTATGCCCAGGGTAAAGCCTTCGGTGGCAGGTACACTGGTGGTAGACGAAGGCGAGATGGTTTCTTTTAAAGTACAGTGCGAAGCAGGAAACTTCCCTATTGAAGACATTCTCTTTGCCAGCAATATTCCCATTCACGATTTTAAAATGGTCAAACAGTGTGATGATGATTTTGTGTGGACACCACCTTTTGATTTCGTAAAAGAAACCGACTCAGCCAAAGTGAAAATACTTAACCTCAGTTTTATTGGCTCTTCCCGGTTTAAAGTGAGAGATACGGCTTATGTGCGCATTGTGGTTAAGGACGCGCTCAATTATCCGCAGGCCAAAAAAGAATATGACCTGGTGGTTAGTAACATCAAGGTGTACGTAAATCAGCTGAAATATTCATTTCTTATGATCGACAAGGGTTTGCGGAAAACAAAAAGTACCCGAACAACTTTTGATCTTACTTCTGCTTCTGCGGCCCTCTCCGGAACCATTCTTTCTACGGCAGGTGGTGAATCGTCGCAGACCGCAGGCAAGATATTGCCCAGTGTGGGTGTAGCCCTGGTACCGGTTAAGGAAGCCACTGCTCCCAACAAGAATGTGGAGCAAAATCAGGCTTCGCTGATTCGCAACTCAATCAAACGGCTCAACTATATGTTGTTTGACTACGCCCTGATTGGCGAAAAGGATCCGGCAATTGTTACCAAAACCAATAAACTCAAAGATGAGCTTAAGCAGAGCCAGATGCAACTGATCGATGTGCCGCTGGAGATTGCCAACAATATGTCGGAGGCCGAGCTGAATGATTACTTTGAGAACCCCAAGGTTAACAAAAAGTACCGGCTAAAGAAATAGGCATTCCATTTATCAGGGAGTACATCCTGCTTTGCGGCGTGTATCTATGAGGTACTGGATTTTCCATTTTCCATCAATACGTACGAGCTGAAAGGAGTTTACACCGCAGTGGCTGAACTGGCCATTGTAGTAAAAGTTGTAGGGCGTCCATACGATTGCAAGCGGACCGTCTATACGAATGGTTTCAAAACTGATCCTTTCATCGGCAGCTCCTTTCTTTAATTTGCTTATGGAGCTGGCAAATTCGCTCACCTGTTCGTTTATAATAATCGTTTTCCCTTCTTTGGTACGGCTGAATGTCTGCAGAATGGCGCTGTCTGCAAAGGCACCCTGAATCAGTGATGCATCGGACTCCAGCATGCCTTTAAAAAGTGAATTGACGACTGCTTTTACAGAGTCTTCGGCAGTTTGGGTCATTCCCTGCTGCACGATAAATAAAGCTGTTAAGATTGTGAAAAAACGACGCATATTAACAAGGTTTAAGACTTTTTGGAAAACTCATTGCCGTCCTAATATAAACGCATTAACTATGAGTAAACTCAAAATTGTACAAGCGGTTTTATTACTGGCAGCAGTGGTTGTATTCAGCAGCTGCAGTTCCGGACGTCAGTACCGGTCTTATCCCCCACCTCCGCCCGGACGTACCAGCGTATCCCTGATTATCAGCAATAATCCCGGTCTGGTCATCAGCCGGTATTCCGATGGGCGTTATTATTACCGCGCTCCCGGCGGTTATATTTACTGGAGGGGATACGGCAACCGTTACTACCTCGATCGCCGGTATGTAAACAGGTCTTATCATAGTCACCGGCAATACCGCGACTGGAACCGGCACTATCGCCGCAGATAGAAATAGTGATGGCGTTTACCATAAAGTACGTATATTGTATACCAGTATATACTAGTG
>JAGODE010000135.1 GCA_017998385.1 Chitinophagaceae bacterium | reverse complement strand
GGTATAGGGTGTAAGGTTTTCCGCCCTCCACCCTTTATCTTTTACCTTTCTCCTCAATTACTACTTATCACTTACAACTCTTTTACTGCTTTCTTAAACTGATTCCCCCTGTCTTCATAGTTCTTAAACAGATCAAAAGAAGCGCAGGCGGGGCTCAGCAATACCACATCGCCTTTGTTGGCAAAATGGAAAGCAGCCTGTACGGCATCATGTGCATTTTCTGTATTTACAATCGGGTTGACGATGGAAGAAAATGCTTCATGTATCTTCCGGTTGTCGGTACCCATGCAAATGATAGCTCTTACTTTTTCTTTTACCAGATCAGCAATCAGTGAATAATCATTTCCTTTATCTACACCACCCAGGATCAGTATTGTGGGTTTTGTCATGCTTTCGAGTGCATACCAGGTAGAGTTTACATTGGTAGCCTTGCTGTCGTTAATAAACTCCACACCCCGTACAGTAGCCACAGGCTCCATCCGATGCTCCAGGCTCTGGAAGTCCTGCACGGCTTCCCTGATCTTTTCCTTCCGGATATCCATTGTAGATCCAGCCACACATGCTGCCATGGTATTATATTGGTTATGTTTCCCTTTAAGGGCAAAATCATATACACTCATACTGGTGAATTCTTCTCCTGTCCGTACGTACATATCCCCGTCTTTGATAAAAGCTCCTTTAGTTTCTGTTTTCATACTGATTGGCAGTTGGTTTGCGTGTATATCGAATTGTTTTATATACTTCATGGTTACTTCATCGTCTGCATTATATATGAAGTAATCACTGGGTTGCTGATTGTCAGTGATCCTGAATTTGCTACGGATATAGTTTTCAAACTTATAATCGTAGCGGTCCAGGTGATCTTCTGTGATGTTGGTCAGAATCGCAATATCAGGCCGGAACGTATGGATGTCGTCGAGCTGAAAACTGCTGATCTCTGCCACATATACCGGCTTTGGATCTTCTGCTACCTGCCTGGCAAATGAGTAGCCGATATTACCTACCAGGGCTGCATCAAGGCCACCTTTCTTACAGATGTGCCAGGTAAGTGCAGTAGTGGTAGTCTTTCCATTGCTGCCGGTGATAGCGATGATGCGGCTATTGCCTTTGTGCCGGTAAGCCAGTTCTATTTCACTGATCACCGGAATGTCTTTTGCCCGGATTTTTTTCACCCATTCATTCTTATCCGGTATACCGGGGCTTTTCATCACTTCATCGGCAGCCAGCAACAGATCGGCCGATACTTTTCCTTCATCGAAGTGTATCGCGGCCTGCTGCAGCGTTTGCCGGTATTCCTGTTTCAAAGAACCTTCATCTGCCAGGTATACATTGTATCCCTGCTGTTGCGCCAGGAGGGCGGCTCCTACTCCGCTCTCTCCCCCTCCTAATATGACGAGACGTTTACCCATAGCTTTTCAATGAGCGTACGGAAAATGGTTCTTCACAAGCATTGATTTGGTAATGCACCACAATTCATTCATCAGAGACAACCATCACGGGGTTCGGATCCGTGGAATAGGGTGGGTGGTTTTTCAATAAGTCCGTTCGTACTATCTTATCCTTTCTGTTATCTTAATTTCAACGTAGCTATGCTCAGCAACACAAACAATACCGTCATAATCCAGAAACGTGTCACAATCTTCGCCTCATGATATCCTTTTTTCTGAAAGTGATGGTGCAACGGACTCATCAGGAAAACCCGGCGACCCGTGCCATATTTTCGTTTGGTATACTTGAAATAAGTGACCTGTATTACCACACTCAGATTTTCTACCAGGAATACACCGCAGAAAATCGGGATGAGCAATTCTTTGTGTACAATGATGGCAATAGCTGCAATGATGCCGCCAAGTGTAAGGCTACCCGTATCGCCCATAAATACCTGGGCAGGATAAGAGTTGTACCATAAGAAACCCACACAGGCACCAATCATGGCAGCAAGAAATATCGACAACTCACCCAGCTCGGGTATGTACATGATGTTGAGATAATCGGCAAACACGAAGCTGCCACTCGCATAGGCAAAAATGCCGAGGCACACCCCTATCAATGCCGAAGTACCAGTAGCCAGCCCATCGAGCCCATCCGTTATATTGGCGCCATTCGATACAGCCGTGATAATAAAAATCACTACCAGTATATACAATACCCATGCATACTTTCTAAGGCTCTCGGGCAGTAGCTTGGTATAGTTGAATTCATGATTCTTTACAAACGGAATGGTGGTAACCGGCTCTTTCGTTTCTACAAAGTGTTTCTCTTTGCCATTTACCATCTTGGTGATGACTTCTGCCTTGGGTGTACCCTGGTATTCGCGCCAGATTTTTACATCGGGATGAAAAATCAGGACGGCACCTACAGTAATACCCAATCCCACCTGGCCCAGAATCTTGAACCAGCCTGCCAGTCCGTCTTTATCTCCTTTTTTATATGCTACACCCTGCTCCTGTGCCAGCCGCTTGGCCCGCAGTTTTAAATAATCGTCTACAAAACCGATAATACCAAGCCACACGGTAGCAACAAGCATCAGCTGCACGTATACGGTATCCAGCCGGGCAAAGAGCAATGTAGGCACCACAATACCCAGGATGATGATGATACCTCCCATAGTGGGTGTACCTTTTTTCTGTTGTTCACCAGCCAGACCCAGGTCGCGTACCGACTCGCCAACCTGTTTTCTTTGCAGCAGGCGGATGAGCCTTTTTCCGTATATAAGGGTAATCAGCAACGACAACAATACGGCCAGCAACACCCTGAAGGAAATGAAGCGGTAAAGCTCACTTCCCGGGAAGTCGATGTTTTGTTTGTTGAGCCAATCAAATAAATGATAAAGCATATTGCTGGTTAATGGTTTATTGTCTTTCGCTGATTCGTTTACTTTCCTAATTGATCAAATATCTGCTGCACGGTTTCCTTATCGTCAAAATGATGTTTTACTCCTTTTATTTCCTGATATTTCTCATGTCCTTTACCGGCTATGAGTACTATATCGTCTGGTTTGGCCAGGCTGATAGCGGTACGGATAGCTTCCTGCCTGTCGGTAATGGCGATATACTTGCGTCTTGCTGCGGCCGGCAACCCTTCTTCCATATCCCGAATGATCTGTGCCGGGTCTTCTGATCGCGGATTATCGCTGGTAAATATGGCTTTATCGCTATGCTCTACAGCTGCTGCTGCCATTACCGGCCTCTTTGTTTTATCGCGGTCACCACCGCAACCCACTACTGCTATCACCTGCTCATATCCTTTTTTCAGCTTGTTGATCGTAGCCAGCACATTCAACAGGGCATCGGGTGTATGTGCATAATCCACTATAGCGATGATGCGTTCTTTTGGCGATACGATATAATCAAACCGTCCTTCAGCACCTGTCAGTACACTCAGCTGGCGCAGTACTTCACTCTTCTCTTCGCCCAGGCAGGTTGCTGCTGCATATACAGCCAGCAGGTTATATGCATTGAACTCACCAATGAGGCGAAAATGCACTTCCTGGTCATTAATAGTCATGGCCAGTCCGGAAAGGCTGTTTTCAATAATCTTTCCTTTAAACTCGGCCAGCGTACGCAGGCTGTAGAGATACTTATGAGCTGCTGTATTCTGCAACATCACTACTCCGCGTTTGTCGTCTGCATTGCTGATGGCAAAAGCAGATGAAGGCAGACTATCGAAGAAACTTTTTTTAACCCTTATATATTCATCAAAGGTTTTATGATAGTCCAGGTGGTCGTGTGTGATATTGCTGAATATGCCGCCGGCAAATTGTAAACCTGTAACGCGGTGCTGGTGCAATGCATGCGAGCTTACTTCCATGAAAACATGTGAGCAGCCGGATTGCAACATTTGTGCCAGCAGTTGATTAAGGCTTACGGCATCAGGTGTGGTATGTGTGGCAGGTACTGTATCATTACCTATCCTGTTTTCTACCGTACTGATGAGTCCGCAGGTATATCCCAATGATGTAAAGAGCTTATATAGCAACGTGGCAATCGTTGTCTTTCCGTTTGTGCCTGTCACCCCAACCAGCTTCAGCTTTTCTGATGGCTGACCATACAGGTTGTGTGCCATCCAGGCTGCGGCCGCACCGCTGTTCTGCACCTGCAGGTATACCACTCCTTCTTTCTGCGTGGCCGGCAATTGTTCACACACTATCGCTATTGCACCTGCTTCTACTGCTTTATCTATAAAAGCATGTCCATCTGCCGCCACTCCTTTTACTGCCACAAATGCTGTACCCTGCTTCACTTTACGGGAATCGAGCTGCACATCGGTTACATCCACTTCAGTTGAACCCGATACAGACCTGATAGCTACCTTATATAATACGTCCCGTAATAACACTTCGCTCTGCTATAGTTGGTTGATCAATTCAGTTCCAGTTGCACGGCCGTACCTTTTGCAAGTGCGGTACCTGCAGGCAGCGACTGCACATTCACTTTTCCTTTTCCTTTTACACTCACTTTCGCTCCCATACTTTCCAGCAGATAAAGCGCATCTTTCAATCCCATACCCCGTACGTTGGGCATTATCTGCTTTCCTATATTCTGCGATTTCAGTACCGGCTGATAGTTTACTGCATAGGCAGTAGCCCAGTTGTTGTTCTCAGCAGCTGAATCGGTATAATTTACCTGCAGTGTTTTATATACCTGCTTCATATCTGCGGCATTGCCGGCATAGAGAAACACGGTACTGTCTTTTGGCGCTGTATACTGCATGGGCGTTTTTGGTTGCACATACATAGCATACAGTTTGGTGGCCACTTCGCGAAATACGGGGCCGGCCAGTGAGCCTCCATAGTGTACAGCGGCATGCGGCTTGGAGCGGATCACCACAATGCAGCTATATTGCGGATCATTTGACGGGAAATACCCCACAAACGATGCCTGGTATATACCATCACTATATTTAATGTTGCCGTCTGCAACGTGTGCGGTACCTGTTTTGCCTGCTACCGGAAAGGGCATGTCTTTGAATGCCGGCCGGCCTGTGCCCTCTGTTATCACAGCTTCCATACTTTCGTGGGCCTCTTTTATTATTTTATCGCTGGCAATACTTTCTTCCAGCACCGTTGGTTCAAATTGCTTCAGTACTACTCCATCCCGCCTAATACTGTTTACCAGGTATGGCTTCATCATGCGGCCGTTATTGGCAATAGCATTATATAGTGTGAGCGTATGCAGCGGGCTTACCTGCACCGCGTAGCCAAAGCTCATGGTGATCATATTCATCACACCACCATTCTTTTTGTCAAGCGGCGCCACCAACGGTTTCGGGATATTTGAAAGATCAATGGGCGATACACGGTCCATATGATACTTATGCAGGTATTCCCTGAACTCCTGTGGCCGATCCTGGAAAGCTTTATATGCTATCTTACTCATTCCCACATTGGAGCTGTGTGCAAAACATTCTTTTACCGTTTGTACTGCCTTGGGCTGACGTTCGGCATCATTTACATTCCGGGGACCTACCATCATATATCCCGCAGTACCCACCTCTACCAGATCATCGAGACGTGATGTACCTTTTTCGAGTACTGCCAGCAGGGTTACCAGTTTGATGGTAGAGCCCGGCTCGGTCACGCGAAGGGCATAGTTGTCGTCTTCCCAGTAGCTGCCATCGGGCCGGCGGCCCAGGTTGGCAATCGCTTTAATCTTACCTGTTTTTGTTTCCATCACAATACAGGTACCATAGATCGACTCGGTAGATTCCATCTGGCGCAGCAATGCATTTTCTGCAATGTCCTGGATGTTTACATCGAGTGTGGTATATACATCTTTGCCATTTTCGGGTTCTACCTGTGTACCTTCTACCGGAATAGCTCCGGCTGCGGCAAAGCGAACCACGCGCTGTCCCTTCTCACCGGTAAGCAGTGAGTCGTATGACATTTCCAGACCTACATTCTGTTTTTTGGTTTTCCCATTGCTGGCAATATGCTCACGGGAAAGTCCGATGGTACGATTGGCCAGGAGACCGAAGGGAGATAACCGCTTACTGCTTTCTTCCACGATTACCCCGCTTTTGTTGCGTCCCAGGCGCACGAGCGGAAACTGGCGAAATGCCTTGTAGTCTTCAAAGGAAATTTTTTTCTTCAGCGGAAAGTAACGGCGTCGCTTGTTGTAACCTTCTTTGAGCATGGTCTTATACTCAGCAGCTGATTTATCGGCAAAATGTTTTGATAAAGCCATCGAGAAGGAGTCGAGGTTTTCCCTGAATACTTTTCCGTTCTTATCGCGAAGGCCATCGGCCATAAAGTCGAGGTAGATATCAAACTGAGGCATAGAAGTACTCAGCATTTGTCCATCTTCACTATAAATGGTACCACGCTCGGCATCCAACTCCACAATATGCTGATGCAGACTATCGCTCATGGTACGCCAGTGAGCACCTTCCACGCGCTGGATATAGAAGGCTTTGCCCAGGATCAGCACACTCAGCACAACCATGCCGAGAAAACTGACATACACACGCCATAATATATCACGTCTTACTTCCAATGTCCGTCCTGATGGTCTGCCAGGGTCCAGTCTGGCAGTTGGTTTATTTATATTAATCAGTTTCGGCGCAGGCCCCGCTGGTAGAGCCGGGGCCATACCGAAACACCGTCCAAGTCATTTCTATTATTCTTTCTTCTGCGTTACTCCCAGCACTACTGGTGAAGCTGTCAGTTCTTTTAGTCCCAGTGGCTCCACTGCTTTGGCCAGTTCACTCTGCTTGCTCCGGAACATCACCTCGCCTTTCAGTGTTTTATATTCGTACTGCAGTTCTTTTACCTCTTTGGCTGTGCGGCTGATAAGGCGCACTGTTTTATCGGCATGATGTCCGTTATAGATATAGATTACGGCCAGCAGTGTGAGGAAAAGAAAGAAAGGAACCTGGCGCACTACAGATTGATAGTTGAGCCATCTTTTCCAGCCAGCATCCATGCCGTTCTTATTATCTTTCACATTTTCTTCTGCTTCCTGCATGCCGCAATTTTTTCTGGTTTTCACGTGGTTTTCGCCAATGGTCAACTCACAGGATATAGACTTTCTATTATATAAAGGCCTTCTGTTTTCCGGAGAAAATGTGCAGGCCTTATTTTTTTTCTGCCACCCGAAGCCTTGCACTCCTGGCCCGGGGATTTCGTTTCAACTCTTCTTCACCAGCACTGATCGGTTTGCGGGTTATTACCAGCAATTCATTCTCCGGTTGGGTATTGAAAAAAGGGTTCTCTTCGGGCTCATCAAATGAACCTCGTCTGAAGAAATTCTTTACCAGCCTGTCTTCGAGAGAATGAAAGGTGATGATAGCGGCCCGGCCACCGGGCTTCAGTAGTTTTGGGATTTGCTGCAGCAGTTCTGTTAATACAACCAACTCCTCATTTACTTCTATGCGCAACGCCTGAAACACCTGGGCAAAGTACTTATTCGGGTTTCCTTTCACCACTCCCCGAAGTGCATTCTTGAATCCATTGATGGTTTGCAATGATACCTGATCACGAATCTGAACGATGGTTTTGGCCAGCGTTTTTGAATTGGTAACCTCGCCATACTGCTCAAACAACTTATGCAGTTGTGGTTCAGTATAGGTTTGCACCACATCATAAGCTGTTCGCGTCTGACGCTGATCCATGCGCATATCCAGGGGAGCGTCGAAGCGGGTGGAAAAACCACGGTCTGCTTCATCAAACTGGTGACTGCTAACTCCCAGGTCGGCAAGGATCCCATCTACAGCAGTCACCTGGTGCAGACGCAAAAAGCGCTGCAGGTGCCTGAAGTTCTGCGGTATAAACAGCAAGCGATCATCGGCAGGCAGGTTACGCTGGGCATCTGCATCCTGGTCAAAAGCAATCAATCGCCCCTGTGGTCCCAGTTTTTGCAGTATCGCCCGCGCATGTCCCCCACCACCAAATGTGCAATCCACGTAAATGCCACCCGGCTTTATAGCCAGGCCATCAATGGCTTCATGCAACAGCACCGGCACATGATAATCGTTGCCCCCCGTATCCGGCACCCCTGATCCTATGTCATGGGTATTACTCATGACAAACCAGGAATACCCGGATTCTTATTCATCACTTCATTGGCCAGGTCACTGAATGCTTCCGGTGAGAATGAATCAAAGAACTGTTTGTACTTATTACTATCCCAGATTTCAATTTTGTCGCCCACGGCCACCAGCACGATGTCTTTTGTCAGATCCGCATGGCCCTTCAGGTTTGGCGGTACCAGCAGTCGACCTGCAGTATCCGGCTCCAGATAAGTGGCCCCATTCAAAAACCAGCGCTTAAACTCACGTGCTCTCGGATCAAACTCATTCAGCGCTTTCACTCGTGCAAAAAGTGGCTCCCAGCTCTTCAAAGGGTACAGGGTCAAACACTTTTCAAACCCCCTGTTAATAACAAAGCGAAGACTTTCCTCTTCCGGCAGCTGCTTTTTAAAGCCTGCCGGGAGAAGGAAGCGACCCTTTAAGTCCAGAGTTGCCTCGTATTCTCCAAGAAAGTCCATCAGTATCAGGGAATTGAATCAAAATTTACTCTACTAGACACAAAGTAACACTTTTTACCACTTTGATATCAAAAATCGAGGTTTTTATTTTTTCCACACCTGTTGAGTAGCCTGAAATGCAGACTGGTAGTGCATTTAAGCCCGTGGGAGAGCATGCAAAAATCAAAATTACTGTATAGCCTGTGGATTGCGGTGGATAACCGGTGCACATACGTGGAAAACCTTGTGAATACCTCCGGGTCCCTGCTTGTGACCAGCCCGCCAGCCAGCCAATCAAAATGGCCGATATTTAGAGAAAAATGGCTGGCTACTCAGGCACCCCGCTGGCCCGTAAACTGGGCCTGACCAAAGAAACACGACTACTGCTCTTCCATGCACCCGCCGGTTACATGAACTGGCTGCAGCCCGATGGCCCCTCCACCACCTGCGGCACACAGACCATACCGGATGTAGTACACATCTTTGTAGAGAAAAAAGCCGAGCTGAAAAAATACCTGTTTCATCTTCAACCGGTATTTGACAGAAATCCCAAACTGGTACTCTGGATATCGTGGTATAAAAAAGCAGCACGTATGCCCACCGATATCACGGAAGACACTATACGTGAGCTTGCCTTACCAATAGGGCTGGTTGATATAAAAGTGTGTGCAGTGAATGAGCTGTGGAGCGGGCTCAAACTGGTGCGCAGACTGGCTAACCGTTAGTATCTTTGCGGCTCAACAAAAGACGACAGTTAGTCGCCAGCTATGCATCCCCGTAAACTTTCTATTACCGATTTCAGCTACGACCTCCCTGCTCACCGGATTGCTCATTTTCCATTGGAGCAGCGCGATGCCTCCAGACTCCTGATTTACAAAAATGGTATTACCGGAGAAGATCAGTACCGCAATATCGCTGCACATCTTCCGGCAAACTCATTGCTGGTATTCAATGACACCCGCGTCATAGAAGCGCGTCTTCTTTTTCAAAAACCTACTGGCGGAGTAATCGAAATATTCTGTCTCGAACCCGGCGATCAATACCGCGACATTAACAGTGCCATGCAGCAAACACAACGGGTAGTATGGAAATGTATGGTAGGCGGAGCATCGAAATGGAAACCCGGGCAGGTGCTGCAGCGCACCCTGAACGGATCAGCGGGAGGCTCACTCGAAGCGGTATACCTCGATAAAAAACCGGGTTATTTTTTAATCGGCCTTAGCTGGACACCCACACATCTCAGTTTTGCAGAACTGCTGCATCAGGCAGGTGCGATACCGTTACCTCCCTATATTAAACGTAAACCCGAAGCAACCGACACAGAGCGCTATCAAACCGTATACGCACGGCAGGAAGGTTCAGTTGCCGCACCCACCGCCGGCCTTCATTTTACACCAAACGTATTTCAGCAACTGCGGAAAAAAGAAATTGAATGCGCTTACCTGACACTGCATGTAGGCGCCGGCACTTTTCAACCGGTGAAAGCGGCACAAATGGCCGACCACGAAATGCATGCAGAGTTTATAGACGTTAACCGCCAGCTTTTACAACAACTCATCAGTAAAAAAGAAGATCCGGTTGTAGCTGTGGGCACCACCTCACTACGCACACTGGAATCGCTTTACTGGTTAGGTGTGAACTGGAAACTGCACCAGTTATCACCAGAAAATGGACTCACGCAATGGGAAGTATATGACCGTCCGGAACCCGGACTCAGTACAGAAGAAGCATTAACAGCATTACTGGAATGGATGCAGCAAAAAGAAACAGACAGGCTTATTACCAAAACCCGCATACTGATAGCTCCGGGTTATAAACCGCGCGTGATCAGTGGACTGATCACCAATTTTCATCAGCCCCAATCAACACTCCTGTTGCTGGTAGCCGCCCTCGCCGGAAATGGCTGGCGCGACCTGTATAACTATGCCCTGGAAAAAGATTTCCGTTTTTTAAGCTATGGAGACGGGTGTTTGATATGGGTGGGAGGTCGTTGATCGGATATTCACTGCCAACCAAAAACAGTTATAATTAAACAGTATAAAAGTTTAAAGGTCTAAAATAGCCTGTACACTTTTATACCTTTAAACTTTTCAACCTTCGCACCTTATTTCTTCAACGGAAACTCTACCGTAAACACACTGCCTTTACCGAGTGTGCTGTCTACGTGGATTTCGCCACCATGCGCCTGCACCATGGTTTTTACATAGCTGAGACCAAGCCCAAATCCTTTTACATTGTGCAGGTTGCCCGTATGCGCGCGATAGAAGCGCTCAAACACTCTTTTCACCGTTTCCTTACTCATCCCGATACCATTATCCTGCACCCGCATTATAAACAATTTGCTGGTCGACTCGGTAGAGATACGGATATTCAGCGGCACATTGTCTTTTGAATATTTAACCGCATTATCGATAAGATTATTTACCAGGTTGGAAAAATGCACTTCATCTGCCGAAATGAGATCATTAGTTGCTTCGAGTGAAACCTCCGCCTCACCATTCTTTTCCTGCAGTTGCAGCTGAAAAGTATCCACCACGGCAGAAATGATGTCGTGTACATGCAGTGGCTCAAGATTTAGATTCACCTCCTGTCTCTCCAGTTGCGATGCCTTCAGGATGGTTTCTACCTGTCGGTTCATTCGCTGGTTTTCTTCTTTAATAATAGAACTGAAGTAATTGATCTTTTGCCGGTCCTGCAATACTTTTTCGTTACGCATGGCATCTACTGCCAGCGATATGGTGGCAATAGGTGTTTTAAACTCATGCGTCATGTTGTTGATAAAATCATTCTTGATCTCGCCAAGTTTTTTCTGCCGCAGCATGGTGCGCACAGTCAGGTAAAAGGCCACTACGATAATAATAGAGAAAAGCAGTGCGATAGCAATACGCCAGCGAAGCGACTTGATAGCTGTTTTCTTCACATTCTTGGCTACTATGAAAATAGATTCATCAGGAGCCAGGTTTTCGGTAGCTGACCCGGTTGGCGCGGGTAATTGATACCCCCGGTAAAAATTATTGACAGAATCTTCTACGGCTTCCAGGAATCCCTGCGACTGGCGTTCTATCACATCCCACATACGGGTACGTGGATTGATGGTAGTAAGCGCAAACTCAAACTCTACCTTATCCAGGTCTACGGCACGAAAAGCACTCTTGATTTTTTCATACAGTTCAGCGGCCGAAAACCGGCGGCCCAGCGTAGTGGGCCGGGTAAACTCCAGCGAAAAATCGTCCGGAAGAATACTGTTGTTGAGTTTATGGGTAGCGGTAGTATAGTTGCCTTTATACTGCATCAGATCATCGCCCACCTTTACTATTGCCTGTTGCACTTTTTCCTTGATCTGCTCCTGCGTAAGCAATATCATATTCTGCAGCCACGAAAGCTGAATCAGGATGATACCGATCAGAGAAATGGTAATCAGGATGGTAATGACTGTAAACGTTCTTTTCACCTGGCCAAATGGATTAGTTAACGGAAAGATAATAGCTTTTTCTATACCGGAGCCATCGGGCAAAAATAGTTTAAGATACCTGCACTGGGTGCATCAGCAAGGTTGCTATGGAATTTTTAACTTGCCTTTAGACCATCGGCGTGCCTGGCGGCTTATTTTTTCGGGGTATGATGCAAAGACAATAATTTTATACCTTAAATTGAAGCATGATTGACCCCGGTCCCGGCATATTACTGATTGCGGATCCCTTTTTGAAGGATCCCAATTTTCTTCGTACAGTCGTATTTCTTTGCGAAAGCAATGAGGAGGGCAGTTTTGGCTTTGTGATCAACAAATTTGTCAGTGATAAAGCTCATATAGTCAGCGGGGCTATCCTGCTTACTTTGGTATCAACTCTGATGCCGCGAGCAGAACAGATGTGGCCAGACATGGAATTAACACTTCTGATTTATCCGGCGCAGAAGAAATTTACGCTAAAAACCTAT
>JAGODE010000134.1 GCA_017998385.1 Chitinophagaceae bacterium | reverse complement strand
GTATATGACCTGGCCCCGCGCACTGGCCATTGCAGAAATTTTGTGGTCACCCAAAGAAGAACGCAGCTTTCCTGCTTTTGTAAAAAAAGTAGAAACACAATTTATCCGCCTCGATGCTGCAAAAACAAAATATGCGCCCAGCATGTATGATCCGGATTTTGCGGTAGCCAAAAAAGACAGCGATCGCGTAGTGGTAACATTAACACCAGAGGTAGAGGGGCTGCAATTGCATTACAGCTTTGACAACTCTTATCCCGATGAGTTTTACCCCGTTTATAAATCACCTTTACTCGTACCCAAAGATGCCTTCCAGCTGCGCGTAATCAGTTACCGCGATGGTAAGCCTATCGGCCGTATGATCACTATGCCGGTTGAAGAGTTGAAAAAAAGAGCCGGCATTATTAAGAAATAACGTTCTCAACACACTCATAACCCCGCACTGGCCGCAGGTATTGCTGACTGGTGCGGGGTTTTCCATGCCCCGAGCAGTTCTTCTACCTTTTGATAGCGATATTGAAAAATGCTGTCCAGTTTTTTTCGTACCAGCAGCCTGTGTGCCAGCTGGCCAACAAATGCCAGGGGTAGTTTGTAATGTACTATATCTGTCATTTCCACCCCACCGTCTATGCTCCTGAAATGATGCTGATGGTGCCAAAGGCTGTAAGGGCCAAAGCGCTGCTCGTCAACAAAAAACCTGCCCTCCTCCACATGCGTGATCTCTGTCATCCAGTATACGGGTATACCCAATAGCGGTTTTACTTTATACTCAATGATCTGGCCCGGATAAATCTTTGTGCCATGGTGGAGTGAGATAACCCTAAAATCCATTTCCGGAGGGGTTATCAGCTGTAAATTTGCAGGACTGGAAAAGAAATCCCAGGCGCGGTCGACAGAAACGGGTAGCTGCTGCACAGCTTTGAGCGAATAGATGGCCATGTTCTGAATTGGATTAACTTGTATAGAACTACTTATTACCTTAAAAGTTCAGCCCGGATGTCGATAAATCACGAAAAACTGGAAGTCAGGTTCCTGGAAGAATATGAGCGCCTCAATGAAATGCAACGCAAAGCCGTTGACCAGCTGGAAGGGCCGGTAATGGTAATTGCCGGACCAGGCACGGGCAAAACGCAGATACTGGCCAGCCGTATCGGCAAAATACTGCTCGATACCGATGCGCTGCCCGAAAATATTCTTTGCCTTACCTATACCGATGCCGGCGTGGTAGCTATGCGCAAACGGCTACTCCAGTTTATTGGTCCCGATGCCTATAAAGTCAATATCTATACCTTCCACGCTTTTTGCAACGATGTAATACAGGAAAACCTTTCCCTGTTTGAAAAAACAAGCATGGATCCCATCTCGGATCTGGAGAAAATCCAGCTCTTCAAAGACCTGATCGATGCATTTCCCAAAAACCATCCGCTAAAGCGTTACCGCGGCGATGTATATTATGAGATCAACAATCTGACCCAGCTTTTCAGCACCATGAAACGCGAAGGCTGGACCCCGGCTTTTATTCACAGCCGTATCGATACCTACCTTGCTGACCTACCCAATCGTGATGGCTTTATTGCCAAACGGGCCGTAAAAGAGTTTAAGAAAGGAGACGTACGAACCGACAAGATCGCCGAAGAAAAAGAGAAGATGGATAAGCTGCGTGCAGCTGTTGACGAGTTTGACCGCTACCAGGCACTCATGCGCCAGCGCAATCGCTACGATTTTGACGACATGATCAACTGGGTGATCCGTGCCTTTGAAGAAAACAAATCATTACTGGCCAATTACCAGGAGCGTTATCAATATATACTGGTAGATGAATACCAGGATACCAGCGGCACTCAAAACCGCCTCGTTGAATTGCTGATCAGCTACTGGGATCAGCCCAATGTATTTGTAGTAGGTGATGATGACCAGAGCATCTACCGCTTCCAGGGCGCCAACGTGGAGAACATGCTCCAGTTTGCCGATACCTACCGCACTCATCTTATGACGGTAGTGCTCACACAAAACTACCGGAGCACACAACCCATCCTGAATATTTCAAAATCGCTGATTGATCGTAATGAGGAGCGGCTCGTAAAACAAATTGACGGACTCAGCAAAGACCTCAAAGCTTCCAATACCAAACTGCTGCACCTGCAGCATGGCCCCCTCATCAGGGAATATGAGACGCAACGCCAGGAAATGATCGGCATTACCCGCGAAGTACAGGAGTTATTGTCTGCAGGTGTGGCTGCTGGGCGTATCGGTATTATTTATAAGGAAAACAGGTACGGTGAAGAGCTGGCACAATATTTCAAACTGCTGAATCTGCCGGTATACAGCAAGCGCAATCAGAATATACTGGATCTGCCCCTCGCACAGAAATTATTGCAACTGCTGCGCTATCTCGAGCAGGAACATGATCAGCCCAATGGGGGTGATGAACTGCTGTTTGAAATTCTTCACTACGACTGGTTTGCCATACCTCCTGTAGAGATAGCCCGTTTAAGCATGGAGGTCGCCGATCGCCAGTTTGGCGACCGCCGCACCAGTATACGCCAGTTGTTGATAGAAAAGTCGAATGCCCCGGCACGCGACCTCTTCAGCAGTGGTCTGCACCCGCAGTTGCGACGTGCCAGTGATTTTATAGAAAAAATGATTGGCGAAGTGCCCAATGTAACCCTGCAGCAATTGTTTGAAGCGGTGGTGCGCGAGGCCGGCGTATTAAGCTATATCATGAAAAGCCCGGAAAAGCACTGGCTGCTGCAGGTGCTCACCGCTCTTTTCGATTTTATAAAAGAAGAAACCCGCCGCGATCCGCGCTTGCGTCTGGCTGGCCTCATTCGCCTGATCGACCTGATGGAAAGAGAAGAGATTGCCATACCGCTGGTGCAGGTAAGCGGTAGCGATAAAGGCGTAAACCTGCTCACGGCACATGGCTCCAAGGGCCTTGAGTTTGAGCATGTCTTTTTTGCCGGCTGTAATGCCTCTTCCTGGGAGAAAAAACGGAAACCCGGCGGTGGTTATACCCTGCCCGACACGTTGTTTAACAGTCCGGCCTCACATAAAGACGAAGAAGAGCTGCGGCGCCTGTTTTATGTAGCCCTTACCCGCGCCGAGCAACATTTACATATTTCCTATTGCCGGTTTAAGCAGGATGGGAAAGAGCTGGAGCCTTCTATGTTTATTGCCGAAATACTGGAACAGCAACCGCTTCCGGTTGAAAAAGTGGTGATCGATGCAGATATACTGGCCCGGTTCAGCAGCCTGCATTTCGAAGAAGCGCAGGCACCGGAGATCGAAGCACTGGAAGAAGCTTATATACAGCCACTGCTTGATAAGTTTGTAATGAATGTAACCGCGCTGAACAACTACCTGAAATGCCCGCTTGAATTTTATTTCCGCAACCTGGTCCGCATCCCCTCGCCCAAAAATGAGGCTACGGAGTTTGGCTCTTCGGTACACTATGCGCTGGAACAATTGTTCCGGAAAATGCAGGACCGGGGTAAGGAAGAGTTTCCACCCAAAGAAGAGTTTGTAAGTGATTTTATCTGGTATATGCACCGCCACCGCGAAAGCTTTACACAGGAGCAGTTTGACCGCCGGCTCGAATACGGACAGGAAGTACTGGGAAATTATTATGACAATTATATCCATACATTTAACCGGATTGTGGCCATCGAACGCAATATCCGCAATGTGGTAGTTAACGGCGTTCCCCTCAAGGGCAAACTCGATAAGCTGGAGTTTGATGGCAAAACTGTAAATGTGGTGGATTATAAAACCGGGGACCCCGACAAGGCTATTGTCAAACTCAAAGGCCCCAGCGACAAAGATCCGCTGGGCGGCGACTACTGGCGCCAGGCCGTTTTTTACAAACTGCTGGTAGACCACTACGAATCACGCGACTGGAAAGTTGCCAGTACGGAGTTTGACTTTATCGAACCCGATAAAAAGAAAAATTACCGCCGTCAAAAAGTAACCATCACGCCTGACGATACGACCATTGTGACCGGGCAGATCCGCGAAACCTGGCAAAAAATACAGGCCCGCGACTTCTATACAGGTTGCGGCAAACCCGACTGCCACTGGTGTGAGTTTGTGAAAACCAACAACCTGGCAGTGCGCCTGCATACACTTGAGGAGCCGGATGAGGAGCAGGATTAAATACTACATTAAGAATTCTAAAACATCCCCTTTGCGGCAAACCGCCTAAGTTTGCAGCCTGATTATGCGAGTAAAAGCTATCCTTTCTTTCCTGGCCATCAGCATTATACTGCTGAGTATGCTTACCGGTAGCCAGGGTTGTGCCAATATAATGCCGCCTACGGGTGGCCCGCGCGACAGTTTGCCTCCTGTACTCCTGAAGGCTACCCCACGCGATTCTACCCTTCGCTTTACCGGCAAGCAGATCACGCTGGTATTTGATGAATATGTGGAGCTGGATGATTATTATAAAAATCTGATCATCTCACCTGTTCCCAAAAACATGCCCGCCGTAAACCGCAAACTGGAGACGATTTCGGTACGGCTCAAAGACGAACTGGAACCCAATACCACCTACACGCTTGACTTTGGCCGCTCTATCAAAGACGTGAATGAGGGAAACATCTATAAAAATTTCACCTATATCTTCTCCACCGGCAGCTATTTCGACTCCTTACAGTTTAAAGGAAAAGTAATACTGGCAGAAACGGGTGGCGTGGACTCTACCCTGACTGTGATGCTGCACCGCTCAGGTGAAGACACCCTATTGCGTGACCAGAAGCCCCGGTATGTAACACGCGTTAACCCCAAAGGCGAATTTCATTTTCATAACCTGGCTCCCGGCACCTATTATGCTTATGCACTCAAAGATGAAAGCGGAAGCTATCGTTATTTCCCCAACAGCGATGTACTCTTTGCCTTCGCCGACAGTGCTGTTGTAGTAGGCTCCGACACGCAGGATCTGACACTTTATGCCTTTGTTGCAAAAAAGAAAGATAAAGCTCAGGATGAAGCGGTCACGGGTGGCAATAACAGAGGCGGTGCTACCGATAAGCGGCTTAAGTTTTCAGTTAACCTGCTGGGAAGCCAGCAAGATCTTTTATCGCCGTTTACCTTCACCTTCCAGAACCCGGTGCGCAATTTCGACACGACCAGGATCAGGGTATCGACCGACTCCAGCTACACCCCACTTGGCGGCTCAACTACATGGGAATCTGACAGTACCGGCCGTAAATGGTCTTTTCGTCCGGTCTGGAAACCCAATACATTGTATCATATCATCCTGGAAAAAGACTTTGCCACAGACAGCCTGGGATATCAGCTGCTGAAAGCCGATACGGTAAGCTTTTTTTCCAAAAACACTACCGACTACGGCAAGCTGAATCTTCAGTTCAGGAATCTTGACATGAGCCGCCACCCGGTATTGCAGTTTATACAAAACAACCAGCTGGTCGCCTCCTACCCGCTTACGGCGGCTACATTTACCCGCGAGCTGTTTTTGCCCGGCGAGTACAGCCTTCGTATTCTGGAGGATGAAAACCAAAACGGCATCTGGGATCCGGGCAACTTCTTTGGCACCCGCCGCCAACCCGAAAAGGTGAAGCCGCTGGCCCGCACCCTCAACGTAAAACCCAACCTCGACATCCCCATCGAAATTGATGTGAATGCCACCCAGGAACCCGGCGCTGAAAACAAACCGGGAATCAACAGACGGACAGGGACGTTGAGGATTAACCAGTAATACAGAATGTGCTAATGTGCTAATGGGGTAATGTGCTAATGCGGTTTAATTGAACAGGCCTCCTGTATTCAGTCGTTCTGATTAGTGTTATGCAAAAATATTTTTAGGTTAAACCAGAGGAATGATTAATCATTAGCACATTACCCCATTAGCACATTGATCTCCCTATCTTTGCCTCATGCAATTCTCCTCTGCTTTGCTGGAAAATGCGGTGAATGAGTTTAGTCGTTTGCCGGGCATTGGCCGTAAGACGGCTCTCAGGCTGGTATTGCATTTATTGAAGCAGAATGCTGCCGATGTACATCATTTCAGTGAGGTAATAGACCGCATGCGGCGGGAGATCAAATTCTGTAACCGCTGCTTCAATGTGGCTGATGCCGATATCTGCTCCATCTGCGCCAACAGCCTGCGCAAACAGGAGATTATTTGTGTAGTGGAAAGTATCCGCGATGTGATCGCTATTGAAAGTACACAACAGTATAACGGCATTTATCATGTGCTGGGAGGTGTTATCTCCCCCCTCGATGGCATTGGGCCCGATCAGCTGCATATCGAAGCCCTGGTACACCGCGTAGAAAAGGAAAAGACAGAAGAACTCATTTTTGCCCTTAACCCCACTATACAGGGCGATACCACCATCTATTATATTCAGAAGAAACTACAACCATTCCCAATCCGCATCACCACTATTGCCCGGGGTATTGCTTTTGGCGGCGAGCTGGAATATGCGGATGAAATGACCCTCGCACGAAGCCTGCAAAACAGGTTGCCGGTTGACAGGTATGTAAGTGGCAGGTAAAGGGTAAAAGTTATAGGGTAGAAAGTCAGCGGGTTCATACTATATTTTACCTCCAACCTTCTTCCTTTTACCTTTCCCCGACTTTTCTTACCTTTGCCCTTCGCAGGCGGATTTGTTTATTGTTCGGCCTGGGTAAATAAACGGAACTAATAAACGTCCACAAAACTCCCTTCCGGATTTTTCAACGTTTATAGTCCTGTCGTCAACTACCCCGGCACGCCGCTGAATAAGCCGTCTTAAAATTTTTTGTATGGATATTCGCCAGGAACTCGGGAAGCGCATTCTTATCATTGATGGTGCCATGGGTACCATGATACAACGGTATAAGCTGTCTGAAGCCGATTACCGCGGTGAACGATTCAAAGACTGGCACCTTGATCTCAAAGGCAATAATGACCTGCTGTGTATTACGCAACCACAGATCATTACCGCCATTCATTTGCAGTATCTCGAAGCCGGTGCCGATATTATTGAAACCAATACTTTCAGCAGCACTTCTATTGCCATGGCCGATTATGATATGCAATCGCTGGCCTATGAGCTGAATGTGGCTGCAGTTAAATGTGCCCGTGCAGCCATTGAGCAATCAGGTCGTCAGGCCTGGGTTGCCGGTGCAATCGGACCGCTTAATAAAACGCTTTCCCTTTCGCCCGATGTAAATAATCCCGGTTATAGGGCTGTTTCTTTTGATGAAGTAGTAAACGCCTACTATGATCAGGTGCGCGGGCTCGTGGATGGCGGCGCCGACATCCTGCTGATCGAAACCATCTTTGATACACTGAATGCCAAAGGTGCCATTTTTGCTATTAAAAAATATTTCCGCGACACCGGTAAAGAAACGCTGCCTATCATGATCAGCGGTACAATCACCGATGCCTCGGGACGTACGCTGAGCGGACAAACACTGGAAGCTTTCTATACATCTGTACAGCATGCCCGCCCATTGAGCGTAGGTCTTAACTGCGCACTGGGTGCACGCGAAATGAGGCCGCATATTGCTGAACTTTCGCAGCTGGCGTCCTGCTACGTATCGGCTTATCCCAATGCAGGGCTGCCCAATGCCATGGGTGAATACGATGAGCACCCATCCGATACGGCGCACTACCTCGAAGACTGGGCGCGCGAAGGCTTTGTAAACATTGTAGGCGGCTGCTGCGGCACCACACCAGATCATATTCGTCATATAGCACAGGAAGTAAAAAACATCGCACCCCGCAAACTGCCGGTGGTGGCAGAGACGTACTAACCAATTGCTGTGAACGACTGCTGATAAAGAAACGAACAAATGAACGACAACACGATCATCAAACCTTATCTCCGGCTGTCAGGGCTGGAGCCACTCGTCATCAGACCCGAAACCAACTTTGTGAATGTGGGCGAGCGTACCAATGTAACGGGTTCCAAAAAGTTTGCCCGCCTGGTACGGGAAAACAAATATGAAGAAGCCCTGAGTGTGGCACGCCAGCAGGTAGAAAGCGGCGCACAGGTGATTGATGTAAATATGGATGACGCCCTGCTCGATGGCGTAATGGCCATGACCACCTTCCTGAACCTGCTGCAAAGCGAACCCGATATTGCACGTATACCGGTCATGATCGACTCTTCCAAATTTGAGATCATCGAAGCTGGTTTGAAATGTGTGCAGGGTAAATGTATCGTCAACTCCATTTCAATGAAAGAAGGCGAAGCCAAATTCATTGAGCAGGCCATCATCTGCCAGAGCTATGGCGCCGCCGTAATTGTGATGGCTTTTGATGAAAAAGGTCAGGCCGATACCGAAGACCGGAAAGTTGAAATCTGTAAACGCGCCTACCAGATACTGACCGAAAAAGTAGGGTTTGCTCCGCAGGATATCATTTTTGATCCCAACATATTCGCTATTGCAACGGGCCTCGAAGAACACAACAACTATGGCGTTGATTTTATTAATGCCACCCGTCGCATCAAAGAAGCGATGCCCCTGGTAGGTATAAGCGGCGGCGTCAGCAACCTCTCCTTCTCTTTCAGAGGTAATGAGCCGGTGCGCGAAGCCATGCACGCCGTCTTCCTGTATCATGCCATCAAAGCTGGTATGAACATGGGTATCGTAAATGCCGGACAGCTGATCGTGTATGATGAAATTGAACCGCAGCTTCGCCAGCTCTGCGAAGACGTAATTCTCAACCGCAACAATGAAAATAACGAAGCCACAGAAAAACTCCTTGCGTTTGCTGAAACAGTAAAAGCACAGGATAAGGTGGAGAAAAAAAATGATGCCTGGCGGCAAACGACGGTGGAAGAACGTCTCAAACATGCCCTGGTCAATGGTATTACCGATTATATCGAAACGGATACCGAAGAAGCCAGGCTTAAATACCCCAAACCGCTCGACGTGATCGAAGGTCCGCTGATGGATGGCATGGGCGTAGTAGGCGATCTGTTTGGTGCCGGCAAAATGTTTCTGCCACAGGTAGTGAAAAGCGCCCGTGTAATGAAACGTTCCGTAGCCTGGCTCACACCGTTTATCGAAGAAGAAAAAAAGAACAATGCATCCGCCGGCAATGGCAATGCAAAAAAAATATTACTGGCTACAGTAAAAGGCGATGTACATGATATCGGTAAAAACATCGTAGGTGTGGTGCTCGGTTGTAATGGTTATGATATCATTGACATGGGAGTAATGGTGCCTACAGATAAAATCCTCGATACTGCCGCCCGTGAAAATGCCGATATCATTGGCCTGAGCGGCCTCATCACTCCTTCGCTCGACGAAATGGTAAACGTAGCGCATGAAATGAAGCGCCGCGGTATGAATCAGCCACTGCTGATCGGCGGAGCTACCACCTCGCGGATGCACACTGCTGTAAAGATCGCTCCGCAATATGATGAAGGTGTGGTACACGTACTGGATGCGAGCCGTAGTGTAACAGTAGCCGGCTCATTGCTGGGCGACCAGAAAACTTCTTTTCTGCAAAAAACGCAGCAGGAATACCAGAAACTGAAAACAGATTTCGAAAATAAAAAACCGGTAAAGAGCTATCTGAGCATTGCCGATGCACAGGCTAATAAAGTGCAGGCAGACTGGGATCATTATACCCCTCCTGTACCATCATTTACCGGCAACAAACAGTTTACCGACTTTCCGCTCAGTACAATCCGTCAGTATATTGACTGGAAGCCATTCTTTATTTCCTGGGAGCTGCATGGCAACTTCCCGGCCATTCTCAACGATGAAAAAGTTGGTACAGAAGCTACCAAACTTTACGAAGATGCCAACCGCATGCTCGACCAGATCATCAGCGAAAAATGGCTAAGCGCCCAGGGCGTGATTGGCTTCTGGCCTGCAGCACGTACCGACAGTGATACGGTGGTAGTACAGGCCGGCAACACCATTAAACTGGAGTTTTTGCGCCAGCAGATACAGAAAGCTCCGGGTCAACCCAACCTGAGCCTGGCCGATTTCATCAAACCCGGCACTGCAGCGGCCCCGACTGATTATATCGGCGCCTTTTCTGTAACCATTAAAGGTATTGAACCGCATATCAAACGGTTTGAAAAAGAGCTTGACGACTACAGCAAGATCACCCTGCAGGCCCTGGCAGACAGGCTGGCGGAAGCTTTTGCAGAATGCCTGCATGAGCAGGTTCGTAAACAGTATTGGGGATATCAGCAACAGGAGACCCTCACCAACGAACAGCTCATCAAAGAAGAATATGTAGGTATTCGTCCGGCACCAGGTTATCCTGCATGCCCGGATCATACAGAGAAGTACAAACTGTTTGAACTGCTGGGGGGTGAAGAAAATACCGGCATTCACCTGACCGAATCACTGGCCATGTATCCGGCTGCTTCTGTCTGCGGCTGGTACTTTAGTCATCCGCAAAGCCAGTACTTTGGAGTGGGCAAAATACAACCCGATCAGTTTGAGCAATACCTGCAACGTAAAGGAATGCCCCGCGCCGAAATGGAACGCTGGCTAAGACCAGTGATGGAATAATCAGCGACGAACGTTGATCACCGTTGTCTTTGTCCAGGTGTCGTGCCAGGGACGGCCCGCCAGTGCACTGAATGCCTCGAAAGGCACCAGCCTGCTCAGGCTGCGCAATACAGCATCTTTCAGCGTGAGTTCACCACCATCTGTACGTATAGCACGTGACCCGCTGATAAGCTTTCCGAGTGTATATCCTTTAAATGCTTTCTCACAAAGCGTATAGTAAAGGAAATAGTTGAGCATGCCTACTATATAAAGAAACAGAAAGGTCGTAAAACTATCTTCCTCATTTACCACCTGGTACAGAAAATCAGGAGCGATTCCTACCAGCAAATATGCCACGAGATAGCCCGTGGCATAGCTCAGTATATAACGCATAAACAGGTTATCAATAAGCCAGTTTACAAATCGCCTGGTACTGGATGCTTCCTCATACCGAAAAATATCATCCTCAAAAAGGGAAGTCTCCTGCTGTGGTTCGTTTTGCTCGTACATAGCTGTGTTTTGGTGCTGTAGTCTGTTGTTGTAAACATTAAACTTACACACCAAAACTTTAAAATCATAACGAATTGATTAAATTCTTCAGCTGCTCTATCCAGTCGGTATCCGGATTTAGTAAAACAGATGGCGTCACGCCCACATCCTCAAATTTCAGGTCTCGCGCCGTACCCTTCATATCGGTTATATAAAGCTGGTAGCGACCACCTGCCAGTTCACGCACCTCATCGCTGTTGCTGCCATAGGTGATCATACCACGGGTAGTCTCGCCCACCAGTGTGGCAATGCCGGCATCGCGCATATCCAGGGCAAAGGCTTCGGCATTGCTTATTGTGTTGTAGTTGATCAGCAAATACACTTTTCCTTTACGTGCATACTGCTTCAGCAGTTTCCGGAACTGGCGGGAGGTTTTGTCGCCACCGCCACCGTTGTTGCGAATGTCAACGATCAGATAAGGTGCTGTAAGCGAATCTCTGATCTGCTCATAAAATTTAGTGGCGCGGGTAATATTAGCGGGATACGTGGCAAAACTGCCCAAACGCAGATATTGAATCGCAGGCGACAGGTTGCTGAAAATAAAAGGTTCGGTACCGATTTTCACATCCGCATACACTGGCTGTTGCGGATATTTTTGAAGCTGTAAGAGAGGCAGACTATGTCTTACATATCTTACATGACGAAAGTATCCGGCTGTTTTTTGCGCCAGCTGATAAAAGATCGCCGAATAGCGGCCAACACCCCGATCCTGCAGCGCAAAAATTATCTGCCCCCTGCCCCAGTTTGGAAAATCGGATGCCAGCACTACGCCGGTATACTCGTCAGGCCCCGAACTATACACTGCCACTTTAAGATATTTTTGATAGTAATAAATGCCTTCTATGCTATTGCTGTCGGCCTTATGCGCCTGCTGCTCCAGCGAATCGAGGTTCAATGCTACGGCCGGAAAGTTTAGAAAAGAAGCTGATGAGCGGTATCTGCGCATAAATGCAGTATCCGCAAACTGCGCACTGGTAATTTCCTGTTTGGGCTTCTCGTACAGGAAAAGATGATTATCACGCAGGGGTTCTACCATTTGCGCCAGCAGGCGAAAATATTCGTGATCGCTTTTCGGCTGCTCATGCGCCAGGCTATCCATCATGCTGTAATAGGTTTTCTCTGCCTTTCCACTAATCTGGTCTTTATAGCTATATGTTTTACGTAAAAAGCTGTGCAGGTCTTTTAAATCCTGGTTCAGCTGCTGCGCAACTATTGAAGAAGAAAGAATAAACAGGGAGAATATAGTAAGTGTAAATCGCATAAAAAGGGTTAAGGGTTTAAGGTAAAAGGGATAAGGGGTTTAAAAAGTTTAAAGGGCTTAATGCCTTCTACCCTATACCCTCTACCTTAAGAAACAAAGTCAGTACAAATCGCATGAAAAGGGTTAAG
>JAGODE010000133.1 GCA_017998385.1 Chitinophagaceae bacterium | reverse complement strand
GAATATCAGGGTTAATGATCGGTACGGTGGTACGTACTTTCACATCATAAAAATTGCTGGGCAGAAAGTTGACCTCCTGATTTTTCAGCTGCGGAAATGCAGTCGAGGATGTCAGTTGATTCAGCGTACTGTATACACCATTCAGCAAATCACCCAGCGGAAGACTGATAGAGCGCCCTCCCCCGGCTGTCTGATAGCCTGCCTGAAAACTGACTGTCGGATAATACCATCCTTTGGCAATAGACAGGGCTGTCTGCGCTTTTTCGAGCGATACATTTTTTTGCTGAACCACCAGGTTATTGCTCAGCGCAGAGTCAATGTAGCCCTGAAGCACCCTGTCTTGAGCTGTTGTTGTCTGCCAGGTGCATACAGTCAGCAAAAAGACGGTTAGGAATCGCGGTTTAATAAATACCGTTATCATTATTTACACTGTTAAGTAATTGAATAAAAAAAACCTAGAGATTTTCCAGCACTTGCACAAAGGTTTCGAAAGTGTGGTTCATCACATCTTCTACACCCAGTAAGATTTGCTTGTTGGTAACTACTTTTTCGAGGTGTCCGTGTAGCTGAAGGGTGCAGAGTCCATGCATAGTACTCCATACCAGCATGGCAAAAGATTCTGATTCAAATTTTTTGAAATACCCTTTTTCCTGGCAGGCTTTTACCGTGGTCAGCAGTTGATGAAATGCCTGGGCGCCTTCTTCCCAGTGGTGATCGGCACATTCCTGTCCCAGGTAATCGATCGGTTCTTTCATTACAAACATGAGCTCATAAAAGTCGCGGTTTTCGAGAGCAAACTGCATGTATACACGTCCCATTGCTTTGAGCCGCTCAAACGGATGCTCTATGTGTGCGAGTACCTTGAATTGTTCGGCCAGCACTTTAAAACCCTCCTGGTGCAGCGCGTGTGCGATCTCTGTTTTGTCTTTGTAATAGAGGTAGATGGTCGTGGGACTGAATTCGATCTCCGCAGCTATCTTCCGGATCGACGTAGCTTCAAACCCCTCTTTCAAAAACAATTTCTTGGCAGCCTGTAAAATGCTCTCTTTCAGGTCTTCCTTATGTTTTTGTTTCCTTTCACGTATTCCCATTGTATCTTATTTACGATGCAAATATACTTAACAGTGTTAATTTTAAAAATAATTTTTCCTTTTACCAACACTATCGTGTCGGATTCAAAACCTGACTACTTCCCCGTTACCTTTAACCGTCAGCCTTCTACCCCACTTAAAACCTAAAACTTAAAACCCAAAATTTATTTCCAAACAGTATAGTACGAGCCCCAATACGTGACTACTTTCCCCGCTACCTTTAACCTTTAACCGTCAGCCTTCTACCCCACTTAGCACTTAAAACTTAAAACCCAAAACTTATTTCCAAACGGTATAGCACCAGCTCCCAAAACCTGACTACGTTCCCCGCTACCTTTACCCTTTAACCTTTAACCTTCAGCCCTCTATCCCAATACCTTACTAATTCCCGCTACCGTTAACCTTCAGCCCTCTACCCCACTTAGAACTTAAAACCTAAAACTTATTACTTATTACACTGTTGTAATGCCAAACTATACGTTATGAAAGTAGAGATATGGTCGGACGTAATGTGTCCGTTTTGCTATATTGGCAAGCGCCGTTTTGAAAAGGCGCTTGCGGCATTTCCCGCTCGTGATCAGGTACAGGTGGAGTGGAAAAGCTTTCAACTTGCGCCCGGTTTAAAAACAGAAAAGGGGCAAAGTCTTGATCAGTACCTGGCCGTCAGCAAGGGATGGTCGCTGGAGCAGGCCCGGCAGGCGAATGAGCAGGTAACTGCGATGGCAGCCGGGGAAGGGTTGTCCTATCATCTTGACAAGGCCATTGTGGCCAACAGTTTCGATGCCCATCGTCTTATACAATTAGGAAAAGCATATAACCGGGGCAGTGATGTGGAAGAGGCTTTATTCCATGCTTATTTTACGGAAGGGAAAGATATTGCAGATGCCAACACGCTTCAGCAGTTGGGGGTGGCGGCCGGATTGCCCGAAACCGCGGTAGCAGACCTGCTGCAGAGCAATGCCTATGCAGAAGCGGTGGAGAAAGACATTTACGAATCGAGGCAGATTGGTGTGAAAGGGGTGCCTTTCTTTGTACTGAACGACAAGTATGCCGTCACCGGAGCCCAGGCCGCAGAGACTTTTGCAGGTGCGCTCAACAGGGCTTTTTCTGAATGGGAAAAGGAAAGAGACAACCCTGCTGTTGCGGGTTAATACTCCAGTGAAAGCCGGTAATGGCCGATAAAACGGCTCTTATTGTTTGTTACATCAAAAAAAAGTGGGCTGATTCGGCTTTTTAATGATGAATGATTGTAATTTCAATTCAGCAATGTTTTAAACAATCATCGCTCATTCATTAACCATCAAAATTTCGTCGTATGCCTTCCAAGAAGAAAGCAAAAGCCAAACCGGCCCCGAAGAAAAAAGCTGCGAAAAAACCGGCGAAGAAAGCCGTAAAGAAAGCAGCGCCTAAAAAGGCTGGTAAGAAAAAAGTAGCTAAAAAAGCTGTTAAGAAAGCCGTGAAAAAAGCGGTGAAGAAAAAAGCAGCTCCCAAAAAAGCCGCTAAGAAGGCAGCACCCAAAAAAGCAGCCGCTAAAAAGCCGGTTAAAAAAGCCGCTCCTAAAAAAGCAGCACCTAAAAAAGCCGCTCCCAAAAAACCTGCTGCGAAGAAACCCGTAGCCAGAAAGCCCAAACCAGCTCCGGCTCCTGCACCTGCCCCGGCACCTGCAGCTCCGGCAGCAGAGCCTACACCGGTTCAGGGTGATATCTTCGAACCGCTGGCAGATGCTGGTAGTTCCGACAATGGCAACTCCAACGATTAATTAGCATAACAACTATACATTTCATTCAAGAGCTGGCTTATGTCAGCTCTTTTTTATTGCCGGTAGCTATACCGGCAGCTGTCTGTTTGGCTGGTGCAAAAAATAAAAGCGCCGCTTCGTTGAAGCGGCGCTTTATCAAATGCTTTATTCTGCGATTATACACGGAAGTGAGCGAAAGCCTTGTTGGCTTCGGCCATCCGGTGTGTATCTTCTTTCTTTTTGAAAGCAGCACCTTCGCCCTTGCTGGCTGCTACGATCTCGTTGGCCAGTTTATCAGCCATGCTACGGCCGTTTCTTTCGCGGCTGTAACGGATGAGCCATTTAATGCTCAGAGATACCTTACGGTCAGGACGTACTTCAGAAGGGATCTGGAAAGTGGCACCACCAATACGACGGCTGCGTACTTCTACAGCAGGCGTAACATTAGCCAGTGCACGTCTCCATACTTCATATCCGTCCTCACTGGTTTGCTTGGCTACTTTATCCAGCGCGTCGTAAAAGATAGTGAATGCTCCACTTTTCTTTCCTTCCCACATCAGGTTGTTGACAAAACGGGTAACCAGTTTGTCGTTGTACCGGGGATCAGGCGCCAGGGGGAGTTTTTTTGCTTGTGCTTTCCGCATGACTTATAATAGATTGTACTTGTGAGCTGATTAATTATGTCTGATTATTTCTTCGCTTTTTCTTTCTTGGTACCGTATTTAGAACGGCTCTGCTTACGGTCTTTTACACCAGCAGTATCCAGCGATCCGCGAACGATGTGATAACGTACACCTGGCAGATCTTTTACCCGGCCACCGCGGATCAGCACGATAGAGTGCTCCTGCAGATTATGACCTTCACCGGGAATGTAGGCAATCACCTCCACTTTATTGGTCAAACGCACTTTGGCTACTTTACGAAGAGCAGAGTTAGGCTTTTTGGGAGTAGTGGTATACACACGTGTACATACGCCACGACGCTGAGGACACTGATCCAAAGCCCGGGATTTGCTCTTTGCCCGGATTATTTCTCTTCCTTTTCTTACTAATTGCTGAATAGTAGGCATTCTGAATGCTTTATTTTTGGGACGGCAAAGGTAAAGGCCCTGACGGGAAATACCAAAAAAACGTCCTTTTATTTATAATTATAAATCCCCAAATTAATTGGCACTGTGGATAAAAGACACTTGGCGGCCAGCTGTGAATCAGCTTCTTAGCCCCTTATACCTTCACCATCCAGCCAAATTTATCGGCAATTCTTCCTTCCCGGATATCATTGAGCCAGGTCTTGATGGCCGGCGAAATCCGATAGCTATCAGTATCAAACGTCATTGAATACCCTTTGTAACTCAGCTCTTTAACAGGGGCTATGACTGCGGCAGTGCCGGTGCCGAATACTTCCGAGAGCTGACCGGCTTTATACGCAGCCACGAGCTCATCTATATTAATCCGGCGCTCTTCGACCGGGATGTTCATTTCCTCAAGCCCCCTGATAACACTGGCACGGGTAACGCCTTCCAGAATGGTTCCTTCATCCAGTGAAGGGGTGATGGCCCGGCCATTGATCACAAAAAACACATTCATCATACCTACTTCCTGCAGCCATTTGTGCTCAAAAGCATCTGTCCAGAGTACCTGGTCAAAACCCTGCTGACGGGCAATCGTGCTGGCCAGCATACTGCCACCATAATTACCGGCATTTTTAGAAAAGCCCACTCCACCCGGAGCAGCCCGTGTATACTTCTCCTCTACCAGGATACGCATGGGATTAACGAAATAAGGACCGGTAGGACTCAGCAGGATCAGAAATTTATAGGTGGCCGAAGGGCGTACACCCAATGCCTCATCTGTAGCAAACATAACCGGACGAATGTACAGGCTATGATCTTTGTATGCAGGCACCCAGTCTTTATCGAGCGCAATCAGCTGGCGCATGCCCTCCATAAAGATCTCTTCAGGCACCACAGGCATGTTCATACGCTCGGCCGACTGGTTAAACCGGCGGAAATTATCGGCGGGACGGAAGATATGAGCCTCCCCTTTTTCATCTTTATACGCCTTAATACCTTCAAAAATAGCCTGCCCATAATGCAGCGCAGCCATCGATGGCTCCATCTGCAGGGCCTGGTAAGGCCGGATCACGACCTTTTTCCATTCACCATCTGCATAGTCGGCCTCCAGCATATGGTCTGTAAAATATTTACCAAAAGGAACATTCTCCAGATTGATGTCCTGCAATTTGCTTCTTTGCACTTTAGTCACTGAAATATCCAAAACCCCGGTCATAATGATTTATTTTTGCCCGGCAAAGAAACAAAAAAAACCTAACACCTATTCGTTTCAATCGTTCAATATGCCGCTCAATGATATTCAATTACCTGTCTCGCTCCTGATCGACCTCTACGGACGGATGCTGGTGCTTACGGATGATGCAGAAAAGGGAAAAGGAAAAAGGAAAGAGGAGGAAGGCGCTCCCGGAGATCACATCAGCGATATCGCAGAGGAATATGTTGCGGATTCAGCCCCTCACCCTTCACCTTCTGACCTTACACCTCCTGCCTCTTCCTGGCAGGCGCTGGGGCATAACCAGAAGAATATTTCCATTGTGGTAAACTACGCCGGTATTACGCATTTACCCGATACAGAATTACAGTTTCTCACCAATATTCTCAGTGCCTGCAAACTAAGCCTGGCAGATGTGGCTATTGTGAACTATTATTCGCATGCCGGCACACCGGTACGTCAGTTCCTGGATCATTTCCATAGTAAAACAGTACTGCTTTTTGGCGTTACGCCCGATCAGTTTGGCTTATCGGCCCGCTTTCCTGAATTTCAGGTACAGCAACTGGCTGCTGTCACTTATTTATCTTCGCCGCCCCTCGAGATATGCAGTGCGGATGTGCAGTTGAAAAAACAACTCTGGACAAGCCTGAAACGCATTTTCAGCATATAAAAAAGTTTCCATTATCTTGTTGTCATGAAGCTAATTTTCGCAACCAATAACCAGCATAAAGTGGACGAAATCCGGCATGCCACCGGTGATATGCTGGAACTGCTTACGCTTAAAGAAGCCGGTATTGATATGGATATTCCCGAACCTTTTGACACGATCGAAGCAAATGCGTCGGAAAAATCGCGGGTCATCTATCAGCTTACCGGCCTGGACTGCTTCAGCGAAGACACCGGCCTTGAAGTAGCCCTGCTGAATGGAGAACCGGGCGTAAAAAGTGCACGCTATGCAGGCGACGAACGTTCTTCAGAAAAAAATATTGATAAACTTCTGCAAAAACTGGAAGGGGTAAGCGACCGTCGCGCCCGTTTCAAAACCATCATTTCATTACTGATTGACGGAAAGGAAACTATTTTTGAAGGTATTTGCGAAGGGCATATCCTGTCCGAACGCCGGGGTGCCCAGGGTTTTGGCTACGATCCGGTTTTTGTACCCCTTGGCGATACCCGTAGTTTTGCCGAAATGGGCCTGGCCGAGAAGGAACAATACAGTCACCGGGCCAGGGCTACGCAAAAACTGGTAACATTTTTGAATACGCTGGCACAGAAATCAGAAAATTGAACGCCCCAAGCAACCAAAATATCACTGAAAGCGACTTAATCAATGGATGCATTGATGGAGACCGCCGCATGCAGGAAGAGCTCTATCGTCGCTTTTCTCCCCGTATGTATGCCGTCTGCCTGCGCTATGCAGGTAATGCAGAGGAAGCAGAAGACATTCTGCAGGAAGGCTTTATCAAAGTATTCAAAAAACTGAGCAGCTTCCGGGGCGATGGCTCCTTTGAAGGGTGGATACGCCGGATTTTTGTCAATACGGCTATTGAGCATTTCCGGCGCAAACGTTACCTGCAGCCTGTCACGGAAAAAGAAGAAAACAGTATCGAAGGCAATTACCTGTCGGTGCTGGACAACCTGGCCGAGCGTGATATCCTGGAGCTGGTACAAAAACTTTCGCCTGGTTACCGTACGGTTTTTAACATGTATGTGGTCGAAGGATACACACACAGGGAAATCGGCGATATCATGGGTATCAGTGAAGGCACCAGCAAATCACAATTATCCCGTGCCAAAGTGCTGCTGCAGGAAATGGTAAAACAACTAGTAGAACAAAAAGCGAATAAACGACCATGAACAGCCTCCGCGATAAAATGCACAATTACGAAGTGCCGCCCCCGGCCGGGGTGTGGGACCGTGTAGCTGCTGCACTCGATGAGGCTGAGCAGGGCAGCAATTTTGTGACTGCGCTGCAACAAATGGAAGCAACACCGCCCCCTGCCGCCTGGAAGAATATTGCAAGTGCGCTGGAAACCGAAGAAACAGCAACACCTGCGGTAAAACCTGTTTACAGAAGACTTCCCCAGATTGTACGTTATGCAGCAGCCGCTGTTCTTTTATTGCTGGCTACCTACGGTGTAATGAGACTCACATCAGATGCAGATGTGGAGGAATCAGCTGCTCCTATGGTCAGCTCCGCCCCTTCCGTTTCCCAGGACAGTCAGGGTACACACCCAATCAACCCCAAGGATGCTGTAGCTGCCAACACCTCTTCTGTTGCGGCCGCCGAAACACACGCACAGACTCAACCGGCCAGCCGCGAAGCTGCTGTCCGTTTTGCCCGCAATGCACACAGCAATACTGCAGCAATGAGCGAAACAATGCCTGCAGGTGAAGCTGGCAGAGCCATCTATACCTATAACGACCATGTACCTAAAATTGCCGACCGTTATATAACCCTGCTCACACCCGATGGATCATTTATCCGTATGGCCAAAAAATGGGGCAACCTGCTTTGTTGTGTAGCGGGAGAAGAACAGGATTTGGATTGCAAAAATCAGTTAAAGGCCTGGCAGGATAAACTGGCCGAGTCATCTGTACTGTCAGCACCAGGCAACTTTATGGACATTGTAACCCTCGTCAATTCCCTGAACGACGATACGCAGCTCTGATCGTTTTCCTTATTTTTACCCGAAATACTTTTGCATGGCCCGTATCAAGATCGACCTGCCCGCCCGGTTTGCTTTTAACTGTTCTATTCCTGTACGTATTTCTGATATCAATTACGGAGGCCATGTAGGCAATGACGCCATTCTTTCCCTGGTGCATGAAGCCAGGCTGCAATACCTCCGCCACTACGGCTACTCCGAACTCAATCTGGAAGGTGCAGGACTCATCATGGCCGATGCCGCCATAGAATTCAGGCAGGAATTGTTTTACGGAGAACAGGTGCTCGTATCCGTAACCGCAGCAGAATGGAGCCGTATCGGGTTTGAGCTGTACTATAAACTGGAAAAGAAAAAGGCTGATGACAGCACGGTACTGGTGGCTGCTGTAAAAACCGGTATGGTGTGTTACGATTACACCCAAAAGAAGGTAACGGCCGTACCGGCCGCTGTGATGGCTAAGATGAAAACGGAAGCATAAAAGAAACACATCTGTTTCCTGGCCGGCTGTTGCTTTTTACAACATTCCGCTGCGGGTCATTCTAACGTAAGTCTTATGACGGCACGGCAACTGATCCGGCGATTCAGCTATTCCAGATCTTCCAGCTCTCTTCTGCCTGTATCACCAGCATATCCATTCCGTTTTTGGTGCGCGAGCCGGCAGCCATCCCCTTTTGCAGAAACAGGGTTTGCTCCGGGTTGTATACCAGGTCATACAGGTAATGACGGGAAGTCAGCGCCTCGTAGGGCAATGGCGGCGCTTCGGTAATATTGGGATACATGCCCAGGGGGGTGGTATTGATGAGCAATGTATGGGTTTCCAGCAATTTTGCTGTCACCTCATCGTAACTGAGCTGGTCATACATTTTGCGGCGTGAGACCAGCTGATAATCTATGTGCAGCTGCCGCAATACATAACAAACGGCCTTGGCAGCTCCCCCGGTACCCAACACGAGCGCCTGCCGGTGGTCGGGTAATAACTTTTCCTGCAGAGAGCGTTGAAAGCCGATAGCATCTGTATTAAAGCCCTGCAACTGTCCCGCGGATATGCGAATACAGTTGCAGGCGCCGATTGCTTTTACGAGCGGATTCTGAGTAGCCAGAAAGGGAATGACCTGCTCTTTATACGGGATCGTCACATTCAGCCCGCAGAGTTCAGGATGTGCGGCCAGCAGCGCGGGCAATTCATCAATGGCGGCCAGCGGAAATAATTCATACCGGCAGTCTGTTATACCTTCCTGTTCAAATTTTTCCGAAAAAAATTTTTTGGAAAATGAATGGGACAACGGATAACCAATCAACCCAAACAGCCGGCCTGATTGCATGGCTGGCTTAGCCATTTTGTTTTTTATCGAGATACAGGTTGAAAGTATCGCCGCGAAGACCGATACGCATAGCTTCCATGGCTATCACCTCCGAAGGAGCAATATTGCCCAGATTCACATTGCAACCCAACAGTTCGATAAAATAAAGCTGCTGTGCTTTTTGCGGAGCTTCCCAGATGATCTTCTCACCCGGTATCTGAGTCAGGATCTCCTGCACCAGACCTTCACGTACTTCACCTGACCCACGGTAGATACCTACGTTGCCCGCTTCACGCGCTTCAGCAATAACATAGGAGGCTCCGGCATTCAGTTCTGCACGCATCAGTTCAATCCATTTATAAGGAGGAATGATATGGGCGGCATCTTTACTGCCTACTTCGCTGAGTACGGTACCATGCTGTGTCAGTTTCTCAATGTACCCGCATTTTTCTGCATGAGGTATGGTAATGCTGCCATCACTTACTTCCATGTAGTTGATGCCATAATCTTTACAAACACTCACATAGTCATCAAACTGATTGCGGATCAGAAAGGCTTCAAACAGGGTGCCGCCAAAGTATATGGGTAAATCATATGAGCGGTACAGTTCGAGTTTCTCGCGGAGGTTGGGGGTGACAAATGAAGTGCCGAAACCTAATTTAATAATATCAACATGGGGATACGAAACACTGAGGAAATTTTTGGCTTCATTCACACTAAGTCCTTTATCCATCACCATTGTGATACCGGAAGTGCGAGGTCGTTTATTGCGATCCGGCATCTGCGAAAGATTAAAATTCATGCTTTCGGGGGTTTGTTTTCAAAAAAGAATCTGAGTCGTTTCCTTGGAACCGGCGCAAAAGTAATAAAGAATCGCTTTTAAAAGACTGCCCCCCATTTATCGGTAGTGACTCCATTCAGATTTCTGCATGATTCAGCCCCACATTCAAATCTTTTATCTGCGGCATTCTGCGCCCACAGCGGGCAAAATTTCCCGCAGCCTCCCCTGGCCTTTCAAACAGAGTTATTGCC
The DNA here is from genome assembly GCA_017998385.1 of Chitinophagaceae bacterium. Classification (GTDB taxonomy): domain Bacteria; phylum Bacteroidota; class Bacteroidia; order Chitinophagales; family Chitinophagaceae; genus CAYMZZ01. The sequence goes on along the minus strand of JAGODE010000133.1, from coordinate 2,290 downwards.
CATTTATGGGCTTAAATAGACTTCTTACGCTTATAACGGGCTATCAGGTCTACTATCTGCTGGTGCTGGAAACCGGCCGGGTAAAGATCGAGGAAACGGCGCAGCAGACGCGGAGCCGTCTGCATGGCCTGCTCGAGCAGCAAAATACCCTCCTTTGATTTACCCAATCCCAGAAATGCGGCAGCTTTATAAAAAAGAAACAACGGTTTACCCTTTGTAGCCTCCAGGGCCAGCTCTGCCTGTATCAGGGCCTCTTCCATAAAGCCTCCTTTACAGAGACAACGCACAAGCGCTTCCCAACCGGGCACACTCCGCGGACGGTGTTTTATGACCAGCATCAGTGAAGTCACAGCTTCCCGATACTGTCCCAGTTGCATACGGCATTCGCCCATCAGCAGGTTATATTCTGTCTGCAGGCGATGAATTTTTAAAGCCTGTTCCAGTTGCTTCATACAACTCTCCCACTTGCCCTCATTGTAATAGGTGCAGGCAATCTTATACAACAGCTTACTGTCTTCCTGATTGAGGTGAGACGCCTTTCTGTAATAGAAACGGGCCTGGGCATGATTTTTCAGTCTTTCGTAACAATGCCCCATGGCTTCATAGATTACGGCCTCCGGCTTGGCAAGTTCTGTTACCTTCTCCAGCACTTCGATCGCTTCCTTATACTTACGCAACCGGATATAGGCATCGCCCATATTGCGATAAGCGTAATCAAATTTCTCCTCCACCGTCACCGCATACTGGTACGCATCAATAGCCTTTTCATACAGCTTCAGTCCCTGATAAGCTGCTGCCAGGTTAAACCAGGCCAGCTCATTATAGGGATGCTCATCGATGATCCATTGGTGCAAACGGATACTTTCTTCGTTGCGGCCCGTAAAATCTGTCCAGAAACATATTTTGTATAAAGCCTCCTCATTGGTAGGCTCCTGTTCCAGAATGGCCTTAAGACAGTCAAACACTTTATCAAACTCTTCATAGTCGTCGTATACATCCGACAGCTCAAAGAGCATTTCAATACGCTCCTCACCTTCAAAATACTCCAGCGCTTCATTTAGCAATGTCACGGCCTTTTCCTGCTGGTCGAGAGCGAGGTACGCATCCGTACGCAGGATATAAAGATTGATATCGGTACTGTCAAACAATGCTGCCTGATCAAGTATCTCCAGGGCATCCACATACCGGCGGGTAGATAATAAAATATCTGCTTTACGGATAAGTAAAGAGGCTGAATAAGGAAACTGCTCAATGGCCATTTCTGCTGCTTCCATGGCCTTATTCATTTCCTCCTTTTCTTCGAAATACCGGATAATTTTTTCAAAGGACTCCTCCTCTATAAAAGAGTGACTGCGGCCTTGCCGGAGATCCTCAAACTGTCGGAGCAGCTCCTCTATAGGCTCTCGATCTTCCTGATATGGATTGTCTTTCATCATAATTCCGGACGTTTATAGGGTTGAAAAAAGAAAAGAGCTGAAGGGAGAATTACCCGCAATGTAGGGGTTTAGGTTATTATTATCAACAAGTTAGACGAAAAAAATAATACCCTTTGTACCCTAGTTTTCCCCATCTGTGCAAAAGCCTCCCCCTTTTTTTTAGAAAATGTGTAACAATTTTGTGCCTGAGGCGTTAAATAAGTTGTAATATTCTGGACAAACGGTAACCCTCATTTACTGAATTATTGTTAAATTTGCGGCAAGTTGCAAACTAACTCTTATATATCACCCCTTAGCGGTAAAAAACTGGCTGCTGTACTGGTCTTCTTAGGACTCAGTGCTTTCGCCTCTTTTGCTACACTGGGCGATGGTAAAACACGGAAATTAACTGCTGACAAACCGTTGCTTTCCCGTACGGCTACCCGCACTACCAATTTCTCACTGAAATCAGGATACAACTTCCGCGGTAGCCAGGTAATTCGTACCGATATCAACAACAGTATGAAAGTCCTCGACCTTAATACGGTGATGACTTACCATCAAGGCGGAACCACTTATGTGATGCCTGTTCGTAAAAAAGTGTCTGTGAACCTTGGCACTCAAAACAAAGTAAGCGGCGCTACCGTTAAGATCAACCTGTAATCCTTAATAAAACAATTAGTTTCTCCAAATAGTTGCAGCTCCCCTTCAGGGAGCTGTTTTTTTATTGATTGCTGCTCCCCTCCAGACTCTCTTCGTAAGTCATAACCCGATAACCGGATTTGGGAAGATCAAATTTGGCAGCCGGCACAAGATTGAAGTTGATGGACGAAACGCTATAGGTTACTTTACGTTTTCCCATGCCAGCTTCGTAT
>JAGODE010000132.1 GCA_017998385.1 Chitinophagaceae bacterium | reverse complement strand
AAGTATTAGAAAAGAAAGAGGTTTTGAGCTAACGGATAGAATTGAAATAAAGGTCTCAGCGACACCTGAATTAAAAGAGTCATTAACAGACTATAAAGACTATATTTGCGCCGAAATTCTGGCTGACAAGCTGGACATTGTGGCAGAAATAAAGGATGGCATTGATATTGAAGTGAATGATATTCAATTAAAAGCGATTGTTTCAAAAAAAGGCTAATTCTATGGCTAATAAGAAACCTGCTCCCAAAAAGGTGGCGAAACCGGCCCCTAAAAAAGCAGCTCCTAAAAAAGCTGTTAAGCCGGCGGCCAAACCTGCAGCCAAAAAAGCAGCACCGAAAAAGGCTGTTGCTCCTAAAAAAGCTGCGCCTAAAGCCAAGCCTGCACCCAAAGCAGCAGTGGTAAAACCTGCCCCTAAAAAAGCAGTTGTTGTACCGGCGGCCCGCAAGCCAGAGCCTGCTAAACCAGCGCCCAAGGCTCCGGTGGCTAAACCGGCTCCTGCTCCGCCTCCGGTGCCTCAGCCAGTGGCCAAAAAATCAGCAGAGCCTGAAGCCAAATCACTGGTAAGCATCAAGCCTGCGCCCAAGCCCATTATTAAAAAAGAACCACCCAAACCGTCAAAAGTGGTCATTCCAAAGACGACCATTAAAACGGTGGTTAAATACGAACCCGAATTTACTAAATCAGTTTTGGACACCCCTGTTAACGAACAAACCGGACCCACCATGAGATATTCAGATGCCGACCTGGCCGAGTTCAGAGAGATCATAAATAAAAAATTGGATGCCGCTAAAAAAGAGCTGGCTTATCTGCAGGGACTGATCACCCGGCGCGACGAAGGTGGCGATATGGACGAAGCGCGTTATATGACCATGGAAGATGGCAGCGTGAGTATGGAACGCGAGCAGCTGAGCCAGATGGCGAGCCGTCAGATCACGTTTATCGATCACCTCGAGAAAGCAATAATGCGTATCGAAAATAAGACCTATGGCGTTTGCCGCGTAACGGGCAAACTGATCGATAAAGCCCGCCTGCGCGCCGTACCTCATGCCACACTGAGCATTGAGGCGAAGCAGATGATGAACAAATAATGGCAATGTGCTGATGTGTTAATGTGCTGCTGTGCTAATGACAATAATTAGCACATTAACACACTGGCATATTAGCACATTTTCTTTTTATTTCCGTCCGATAAACACCTGTATTCCCATTGAAAGTGTAACACCATGATTATTCATGCGTGTAGTAATTTCGCTTTTAAGTGTTTCATCAATGGTACCGTCTATACCCACATCACGGAAAGTATCCGTTGTGAATTTTTGTTGTGTATGAGAAAAAGTATAACCAACAGCCAGATCCAACCCAACCTGCTCTCCCAATAACCGGGTAACACCGGCTGAGATACCAGCGTTGATAAAAGAACTGCTGCCGGACTTTCCTTTATATGTTTCACGATAAGCGGATGTATAGTTAAACCCCTCAGTACGTGCACTGCCAAGCCCGCCATCTACTGTCACCTGCCCAAAAGGAATAAATCGTCCTGCCTGTGTAAAATAATTACGTATAAATGCACCCAGCCCCCACTGCGTGGCCCGGTCTTCTTTTTTACGGAATGTCACATTGTTGCTCGCATCCACATATTTGTCGTACCGGTAATAGCCACTCACCCGGCCGCCTGCTACTGTGCGATCGGTAATAAACCAGCCCAGGGATGGACTTAGGTTAATACCTGCAGAATTGGTATTGGATGTATAACCAGTAGTAGGAGGAGGAGCGCTGTATGTAGTTTTACCGGAATTAAAAAAGATGCTGCCGGCTGTAATACCCGGCATGAGCTGTCCTTTTTTAAATTGGGCGTTGACAGCGGTGCCGGTAAGAAGGATAAAGCCCGAAATAAGAACGGTAAATCTTTGCATGCTGTAAAATTAAGTGCCGGACAAATGTAACAGATAGCTGCAGGTTTTTGCCTGCCTGCGGGGTGAAATTATTTTGGAAGAAGTTCCGAAAGCTGTATTTTCCGGTAACTTTAAGCACTTTTGGAAAAGTGAACTTTTCCGTTTACTTTTAAAAAAGAAACTATTTAACTGCCAAAACAAACGTTATGAGAAAGTTCAACTCTCTTTCCCTCCTTTTACTAGCCTTTACGTTTATAGCAGCCAGTTGTACAAAAGAAGGCCCTGAAGGTCCTGTAGGTGCAACCGGTGCACAAGGCCCTCCCGGTGCTGCAGGCGCTACTGGTGCTCCGGGTACTCCGGGAGCAGGTATCACTACTTATTCCACCTGGGTTACTACAGTAGACGCAGATTGGGTTCTGGGGTATGTTGCGCCTAACGAATATAATGTCGAAAGAGTTTATAACAGAACAGCACCTGGTGTTACCACTGCTATTCTGGATCAGGGAGTAGTACTTTGTTACGGAAAAAATTTCACAATAGGTTCCAGCGACCGGCTTAATACTCCGGTTTTGCTCCCTTATCTTGAGAACTTCAATGGCCAGCATTATGGAGCTATTTTAACTCCCGGAAAAATTGTTTTCACCTATGATCCTGTATCTGGAAACGAGCGTCCCGTTTCACAACTCGCAGGAATTGCTTACCGGTATGTAATCATTGCAGGCAGTGTAGCAGGTGGTCGTGGTGAAAACACTGTAACAACTTACGGAGGTTTTACTGCAGAAGAGTTGAAAGCTATGCCATATGAAGAAGTAGCCCGCCGTTTCAGCATTCCCGAAAACGGAACCAACATCCAGTAAGACAAATTGTTTTAACTGATATATTCCGGCCTGCATTGCAGGCCGGTTTTTTTTACACCCGTTTCATCTGATCAGATAATTATTTGATGTAGGTTTGCCGATCAGGAATGGCAATGATCTGATTGCCCGCCATTGTTTTTTATAGATAATAAGTCCCGGTAATACCAACCAGTATGACAATACATTTTGAATATGAGAAAGGACAGGTGATGCAGGCGTTGCGTTATCACTTCATCAGCAAACCGGAGATCAGAACGATGATCATTCTTGTAAATGTATTTGCACTTTTATCAATTGTATTGTATGCACTGGGAAAGATCACCGCTTATGCATTCCTGGTAGGGTCGCTGTTATGGATCGTATTAATGATCAGCTTCTGGTTTATTTTACCTTCACTGGTATACAGGCGTGCTGAAACATTCAAACACGCATTTAGTATGAATTTTGGAGAAGAGAACTTTTCACTGATTCATGAAAATGGCCGCCGGTCCTGGCCATGGACTGCGTTAAGCTTCTTTATGGAGAGCCCGCATTTTTTTCATTTATACTACGATAGCCGTTCTTTCCTGCTGGTACCAAAAACCGGCTTCACCGATCTTACCTCTCTGCAGGAGCTGCGCGACCTGTTGAAATCAAAAGTGAAAAGAAAGGGAAAATGAGCGGGCAACCAGCTAGAGTTGCTTTTCCATCAAAAAGTGGGGAATAGTGACCTCTATAAACTGGTCACCACTGACACGGTATCCAACCTTTTCATAAAAACCAATCGCATTTGCCCGTGCATGCATACAGATTGTTTTGAACCCTCTGTCCCGGGCAATATTTTCAGCAAAATTCATGAGTGCGCGGCCAATACCCTTACCCTGCAGATCATTCAAAACGGCCATCTGACGCAGGCGTGCCACGCCGGGTTTTTCTTCTACCAGCATACAGCAACCCAGCATACGCTCATCCTCAAAAGCGGCAATAAGCAGGTTATCACGTTCAGACTCCAGCTCTTCGGGGGTAAAACCAAGGCCCAGCGGCTTACGCAGGATATCATCCCTTAACTTGACCATCTGCCGGTATTCGACAGTACCGTGATCTATGATTTTCAGTGCCATCTGGAGTATGTGTGTCGGTTGAAGGAGGTCAAATTACAAATAACTTACTATACAGCCAACAGTTGGGGTAGGAGACTGTTGTATTATATTCAAGGATATAACTCAACAGCGAAACCGGATATGGTAGCCGGGCGACGGGGAGAAAAATGGAAGGCAGCAAAATGGGGGAGGAAAATTACCGGCCATGCCTGTAACAAGGCCTCCGACCTCAACAAAGGCCTTAATTGCTCCTTATCAATTCGTTTACAGTATTTTGAATCAAAATTGGAAAAAATGCGCTTTGCGCTGTTGGTTTACCCAAAAAGTATATTTTTGCAGCCTATAAACTAAACTTATACGACATGTCAGACATTGCATCAAGAGTTAAAAAGATCATCGTTGACAAACTGGGTGTTGACGAAGCAGAAGTAACCAATGAGGCTTCCTTCACCAATGATCTGGGTGCCGATTCTTTGGACACGGTAGAACTGATCATGGAATTTGAAAAAGAATTCAACATCTCCATTCCCGATGAGCAAGCTGAGACCATCACTACTGTAGGTCAGGCTGTTGCTTACCTGGAAGAGCATGCTAAATAATGCAATATCAATGTGTCCCGGACAACCCGGGGCGCATTTCCATGGAATGGAAATATAGAACTCCGCCTTCAGCCTGTTACTTTGTACAGCGAAGGCGTTTTTTTACTTGCTGGTCCTGAGCACAGATCGCTTCTGACCGGGTTCACTATCGACTAACTTAAGACACAGGCTATATGGAACTGAAAAGGGTAGTAGTAACGGGCATGGGTGCACTTACCCCATTAGGCAATTCAATCGATGAATACTGGAATGGATTGATCAATGGTGTATCGGGTGCCGACATGATCACTTTATTTGATGCCAGTAAGTTCCGCACCAAATTTGCCTGCGAGGTAAAAAACTTTGATCCTGTTCAGTATTTTGACAGGAAAGAAGCCCGCAAAATGGACCGGTTTACCCAGTTTGCACTCGTGGCCAGCGATCAGGCAATGGCCGATGCCGGTCTTAACAAAGAAAATATCAATCCCGATCGCGTTGGGGTGGTTTTCGGTAGCGGTATTGGTGGACTGATCACCTTTCAACAGGAAGTAACTGAGTTTGCCAAAGGAGACGGTACGCCCCGTTTTAATCCTTTCTTCATTCCAAAAATGATTCTTGACATTGCAGCAGGCCAGGTGAGCATGCGCCATAACCTGCGTGGTCCCAACTACGCAGTGGTCAGTGCCTGCGCCAGCAGCACCAATGCCATCATCGATGCACTTACCCTTCTGCGGCTGGGCAAAGCCGATATCATTGTAACCGGTGGCAGCGAAGCCGTGATCAGTGAGGCAGGTGTAGGCGGCTTTAATGCCATGAAGGCAATGAGTGAACGCAACGATGATCCCAAAACAGCCAGCCGCCCTTACGATAAGGATCGCGATGGCTTTGTAATGGGTGAAGCCGCAGGCGTACTTGTTCTGGAAGAACTGGAACATGCCCTGGCACGCGGAGCTAAAATCTATTGCGAAGTTGTAGGTGGCGGCGCCACTGCAGATGCCCACCATATCACTGCACCGCATCCGGAAGGACTGGGAGCCAAAAACGTTATGCTCTGCGCATTGCAGGATGCCGGTATGCAGCCATCCGATATTGATTATATCAATACCCATGGTACATCTACCCCGCTCGGCGATGTGGCAGAAGTAAAAGCTATAGTGGATGTATTTGGTGAGCACGCCTATAATCTCAACATCAGCGCAACCAAAAGTATGACCGGCCATTGCCTGGGCGCTGCCGGTGTAATCGAAGCAATCGCCTGTATCAAAGCAGTGATACATGACCTTGTACCTCCCACTATCAATCATTTCACCGACGATCCGGATCTTGATTCCCGGCTCAATTTTACGTTCAATAAGGCACAACAACGTACAGTCAATGCCGCTCTTAGCAATACTTTCGGGTTTGGCGGGCATAATGCCTGTGTGATTGTAAAAAAGTTTAAAGCCTGATAATCCTCCGGCCTAAGCTGATCATTGCTGCGAAAGCCGGTATATAATCCGGCAGATAAACGTATGCCGTTATTTTAAACGTTACCCTGTAAAACGATTTAAATAATTATTGGAATTTTTTTCGTAGCTTGATTATTGTGGATTTTCTAACTAACCTTTTCAAAAAGCACGAGGGCTCCAGCTTCCGTAATGAGCTCAAAAATATCCTGGGATTTCAACCCAAAAATATCTCGCTGTATCGGACTGCACTGACCCATCGCTCCGTCAGAGAAGGAGCCGATGAGAATAATGAGCGGCTCGAATACCTGGGCGATGCCGTGCTGAGTGCATTGATAGCAGATTACCTGTTCAAGCGCTACCCCTACCGCGAAGAAGGATTTTTGACCGAAATGCGCAGCAAAATGGTTAACCGCCAGCAACTAAACGATATTGCGGTACGCATGGGCCTCAAAAAGATCACCCTCTATAATAAGATGGACAGCTCACTTAAAGTAAGCCAGATATTCGGAAATACACTGGAAGCACTTGTGGGAGCTATTTATCTCGATAGCGGCTACAAAAAGACATCCAGGTGGGTGCTTAAAAGTATCATCCAGCCCCATATGTTTATGGACGATCTGGAGATCCTTGAGATCAATCATAAGAACAAACTTTATGGCTGGGCCAACAAGAATGGTAAAGTACTGGAGTTTGAAACACTCAATGAGAAACTTGAAAATGGCCGCCGCCTGTTTACCATTGCAGCAGTAATCGATGGAAAAACCATTGCCGAAGGACGGGCCTTCAACAAAAAAGACGCTTCACAGATTGCGGCCCAGGTAGCTGTTGAAAAACTCGGTATCACCAATGCCGATACACAGGTTGTATTCGACAACAACAATTCAGATAAATAAATTATTGCGGCAACTCAGCAGATGGCCGCTCCATGCAGAGCTCAATCAGCACACCATTGGTGTGGCGCGGATGCAGAAAACATACCCATTTATTATCCGCACCTTCTTTGGGCGTTTCATTTAAAAAAACCATACCCGCCTCCTTTAATCTCGCTACTTCTGCATAGATGTCCCTTACAGCAAAAGCGATATGATGGATGCCTTCTCCCTTTTTTTCTATAAAACGGGCAATAACACCTTCGGGGTCGGTACTTTCCAGTAATTCAATTTTTGATTCGCCTGTTTTAAAAAAAGCAGTTTTTACTCTTTCACCAGTCACTTCTTCTGTTTTATAACAGGATGTATGCAGCAGTTGCTCAAACAATGGTATGGAGACAGACAGGTCTCGTACAGCAATGCCGATATGTTCAATTTTTTCCATATTAATACCGGCGCAGGTAAACGCCCTCAGCAAAATAGAACCTTTTGGGTAATTTAGCGTTCAGCTTTTTATACAATTATCGCAGTATGCTGCAGTTGCCCATATATCTTGACCATAATGCCACTACACCCTGCCACCCCCAGGTGGTGGAGCGCATGCTGCCTTTTTTCAGTCAGTGGTTTGGTAATGCAGCCAGTCATACACATTCATTTGGCTGGCAGGCGCGCGAAGCCGTAGACATAGCCAGGGAGCAGGTGGCTGCTCTGCTGGGCTCACATGAGCAGGAAATCATTTTTACATCAGGCGCTACCGAGGCCGTTAACCTTGCTATCAAAGGAGTATATGAACGGTATGCCGGCAAAGGCAATCACATTATTACCTGCGTTACCGAGCACCATGCCGTATTGGATACCTGTGCCCATCTGGAAAAAAAAGGAGCCAGGGTTACTTACCTGCCCGTAGATGAAAAAGGCCTGGTAGATATACAGGCAATAGAGCAGGCGATCAGTGCCGATACGATCCTGATATGTATCATGGCCGCCAACAACGAAATCGGCACCCTGCAGCCGGTACGTGAAATAGGAGCGCTGGCCCGCTCAAAGGGCGTATTGTTTTTTACCGATGCTTCGCAGGCAATAGGAAAAATATCCCTGAATGTAGACAACGATCATATTGACCTCCTGGCACTCAGCGCCCATAAATTTTATGGTCCTAAAGGAGTGGGTGCCCTGTATATGCGGAGGCGGGGGCCACGTGTCAGCCTCACACCCCAGATAGATGGAGGAGGTCATGAACGCGGTATGAGAAGCGGCACCCTAAATGTACCCGGCATTGTAGGACTTGGAGAAGCCAGTAGCCTTGTTGCACGCAACCGCGAAGCAGATATGGCCCGCCTGCAACCCTTGCGCGATCAGCTGGAGCAGGCCTTGCTGACCACGGGAGGCTGCATGGTGAACGGTCATCCGCAACAACGTCTGCCTCATATGACCAATATCTCCTTTGCAGGAGTGGATGGAAATGCACTCCTTACACGACTGACCCGGCATCTTGCCCTTTCGTCTGGATCGGCCTGTACTTCCGCCACACCCGAGCCTTCTTATGTACTGAAAGCAATAGGACGCTCTGATGAACTGGCACACAGTTCATTACGCATGGCTCTGGGGTATTCTACCACACCCGAAGAGATCAATTATGCCATTGCCCGGATTACCGAAGCAGTAGCGGCATTGAGGTCAGGATCGCTGGCAGCCAATACAGGCAATGATACCTGAGAAAGCCGAAAAGAAACTAATTTTGCAAACATTCCGGCACTGCCGGCGTTAATACAGATATATATGATGGATTTTACAGTCGATAATGGAATATATGTAAGCGAAAAGGCCAAAGAGAAGGTCTATGAACTTATGAAAGAGCAGGGATACGGCGATGATCCGGCTTATTTTCTGCGCGTGAGTGTAGTAGGTGGCGGCTGTTCCGGTCTCAGCTATAAAATGGACTTTGATAAGGAGCAAAAGCCCTCTGATCAGGTATTTGAACACAATGGTCTTAAAGTGGTCACCGACCTCAAAAGCCTGCTCTATCTCGTCAATACCACGCTCGAGTACTCAGATGGCCTGAATGGTAAAGGTTTTTATTTTAATAATCCCAATGCCAGCCGCACATGCGGATGTGGTGAAAGTTTTGCCGTATAAACATTGCTGAATAAATGAATAAAAATAAAGAACCCCTGCATGAGCGGGGGTTCGTTGTTTATATATGGCTATACTACTTTAGGAGGAGCTGGTGGCGGGGGCGGCGGCTGCTTTACCTTCGGCGGTTTGGGCGGCGGAGGCGGGGGAATGGCAGGCGCTTCGCCATATTTATCAGTGAATGCTTTTTTCCCGGCCTCTTTAGACAGGTCATATTTTTCCTGCGTATTATCTTTTTTCGTCACAATGGCCACAGTTTTCTGCCATCTTATCGCACTTACAGATGGATTACGGGTAAAAAACGGGTCAGTCTCTTTTACGATAACCGGCGGGGTAAATTTCGTTACATCTACTTTGGGAGGTTCGGGCGGTGGCGGTGGAGGAGGCTCGTTTTTCTGTGCGTTGACAGCCAGCGAGGTTGTCAGCAGCAGACTTAGTATACCAAACGTCTTTTTCATAATGCATTTTAGCGTATAGACACCAGGTGCGGCTGATTCCATAAGAATCTGTAAAAAATATTTCTGTTGTGCAGCCCTTAAGCCGCCTGATTTCTTAAGTGTGAACGCATTAGTGTATATTAGCACCCGTTTATGTGGTCTGTTTGTAAAAAAGAACTCCGCCAGTTTTTCAGCAGTCTTACCGGCTATATTGCTATCATCGTTTTCCTGTTGGTAAACGGGTTGATGCTATTCGTTTTCCAGGACAATATCCTGGACTTCGGGTATGCCACGCTGGATCGCTTTTTTGAGCTGGCTCCCTGGGTGCTGCTCCTGCTGATACCAGCCATTACCATGCGCAGCATATCAGACGAGTTTCGTACCGGTACTTTTGAAATTTTGCAGACACGTCCGCTCAGCCGCTGGCAAATTGTAACCGGCAAATACCTGGGCAGCCTGATCGTGGTATTGATTGCACTGCTGCCTACGATTATTTACTTTTTTTCCGTTCAATCGCTCTCTGCCGATGAAGGCATGGATACCGGCGCTACCATCGGTTCTTATATCGGACTGTTTTTCCTGGCAGCAGTATTTACTGCCATTGGTGTATGTGCCAGCAGTTTTACCAGCAATGCGGTAGTTGCTTTTATTGTGAGCCTTATTGCCTGTGCATTGCTGTATTACGGCTTCCATGCGCTTAGTCTCCTCGCAGCCGGCGCCGGCGGTCTCGATTATTATCTGGAACTGCTCGGTATCGATTTTCATTATCGCAGCATCAGCCGTGGAGTTATTGATACACGTGATATCATTTATTTCCTGAGTATAATACTGCTCTTTTTACTGATCACTCACCGTAATCTGGTAAAGCGTTGATATGAAAGCACTGGGAAAAATACTGGACGCTAAGGCCGGATGGCTGGTTCTGCTGGCACTGCTGGTGGTTATCAACTTCGCAGCCTCATTTGTACATACCCGTATTGATCTTACCCAGGAGAAAAGATATACACTAAGCAAACCAACACGTGAGCTGTTCGAAAACCTCGATGGCGAAGTCAAGATCGATGTATTACTGAAAGGCCAGTTTCCGGCCGGATTTCGTAAGCTGGTAAACAGTGTGGAAGAATTTCTGGATGAATGCCGCGACCTGGGCCGCGGTAAAGTGAAAATAAGCTATAACGATCCGCTTGCCGGACTCGATGACTCCACCGCCAAATACACACTTGACTCTATCGCCTATTTCTATGGCATTTCGCCCTTTACCCTGCAGGCTCCCAGTAAGGTTGGAGATGAGTTGAAACAAAAACTCGTATTGCCTGGTGCTATCATACATTACGGCGATACCAGCATTGCAGTCAACTTCCTTAAAGGCATGCGTGCTTATGGTACCGAGCCGGAGCAAATGGCTGCGCTATACAACGATGTGGAGGCTACACTCGAGTATAAGTTTGCCAGCGCTGTGGAGAAAGTAACTACAAAGGAAAAGCCGCTGGTAGGCTATGCACTGGGTCATGGCGAGGGCTGGGGATATAATGTAAATGATGCAGTCACCACCTTATTCAGCGAATACCGCTTTGACACCGTAAATATCAAAACAAGCCCGGTAATACCTGCTGCTTTTAATGCGCTGGTGATTCTGAAACCGACCATTCCGTTTACCGATGACGAAAAACTGAAGATCGATCAGTATATCATGCATGGAGGCAAAGTATTCTGGATGATCGATAACATGTATGCCGAGTTTGACAGCCTGTACAAGTCGGGTGGCTTTACGGCTTACGATCGTGCACTTAATCTCGAAGATCAGCTGTTTAAATATGGGGCACGCCTCAATCACAATCTGCTGCAGGATATGCAGTGTGATAAGTTGCCGCAGCTATCCGGCACACAGGAGAGCGGGCAGCAACGCCGCCTGGTCGACTGGCCTTTCTTTCCTGTTCTGAATGGTACCGGCCACCCAATCAGTAAAAATCTTGACGGTGTAAGAGCCATGTTTCCCAATACACTCGACACTATTGCCACACCGGGAATTAAAAAAACATTTTTGCTGCGTTCTTCACCCAATGCACGGGTATTACCCGCACCGGCCATCATCGACTTTGAATATCTTAATATAGCTCCCGACATCAGCCAGTTTACCGTGCGTGATACAGGAGTGGCTGTATTGCTGGAAGGCCGTTTTACCTCAGCATACAAGAATCGTGTATCCGGCGCCCAGCGCGAAGTGCTGGCTGCTGCCGGACAGCCTTACCTCGATCAGGCCAGCCAGCAAACACAAATGATAGTAGTGGCAGATGGCGACATTGCCATGAACCAGTTTAGTCAGTTAAGCGGGCCACTGGCCATGGGTGAAAACCTGTTTACTCACTATACCTATGCCAATAAGGAGTTTTATAATAACTCGCTGGAATACCTGCTGAATCCTTCCGGCATTCTGGAAACCCGGGCCAAGAACTTTACCCTGCGCCTGCTCGACCCCGTTAAGACACGTGATCAGAAAACTTTCTGGCAACTGATCAATATAGCGGTTCCCATCCTGCTGGTATTGCTGAGCGCAGCTGCCTATCAGGCCATTCGCAAACGCCAGTATACACGTTCCTGATTTATATATACAGGTTAGTAATCTGTATAATGGGTAAAAGATAAACCCGGCCTTTACCGGCAGTTGACGCGGCTCCCTTATCTTTGTATCTTATTCCCCCTCATGACACCTGATCAGATTACCTATCTCGTTTTCGGCATTGTGCTGCTGGTTGCCCTCGCGTTCGATCTGGGCCTGATGAGTAAAAAAAATCAAAAAGTAACTATCCGGCAGGCTTTGATGCAGACCTTTTTCTGGGTAGGTCTGGCACTGGCCTTTTTTGTATTCATGTGGCTCGAAAAAGGTCAGACCCTGGCACTCGAATACCTGAGCGCTTATCTCATGGAGTGGAGCCTCAGTATTGATAATATTTTTGTATTCATTCTCATCTTCGCTTCATTTGGAGTTAAGGAAAAACATTATGGCCGCGCCCTGCTCATCGGTATCCTGGCAGCCATTATATTCCGGATACTTTTTATCACCGTAGGTGTGGCGCTGGTCAACGAGTTCCACTGGATACTGTACATTTTTGGCGTATTCCTGGTATATACCGGGTACAAG
>JAGODE010000131.1 GCA_017998385.1 Chitinophagaceae bacterium | reverse complement strand
GATGTACACAGCTCAGGCACAGTTAAAAACTCCGGCCCCAAGTCCGGCACAAACCGTTAAGCAGGAATTTGCCTTATCTTCTATTGAATTGTCTTATTCCCGTCCGGGTATCAAAAGCCGTAAATTATATACCGATATCGCCCCTGCCGGTAAAGTATGGCGTACAGGTGCCAATGGCGCCACCACCCTTACTTTTGGCGAAGAAGTAACGATTGGCGGCGTAAAGGTTCCTGCCGGAAAATATGGCCTGCTCAGCATTCCCGATAAAAAAAGCTGGATCCTCATCATCAGCAAACAAACAGACGTCACCAGCCCGGCTGCCTATAAAGCAGAAATGGATGTAGTACGTATTCCGGTAGCTGTCACCAAGAGCAAATCAGCGGCAGAGACATTCACTATCCAGTTTGCCAACGTAAAATCTACCAGCCTGGATATCCAGTTGCTGTGGGATAAGTCGATGGTATCGCTGCCTGTAACGGTTGATATCGACAGCAAAATAATGGCCAGCATCGATGCTGCGATGAAAACAGACAAACCGCCTTATTTCCAGGCCGCCATGTATTATATGGATAATGGCAAAGACCTGAATCAGGCACTGACCTGGTTTAATAAAGCAGTAGAGCAACAGCCGGATGCCTTCTGGGTACAGCACCAATGGGCCAACTGCCTGGCCAAACTGGGTAAAAAAACTGAAGCCATTGCTGCCGCCAACCGCTCAAAAGAGCTGGCGCAGAAAGCCAAAAACGACGACTACGTAAAACTGAATGATGACCTGCTGAAAAAGCTGGCCAAATAATTCATACACCTATTATCCCCAAAAAAAAGAGTCCCAAATGTGGACTCTTTTTTTATTTATTCACGGTAAACACTTTCAGGTCAATTTTTCCAAAGCAGTTTTGCCACATAACTAAATCCTACTACAGCCAGGGCGCCAATGGCATTGAGCCATAAGAAGCCCAGCCCTATCACACCGTATTCATTCAGCATAAAAAGAAGTACCACCAGCAGCTCTGCAACAATTGCACCTGCAAATACAGCTGTACCTTTCACGCTTTTACAGTAGAATGCGACCAGAAACACGCCTAGTATGGTTCCGTAAAATAAAGAACCAAGCAGATTTACAGCTTCTATCAGACTGTTGCCGATATTGGAAGCAAACATGGCCACCGACATACAGAACACGCCCCAGCCAAGCGTATACCATTTGGAAATTTTATAATCATACTCTTCAGAAGCTTCTTTGCGGCTAAACCGCTTATGAAAATCAATGACGGTACTGGATGCAAGCGAATTGAGTGCCGCAGCAATACTGCCCCAGGAGGCCAGAAAGATAATAGCAATAAGCAGGCCCACCAGACCCACGGGCAGGTAATCGATTACAAAACGCAGAAAAATATAATTGGTATCGTTGTCGTCGCCACCATTCTTTTTAACCAGCGACTGCACGGCTTTACGCACACTGTCTGAACTGCTTTGTAATACCCGCAGCTGTTCAATCGACGCTTCAGACTGGCTGACGCCATATTCTGTCAGCACTGCTTTTTTTTGTTCCTGTATCACCTGTTGGCGTTCCTGCAATAATACCAGCTCCTGGCGGTGAGGCGACTGCTCCAGTCTTGTCAGCTCTTTCTGATTAAAAAAAGCGGGAGCCTGGTTAAACTGGTAAAACGTAAAGACCAATATTCCTACCAGCAGAATCAGGAATTGCATGGGCACTTTTACAATACCATTCATGAGCACACCAATGCGGCTTTCGGTCATTGAACGCGCTGTAAGATAACGGCCTACCTGTGACTGATCTGCACCGAAATAAGAAAGCAACAGAAAAAAACCACCGATCATGCCACTGATGATATTATATCTGTCGCCCCAGTCGAAACCTTTTCCTTCGGTAAAGCCGGTGGTAATCACATTCATCCTGCCCAGTTTACCACCCACTTCGAGTGCATCGGTAAACCCCACATTCTCGGGCAGGTGATTGACCACATAATAACCGGCTATGAACATACCTGCAAAAATGATCACCAGTTGCAGTTGCTGTGTATAAGCCACTGCCCGTGCTCCGCCGGACACGGTATAAATAATGAGCAACCCGCCCATGAAAAGGTTGGTCCAGTAAATATTCCAGTCAAGCAGGGTTGATAAAATAATGGAAGGAGCAAATATGCTGATACCTGTTGAAAGACCGCGCTGGATCAGGAAAAGCGAAGAGGTGAATGTCCTGGTTTTGGTATCGAATCTTTTTTCGAGGTATTCGTAGGCAGTGATCAGTTTCAGCCGGGTAAATACCGGAATAAAAGTGACACAAACTACAATGGCTACGAGTGGCAGACCAAAATAGTACTGTACAAAGCGCATCCCATCTGTATAAGCCTGTCCGGGCGCTGCCAGAAATGTAACTGCGCTGGCTTGTGTACCCATAATGCTTAGCAATACAAGCCACCAGGGCATACTGCGGTTTGACAGAAAGTATCCATCGAGGTTGCGTGTGGTACGGCTTTTATAAATACCATACGTCATGATGCCGGCAAGCGTCGTTATAAGTACAATCCAGTCGAGCTGATTCATGCAAAATATTCAGTGATCCAATAAAAGATAATAATCTGTACCAGCAGCACCAGTACTACAAAAATGTACCATTGCCGCCAGGTCTTAAATAATGGAATCTTATCTTTTTCGTCTGGTTTCATCGTCTGTTATTATTAGCACGGGTCCATCCCAGAAATACGATAGCCCCGCCAATGATCAGTCCCAGTAAAATACCAATCCGCACGCGTTTGATCGCCAGTCCCAACAACAATCCCAGTACGATGGCAAAAAGAAAAGCCATTTCGCCGCGACGGATACTTGGTTTATTTTGTTTAGCCATTTTTTGTTGACAGTTGACAGTTGACAGTTGACAGCGAACAGAAGATAGTTGGCAGTGGACAGTTGACAGTAAAAATAGCACATTCACCCATTAGCACACTGGCACATTAGCACATTGTCCTCCCATCTTCAAATCGCAAAGAACGCAAAGCAGATTAAGAACGCAAAGGCTGCATTAACACTTTAGAACGCTTCTCCCTCATCTTCAAATTTTCAGATCGCAAAGAACGCAAAGCAGATTAAGAACCCAAAGACTGCATTAACACATTAGAACAACTCTTCCTCATTTTCAAATCCTCAAATCTTCACATTTTCAAATTCATTAGCACATCAGCACATTAACACATTAGCACATTCTCTCCCCTCATCTTCAAATTTTCAAATCCTCAAATCTTCAAATCCATTAGCACATTACCCCATTAGCACATCAGCACATTATCAAAACCCTTTCTTCTTATTCAGGGCAATCAGGTTGGCCAGCAACCGGTATGCCCCAGGCACACCAGCCGGCAGTTCCCGGAAAAAGACAAGGCCTGTGTAAGTGAAAAAGCCTTTACCGTATTGGGCTATCAGCAGACTGCCTTCATCAGCATTTTCGCCAGGGTCGTTCATGCTGATCAATGCCGTCATCTTTGTTTTATCCCAGTTGCTGCCGTGATAGATGCTCCGTTCCTGTATCCATCCCTCAAAATCGGCAGCGGTGATTTTGTTCGGATAATTAAAAGCCGGATGAGCCGGCTGCAGGAATCGGACCGCCGCATTTTCGTCCGTAATGCGTGCCCGTGATATATCAAATGCATAAGGGCCGATCTTTGCTTTTACCGGACCGATATTGCTGCTGGTATTATACTGCACTATCAGGTTGCCTCCGCCGGCCACATATGCCATCAGCTGGTCGTAATAACCATTCAGCCACTCATTGGTATTATAGGCACGCACACCCGTGATAATGGCATCAAACTGGTCGAGGTGGTTGCGTGAAATATTTTTTTCATCCAGCAGGGTCACTTCATAACCCATCAGTTCAAGCGCCTGGGGTACTTTATCGCCAGCTCCTGTAATATATCCGATCTTATGCTGTTCGGTTTTGAGGTCAAATGCCACCAGGTTGGTTTCGGCCGGTTTGAAGTAGGTGATTGTAGGGATATGATCATACGCTATCCGCCGATGGTAGCTGGTATACCGGATACTATCGGGCGCAGTAGCCACCAGTTTCACCTGCTCACGCAATACAGCCGATTGTTTACCTGCCGGCGAAAAAAGGGCCGAGGAATAATTGTTGCGATTGTCGCGGGAGCCATATACAAACCGGTCATCCTTCACTTTCCATTTATTCGAATACTGGTAAGCCATCTGATAAGTGACCGAATCTGCTTTATTTGCAAAAAACTGAACCTGCACACGAGTTGCAGTATCACCCATTACCAGGTTATTATCATTTACAAAGCGTACTTCTACCGGCGGTAATACAACCAGGGGTTGATAGACCTCTCCTTTTACGGGATCGGTATATTTATAACGCACAGGGCGATTAACCGCAAGCTGTATACCCTGAATGGTCAATGAAAAAACGGCTGTACAGGCGGGGTCAACATCCGGCTGACCTATCTTCTGCATATCACTCACCTGAAAA
Source organism: Chitinophagaceae bacterium (assembly GCA_017998385.1). GTDB lineage: Bacteria > Bacteroidota > Bacteroidia > Chitinophagales > Chitinophagaceae > CAYMZZ01. The sequence goes on along the minus strand of JAGODE010000131.1, from coordinate 7,953 downwards.
TATCCTTCGGCCATCTTTTCTTTGAGCCAGTATGGCTGGGTGAGCGCATACGTTTTAGGCACGCGGATCGTTGTCGTCTGCTCGAGATTTACATTGGCGTGCAGGGGAGTTTTGAGGTCAACACTGGTTGATTCAAGCATTACTTTATCCAGCACTACATCTGCACCCAGGCGATTGATGGCGGCCAGTTGTATTTTCAACTCATCGCCCTGTACAGTGGTGGCAACACGGGTAAATGCTTCGAGAAAGAGGCCGCTGCACTGGATCAGCAATTCCTGTACTTCGTGCAGCTTCTGCGTTTTCCACGGCTGATCGGGCATTGCACTGATCAGTTTATACAGACTGGCAAGTGCAGGTACGGATTTTTCCGGGTGTTGCAGATCATAGTCGCGGATCAGCTGATTTACCTGCCTGCTGACAGCTTCACCACCTGGTAGACGAGTCCACGAAGTATTGACATTATCCAGTAAAGATGTGGTGGGGGCATTACCGCCTGTTGTTTTAAAACTTTCAAATGCTTCGCCACGGGAAGCAGGCACACCGAAGCCCTGACTTTTATGCTGACTGCGGCTGGCTGCCGCAATTTCACCATAACTTTTACCCAGCAATGCATTGAAACCACCTACATCAATTTTAAACTGATCGGGCTGAATGGTATTAACTGTACCAAAGTTGAATGTATTCCATAAAATACGTTGCGCCTGCCAGGGTTTAACCCAACGGAGCTGCTCCGGAAAACGTTTGGGGTCGGCGGCGGCGGCAAATGCTTCATTGGCCAGTATGGCAGAAGCGGTATGATGGCCATGACCTCCCTCGCCGGTTGTGGGAAAACGGGTTATGATCACATCTGGCTGAAACTTCCTGATTACCCATACCACATCGCTTAATATTTTTTCCTTATCCCATTTGGTAAATGTTTCTTCCGGATTTTTGGAGTATCCGAAATCAAATGCACGTGAAAAGAATTGTTCACCCCCGTCTACCCGGCGTGCCGCCAGCAACTCCTGGGTGCGAATGAGTCCCAGTTCTACTCCCTGCTCATCACCGATCAGGTTTTGCCCGCCATCGCCACGTGTAAGGGAGAGGTAACCGGTACGGTACAATTTTTCATTTGACAAATAAGTAATCAGCCGGGTATTTTCGTCGTCCGGGTGTGCGGCAACATATAATACGCTTCCCAGCACATTCAGTTTCTGCATGGCCTGGTATATTTCTGCCGAAGTAAGACTACGCTTTTCCTGGCCTGATACCGGATTGTACAGGTAAAAAAAAGAAATGACCAGCAAACTGATGCGGGTAAAAAACTGCTTCATCCCATGTAATTGTGCAGCGAATATAAACTGATGTGTGCAAATGGCTTTCGCCTTCTGTACATTTTACAGGTTTTAAGTACCTTTCTGCAAATGTTTTAACAGAAATGAAGATATTTTTACCGCTGCTGTTGCTGGCAGCAGTGTTGCACGCCTGTACCGGCACACAGAAAAACAGTCTGACCGGCATCGATCCTTTCCATTATACTGTACAGAAAAAAACGGTGGTCAGCAATGGAGCTGTGGTTACCGCTCACACACTCGCCAGCCAGGTAGGACTGGCTATCTTAAAAAAAGGCGGCAATGCCGTGGATGCCGCTATTGCCAGCCAACTGGCCCTTGCCGTTGTATATCCCAATGCAGGCAATCTTGGTGGAGGCGGATTTATGGTAGCCCACCTGTCAGACGGACGAGAGCTGTCTATTGATTACCGTGAAAAAGCACCTGGCAGGGCATCGCGCGATATGTACCTTGATCCGGATGGCACCGCACGCACGGATAAAAGCCAGGATGGACATCTGGCTGCCGGTGTGCCGGGTACTGTTGCCGGCCTCTTTGCCGCAGCCAAATACGGCAAGCTGTCTTTTGCGGAACTTATTGACCCGGCCATATTACTGGCCGAAAAAGGTTTTGCTATCAACGACAACGAAGCTGCTGCATTGAATAGTCTTCAGGATGAACTGAAAAAACTGAATACCGTAACACCTGTATTTGTACGCAGCACACCCTGGAAAGCGGGCGATACATTAATTCAAAAAGATCTGGCTGCCACATTGAAACGAATAAAAGAAAAAGGCGCAGATGGGTTCTATAAAGGCGAAACAGCACAGCTGATTGCCGACGAAATGAAACGTGGCAACGGATTGATCACACTCGAAGACCTTGCATCTTATAAAGCAGCTGAGCGTACTCCGCATAAATTCGATTATAAAGGATACCAGGTGCTGAGCATGCCCATGCCCAGCAGCGGAGGCCTGCTGCTGCACCAGATGATGAAAATGACAGAGCCCCGTTCCATAAAAAATGATGGTTTCCTTTCTGCCAGTGCCGTACAGTTGATGATAGAAGCCGAACGCCGTGCCTATGCAGACCGTGCTGAGTATATGGGGGACGCCGATTTTTATAAGGTTCCGGCAGAGCAGTTATCGGCGGACAGTTATATTCAGCAACGTATGAAAGACTATCAGCCCGGTGTTGCCGGCAACAGCAGGAGTATTGCCCCGGGCATACTGCCGGCACCTGAGAGTGAAGAAACCACGCACCTCAGTATTATTGATAAAGACGGCAATGCGGTAGCAGTGACCACTACGCTTAATGGGTCTTATGGCAGCCGCACAGTAGTGGGCGGCGCGGGTTTTTTCCTAAACAATGAAATGGATGACTTCAGTATAAAACCCGGCGTACCGAATATGTATGGTGCTGTTGGCGGAGAAGCCAATGCCATTCAACCCGGCAAGCGTATGCTGAGTTCTATGACACCTACCCTCGTTTTGCAAAACGGCAAACCGTTCCTCGTAGTGGGCACACCGGGAGGCACCACCATTCCGACTTCCGTGTTTCAGACCCTGGTAAATATTATCGATTTTGAACTGAATACCGAAGATGCCGTTTACAAACCCAAGTTTCACCACCAGTGGCTGCCCGACACCGTTTTTGTAGAAAACGATTTTCCGGATACGGTTCGTCTTCAACTGGAAAAAATGGGATACAAGCTACTTAAGCGGGGACAGATCGGGCGTACTGAAGTAATCCGCGTACTGCCCGATGGCCGTTTTGAAGCAGTAGCCGACAAAAGAGGCGATGATTCGGCGGAAGGATGGTGAAAATAATGTGCTAATGGGTTAATGTGCTGATGTGCTAATAAATTTGAAAATGTGAAGATTTGAAAATGAGGGAGAGGCGTTCTAATGTATTAATTCGTTCTTTGCGTTCTTAATCTGCTTTGCGTTCTTTGCGATTTGAAAATGAGGGAGAGGCGTTCTAATGTGTTAGTGCAGTCTTTGCGTTCTTAATCTGCTTTGCGTTCTTTGCGATTTGAAAATGAGGGAGAGGCGTTCTAATGTATTAATTCGTTCTTTGCGTTCTTAATCTGCTTTGCGTTCTTTGCGACTTGAAAATGAGGCGAGAGAATGCCCTAGTGTTATTTGCACTCTTCGGATTTTAATAAAGCGTGTAAAAATCTACCCTTTATACTTTTAAACTTTTATACTTTTATACTTTTTACCATGTCTGTCGCAACTGAATTCCTTTCTACTTCCATTCGCCGTGTACGTTATTACAAGGATTTGGCTGAGCGTTGTTTTGAACAACTGGCTGATGATGATTTTTTCTATAAACCCAATGATGTCTCCAACAGCATTTCGGTTATCATTCAGCATATGAGCGGCAACATGCTTAGCCGCTGGACCGATTTTCTGACCAGCGATGGAGAAAAGGAATGGCGCAACAGGGATGCTGAATTTGGGCAGTTACAGTATAGCCGTGCGGAACTGATGGCGCTATGGCAAAAGGGCTGGGATTGTTATCTCCGCTCACTCGAATCACTGACAGAAGAAGATCTTCTCAAAACAGTAACCATCCGCCAGGAACCGCTTGGTGTGATAGACGCCATTAACCGGCAACTGGCGCATTATCCTTATCATGTAGGACAGATCATATACATTGGCCGTCTGATCAAAGACCAGCAATGGAAAAACCTGTCAATCGCACCAGGAGCATCGCAGGCATATAATGAAAAGGAAGGAATCAAGGATCCGGCGAAAAAATTCTAACGATTTGAAAATTTGGTGATGTGAAGATGTTTTTGATGCTGTAGCCCCGCGAAGCATCGCGGGGCTACCATATACCAGTGTACTAATATCCTGAATTACCTTTAACCTTCACCCCTAAACCTTCTACCTTTTACCTTTTACCCTTAACCTTCTGCCCTGCTTGCTACTTATAACTATTTTTCTATTTTTACGCCCCAATAGATCCACCCGGCATCGCGCCACTCCTGTGCAAATACCTACCACTTATTTTATTTACACCGAAACAATGGCTGGCTGTTGCCTGCCCGGCTGACTTTTATGAAGAAAATCGTTTTTACGCTGGCTTTTACCGGCATCAGTCTCTTTTGTCTGGCTCAACAATCTCAATTTGGCATTTTTGCCGGCGGACAGGCCAGTGCAGCCCGCTACAGTATTGCAGGCGAAAAACAGTCCGTCAAAAGTAAGTATGGATTTCAGTTAGGCGCTGGCTGGAAGATACCTTTCGAAGAACGGCTTTATTTTGCTCCCGCCGCTTTTTACAGCCTTAAAGGCTTTGAAGTGGATCTGAATAAACCGTCTTTCCCTCCCGACCCCAATGCCGTACATAATGATATACGCCTGCATACTTTTGAGCTGGCATTCCTTCTGCAATATGACCTGAGCCGCCAACCCGGCCATCTTTTTATTAAAGCCGGTCCCAGCCTTGACTTTCAGCTATCAGGCACAGAAAAATTCCGTAAGGCCAATGGCGACGTAGTAGACCAGAAAATGCGTTTTGGTTTTGGCGATTATGGGCGTTATGCGGCCAGTATGCTGGCTCAGCTTGGCTACGAATGGCCCGGAGGATTTTACCTGTTTGGCCAGTACTCGCACGGCATGGGTAGTTTCAACAATGCCGATCATGGCCCCCGGATCGTACATCGGGTATATGGCCTCTCAGTAGGACATTACCTGGGCAAAAAAAGAAAGATCGTGATCGACACCCGCAACCGGCAATAAATGATCGCTTGCAAACAGTCACGCCGGCTTTTTTACACAGGTAAATGTTTTGCAGAGACCAACACTTCTAATATGTTTCTAATACTGGTGAAAACCAGTGTGTAGTGGATAATTATTTCCCCACAAACATGAGTGGGGATTTGCATATCCCGGACTTTACAGTATCTTTATCCCCTGACCCACAGGATATAGGTTGATGACACACTCTTCATCAAAATTATTTCCCCGGGCTATGGCTATCTATCTCGCTGTATCCCAATATCCTCCCCAATTTCCTGTTGAAATAATATCCTGAAGATCCTCAGTCCAGTGCCTTATTGTTTACTACCCTAATAAAAGATCATGAAAGGGATGATAATGACGTATACCTATCGGAAGCAGTTATTCGTATTCTTTATTTCGCTGTTGTTTTTCCACATTTCAACAGCTCAGAATGCTATCGTTACTGAAAACCAACTGGCTGGTAATCCAGCTTCAGAGTGGGATGTGAGCGGAGCCGGGGATCTTAGCATCCAGGGCTTTGCGACAGAAGTAAGTGTTAACCGTGGTCAGCGAGTGCATTTTAAGATCAAAACGGATGCTTCCGCTTACACTATCAGTATTTACCGTTTGGGCTATTATGGCGGTTTGGGCGCACGTTTCAAAGGTAATGGTGTCGTTTCTGCCACCCTGCCGCAGACCCAACCACCCGCTTTCGAAGATCCGGCTACCGGTCTGGTAGATTGCGGCACCTGGAATGAATCCGGCTACTGGGATGTACCCGGCGATGCCGTATCGGGTTATTATATAGCCCGGCTGAAAAGAACAGACAACAATGGTGCAAGCCATATCGTATTTATAGTGCGTAACGACGGCAATACATCTGACCTTTTTTTCCAGGCCTCCGATGCTACCTGGCAGGCCTATAACGTGTATGGCGGAAACAGCCTGTATGTAGGTGCCACCTCCTACCCTGCAGGCCGTGCTGTAAAAGTGAGTTATAACCGTCCTTATATTACCCGCAACGGCGGCGGCGGCGGCGGCTATGGTGAAGATTTTATCTTCAACGCTGAGTATCCCATGATCAAATTCCTGGAGCGTAACGGTTACGATGTATCCTATACCTCCAATATGGATATTCATAAAAATGGTGCTGAGATCCTCAATCATAAAGTATTTCTTTCAGTAGGACATGATGAGTACTGGTCTGAAGAAATGCGTACGGCTGTTGAAAATGCACGTACCGCAGGTGTACACCTGGCTTTCTTTAGCGGCAATGAGATATACTGGAAAACGCGTTACGAAAACAGTGCTGACGGCAGCAATACGGCCGATCGCACGCTGGTGTGTTACAAAGAAGGAACACAGGGCGAAAACCCCTGTGGTAATAAATGTGACCCCACCAATATCTGGACAGGCCTCTGGCGTGCGGCAGATGGTGCGGGTTATGGTGGTAACCGTCCTGAAAACGCCCTTTCCGGCCAACTAAGCTGGGATGGCACAACCGGTTCTATCCAGGTACCTTCGGCCTATAAAAATCTCCGCTTCTGGCGCAATACATCTATAGCCAGCATGGGTATCGAAGATGTAAAAACTTTCCCCTACGGAACGCTGGGTTATGAGTGGAACTATGAGCAGCCTCAGTATGCTCCCTTCAACCCTCCCGGCCGTATCCGTCTCTCCAATACCACGCTGAATGGTAAAGTACATAAACTTTCGATGTACCGCCACTCCAGCGGTGCCCTGGTATTTGGTGCGGGCACAGTACAATGGTCATGGGGTCTCGACAGCGACCATGATAATGGCAGTGCCGCTCCCGATCCCGACATGCAGCAGGCTACCGTAAACCTGCTGGCCGATATGGGTGTGCAACCCGGTACACTCATGGCAGGATTGCAAGCAGCTTCCCAGTCGACCGACAATCAGGCGCCTGTTTCCATCATAACCACCCCGCTACAGGGAGCTACCATACCAGCCAACGAACCGGTAACCATCGCGGGTACCGCTTCTGATAATGCACAGGTAGCCAGCATTGAAATTTCTCTTGATGGCGGTACTACCTGGACGGTTGTTTCCGGCGGCAATACCAGCTGGCAATATACCTGGACTCCTCTTGTGCAGGGCGTTATTGTGATTAAGGTAAGAGGTGTGGATGATTCCGGCAATATTGAAGCCGCGGGTACTGCACCGGCAGCTAATGCCATAAACGTCACTGTTGGTCCTCCTGCTCCGCCAACCTGCCCCTGTACCATGTTCCAAACCTCCGATGTTCCGGCTACAACCAACCTTAATGATAATAACGGTGGCATCGAACTGGGCATGAAATTCAAATCATCAGTAAGCGGCTATATCAACGGCATTCGTTTCTACAAGAGCTCCAGCGATGCCGGCACACATACCGGCAGTCTGTGGGACATAAACGGCAATCTGCTGGGCCAGGTCATCTTCCTGAGTGAAACCGCCTCCGGCTGGCAGGAAGCGATGCTGGGCACTCCGGTAGCCATTACTGCCAATACCACCTATGTGGTTTCTTACCACAGCCCCAATGGCTACTATGCCAAAACAGAACCTTATTTTGAAACAGATTATATCACCAATCCGCTGATTGGACTTGCCGATGCAGGCAGTGCCAATGGCAATGGGGTGTTTACCTATGCCGGCTCTCCCTCATTCCCCAACAATACTTTCAATAAAGACAACTACTGGGTTGATGTCGTATTCAACACCGTAGCCGGACCAGACGTGGTAGCTCCGGAGATACTGTCCGTAAAACCAGCCAACGGCGCCATCAATTTCCGTGTGGCAGACAAACCACTGGTAAACTTCAATGAAGCGCTGGATGCAAGCTCTGTGACCACCGCTAATTTTGACCTGCGCGATGCCGGCAATAACCCCGTTGCTCATAATGTGACTTA
>JAGODE010000401.1 GCA_017998385.1 Chitinophagaceae bacterium | reverse complement strand
GCAAAGAGAACAATGGCCGCAACGCTGATAAGAACAAATAAAATTTGTTGAGCAATTTGCATAAGCAATCAATTACAAGTGCTAATTTACACTTTAATGAATGAGTAAGATGACTGTAGTCAAAAATTATATACTGGATGCGGCGGTGGCAGATAAAAAACTGCGCCGTATAGCGCTTGAAATCATCGAGAACAATGCCGGTACAGAAGAACTGGTACTGGCTGGTATACGTGACAATGGGAGTGCCATTGCCCGGATTCTGCAGGGTATTATTGCGGAATATTCGCCCGTAAAAACCGTATTGATCGACCTGTCGCTCGATAAGCGCACTCCCCGTGCCATCGAGCTGAGCCAGCCGCTCAATTTTGATAATAAAACAATCATTGTAGTAGATGATGTGGCCAATAGCGGTAAGACATTGCTGTATGCGATGAAGCCCTTTCTGGAGTATCAGCCGGCGCGCATTCAGACGGCTGTGCTGGTTGGCCGCAGCCACAACAGCTTTCCCGTTTACCCCGATTACGTAGGCCTTTCAATCGCCACCACATTGCAGGAACATATTTTTGTGGAAGTGGAAGAAGGGAAGGTAAGCGGAGCATACCTGGCGTGATTTGTTAATGTGCTAATGTGTCAATGAAATGGTAATGCGATCGTTGGTCGAATATGTTTTTGTACATAAATCACGTATCGGAATGATTTATTTTAGCGAGTTCTGCTGTCGCATTCACTGGCATATTGGCACATTAGCACATCAGCACACTAAATTAGCACATTGACACATTAGCACATCAGCACATTAAAAGTATAAAAGGTATCCCTTCGCTTTTCCCTTACTGTCTATCATAAATGTGGGTGCCGGAAGTTTGAAGGCATTGAGGATCGAAAAGGTTGTTTTCAGGAATTTACTTTTGGTAGGAATGCGGGTGAAATCGATATCGGGCGACAGATAAAATTGACGCAGCCGGCGGATATCGCCACGGTCGACGGCCTGATTTTGACCATCGGTCCATTTATTTTCAAAACCACCAAACATGCCGGTAGCACCATATCCAACGGCTATATTAAGCCAGGCAGGAAATTTGCTTTCCGGTAAGAAAGAATGGAGATTGGTGCTCAGCCAGTAGGTCTGTGCATTATAGTCTTTCAGCATCCGCTCATACCAATTGCGGCCAAACAGGTCATCGGCCCGTGCTTCGAGTTGCTGGCTGCTGTAGCGGTTGCTGTGAAAGGAAAACTTGAGTTGTATACGCTCTTCATTCCACAATAAGGCCTGTGCGGCATATATGCCCACACCAGTGGCATTGGCGGCCACGTCGCTCCAGCTCCAGCCCCATTTAGCCGAATGCGCATCGAGATATTCAATGCCGGTCATATAAAGCAGGGAAGTAGCACTGCCCAGCCATACCGACTTACGATGCGATAGCCCTGTCCACTCCCATAATGCGGTACTGGCACGTGCTGCATTGAACGTGGTCCAGGCATGGCCCCATTTATCCATTTGCAGCCACTCGCGGCTATCGTCAAAAGTGTGAAACGATGTACGGGCATCATTTTTATACCAGGCATTATTGAGCAGGGCCAGCGTGCTGCCATAACCTACCCCGTTTATCCCCGTTACCAGCCAGACACGGCTTTTAACAGGCCCCGTACCGGTATCGGCCACAGGGGCGGGTGAACCACTGTCGCTGACAGGCGACTGGGCAAGGATGCCGTTTCCGGTCAGTAACAAAAGGCAGGTAAGCGTAAGGAGCCGCAGCCGCCTGCCCCATGGACTGGTAATGAAAAATAAAGCAGGCGGTAGCGGAGTAAAACGAAACATAGAGACAAAAATACGTTTCAACAGGTTAACTGGATTTGATAGCTAAAAATTGATAACTTCAGGCCCCGATCATTAACTCATTTAAACCTAAAACAGATCTGTACATGATAGACGCTGCAATACTTGCCAAAGTGAATGCCTGGCTTAGTGATAGCTTCGATGCCACAACCCGGGAGGAGGTACAAAAACTGCAATCCGAAAATGAGAAGGAACTGGCAGACGCATTTTATCGCAATCTTGAATTTGGAACCGGCGGCCTTCGCGGCATTATGGGTGTAGGCACCAACCGGATGAATAAGTATACGGTAGGCATGGCCACCCAGGGATATGCCAATTACCTCAAACAATGCTTTGGCAATACTGTAAAAGTGGCTATAGCACATGACAGTCGCAACAACAGCCGCTTCTTTGCAGAAACCACTGCCAATGTATTTGCCGCCAATGGAATCAGGGTGTTTTTGTTTGAAAGTCTGCGACCCACACCCGAACTTTCTTTTGCCATACGCCACCTGGGTTGCCAGGGTGGGGTCGTATGTACGGCTTCGCATAATCCCAAAGAATACAATGGCTATAAGGCTTACTGGAATGATGGTGCGCAACTGGTGCCACCCCATGATAAAAACGTGATAAAAGAAGTGGAAAAGATCGCCTCTGTTGATGAGGTGAAATGGAGCGGTGGCGAAGAAAACATTACGCTTATCGGAAAAGACATTGACGAGGCCTACATCAGTATGGTGAAAGAATTGAGTGTGTATCCCGATATCATTGCACGCCAGAGCGATCTTAAAATCGTATATACTCCTATTCATGGTACCGGCATTAAACTGGTACCCCAGGTGCTCGAGCGTTTCGGATTTAAGAATGTACATATCGTAGAAGAACAAAGTATACCCGATGGCAATTTCCCGACGGTAGTATATCCCAATCCTGAAGAGAAAGAGACAATGGGCATTGGCTTACAAAAAGCCAAAGACCTGGATGCAGATATCCTGCTGGGTACTGATCCCGATGCCGACCGTGTGGGCATTGGTGTAAAGGACAATCATGGCGAGTGGGTGCTGATGAACGGCAATCAGACCGCCATACTGGCGTTCAACTACCTGCTTGAAGCACGCCGTACCAGGGGTATTGCGCAGCCTAATGACATGGTGATTACCACCATCGTTACCACAGGAATGGTGGATGGACTTGCCAAAGGCAATAACGTGAGTTGTTATCGGGTACTCACCGGTTTTAAATGGATCGCTGAAATGATCCGCGAAAAAGAAGGGAAGGAAAATTATGTGGTCGGCGGTGAAGAAAGTTTTGGTTTGATGATAGGCGATAAGATTCGCGATAAGGATGCCGTCAGCGCCGTAGCCCTGCTTTGTGAAATGGCTGCATACGAAAAAGATGAAGGCCGCACTCTTCTTGAAAAACTGATAGATCTGTATGTGCAATACGGGTTGTATAAAGAAACTCTTATTTCTATCACAAAAAAG
>JAGODE010000400.1 GCA_017998385.1 Chitinophagaceae bacterium | reverse complement strand
CTTATAATGTGAATCTGAATACTACCAGCACCCGCCGCGCCAATGCAGTGGCTTTCGATGTACGCGAAGCCGGCCGGGTAAAAAGAGAAAACGGCAAACCTGTACTGGATGAGCAGGGACAACCCGTATCTGTTCCCGGCTCATTGAAGGCCGTAAAAGCTATTGGATGGTATATTGAAGAATATGGAATGGCACAGATATCCATGAACCTGACCAATATCCGTGTCACACCACTGCATATAGCCTTTGATGAAGTATGTAAGCGGGCCGATGCACGCGGGCTGCGTGTTACAGGCAGTGAACTCGTGGGACTGGTACCTTTGCAATGTCTCCTGGATGCCGGTCGTTATTTTTTGCGCAAGCAGCAGCGCTCTACCGGTGTGTCAGAAAAGGAGCTGATACGCATAGCCATCCTGTCGATGGGCCTCGATGAACTGGCTCCGTTTAAACCGGAAGAACGAATTATCGAATACCGCCTGCGCGATGCCGGGGCCAGTCCATTGATCCATATGCCGCTCAATGCCTTTGCCGATCTCACAGCCAGCGAAAGTCCGGCTCCAGGTGGTGGATCCATTGCTGCTTACCTTGGCGCTCTCGGAGCAGCACTGGGTACCATGGTAGCCAATCTGTCGGCCCACAAAAAAGGATGGGATGAGCAATGGGAAACATTCAGCAACTGGGCCGAGGAAGGAAATGCCATAAAAGATAGCCTGCTGCAACTGGTCGATGCAGATACCAGTGCCTTCAACGGTATCATGCAAGCCTTCGGACTGCCCAAAGGAAACGAAGAAGAAAAAGCAGCACGTTCCGCTGCTATCCAGGCAGCTACCCGCATAGCGATTGAGGTGCCTTTTGCTGTAATGGAAAAAGCGCTGGCCAGTATGCGGGTAATCCAGGCCATGGCCGAAACAGGCAATCCCAATTCCGTATCCGATGCCGGTGTAGGCGCCCTTTGTGCCCGTAGCGCAGTGATGGGCGCCTTCCTCAACGTACGTATCAATGCCGCCGGCTATAACGATAGTGTTTTTGTAACAGACATTCTGGCAAGGGGGCGGGAAATTGAAAACAAATGCATAGCTTTAGAATCAACGATTCTAAAACTTGTCAATGAAAAGATCGGAAACTGATACCCCAACCATGGAGGCCAGACCGGCTGCCCTGCAGCACCTGAAAATCTATAACAAACAGGATATTCTGTCGCTGGTACGACTGCGTCGTTTTGAAACCAAATTGGGCGAACGGTTACAGGTACTAACCGGTGGCAGCCTGGATATAGCACTGGCACAGTCCACAGCCCGCTTTGTTTTATTTGGTATACCCGAAGATATCGGCGCCAAGGGCAATTACGGCATCGGCGGAGCAGATACATTATGGATTCCCTTTCTGCAGAGTTTCCTGAATATTCAAAGCAATGACTTCCTCGATGGCCAGGAAATATTGCTGCTGGGACATTTCGACTTTGGCGATGTACAATACCTCATTGAGCATACTGCGCGTGGAGAAGAAGAACGCATAGAAGCCTACCGGCATGCTGTAAACCGCATTGATGAAGAAGTGGAACAACTGGCTAAAATAATTACGGCAGCCGGTAAAATTCCGATTGTAATTGGTGGCGGTCACAACAACACCTATCCGCTTATTAAAGGCAGTGCAAAAGGCTGGCACAAAGCCGGACATATCCCCCTGGCTCAGATCAACTGTATCAACCTCGATGCGCATGCCGATTTTCGTCCGGCCGAAGGACGCCACAGTGGCAACGCATTCCGCTATGCCGAAGAAGATGGTTACCTGCACAAGTATTGTGTCGTAGCACTCCATGAAAATTATCTGCCTCAGAATGTATGGATGGATATTGTCAATAACCCCTTCATTGACTGCATCACGTTTGAAGACATCTTTGTACACGGCAAACGTAATTTTCGCCAGGCAGTAGCGCATGCCGTTGATTTTACCGACGATACACTTACAGGAATTGATGTTGACCTCGACAGTATCGAACATACACTCAGCAGTGCCATGACGCCCGTAGGCATTTCAGCTATCCAGGCCCGTCAGTATATCAGCCTGGCCGCTGCCACCGCAAGACCTGCCTATCTTTTTATCTGCGAAGGTGCTACCAGGCTTTCAGACGGACGCACAGATTCAACCAGCGGCAAACTGATCAGTTACCTCGTCAGCGATTTTGTAAAGGCACTGCCCGGCTAGTCAGAAGGGGATACCGAGATTGATGAAAGTCTGTACTTTTCCCGTCTGATCACTGTACATAAGGCTCAGCTCCAGCGGCCCCAGGGCAAAATTATAGGAGAATGTGAGGGCATAACCAGAATAAAAATCGTGCTCATTAAAGAAACGGCTGCGGCTGACCAGGTTGTTGAATAAAACATTGGCTCGGCCGGTAAGATAGGCATTGGGGAAAAGAGACCAGCGCAGGCCACCCTGAATGGCTGCATAACCGGCACTGTACACAGAACCTTCCTGCATACCGGCAAATACCACCTGCCGTCTGAAAAAGGGGATCATTCCACCAATCACAAATTCATTCATAGCACGGTTATCATAGTTGTAATTGATCCCACTCTGTGCATATAAAAAGCCTACTGTTTTTTGTGTCAGCGGGGTGTAGCCTTCTGCCACCAGTGTAGTGTAGAAAAAAGGTTTATTACCTACCTGCAGCGAATCCGGATTATTGAGCGGTTCACCATTGAGCAGAAAGCTTACTTTGCGGCTCTGGCGGCCAATACGTCCGGCTTCCGCCTCAATACGCATACCACGTTTGGGAAAAGTGCTGCGGTCAAGAGTGTGATGATTGATGTAGGTATAGACCGTCGAAAACTGACTGCGACCTTTGAAGGCAAGATCGGGAGATATCGTTGGATTGTACTTGAGCCATTCGAAACGATGACCCACACCAATGGTAAGCTGGCGATTGGCAGAGTAATGAAAACGCTCATTCATCTCCCAGTAATTCTGTTTATAGATACCGGTTTTTTTGAACGCTTCGTAGGTGATAAAGTCAAACCGGTCAAACTGTGTCTTGAGGGTGAGGGCAAAATTCTTTAAACGGCCTATATACTGAAGATGTTCACCACGCAGCCTGAAACTCTCACCCAGGTTGATGCTGACCAGGCTGCGGGAATTGGGGGTAAAAAAATTACGAGTGGTAAAATTGCCGATGAGACCTATACCCGGAAAACGGGAATAGTGTAATCCAATTTTGGCAAATGTAAATGGATTTTCAGCAGCAGTAAAACAGATATGATACGTGCCGTCTGTTTTGCGCGTAAGTGCGTAGGTAATACTTT
>JAGODE010000130.1 GCA_017998385.1 Chitinophagaceae bacterium | reverse complement strand
GTACAGGTGGGTATAGTACAGTAATAGTTTTTCCTTTTTTTATTCTTACGTATGAATCGTTATTGTATGTGGTCGCTGCTGGTAGTTGTATTGCTGGCAGGTACCACCAAAGAAACCTTTATTAAAAAAACAGCTACTATGAAAATGAATGCTGGAATTATTACGCCTCATTTGCAGGCAAGCCGGGACTTTTACAGCCGGGTACTTGATTTTGGAGTTGTGTTCGAGTCGGATTGGTATATATTGATGCACAGCCCGGGTGGCCAGTCGCAGCTGGCCTTCCTGCAGCCGGAGCACCCTTCGCAGGATACGTTGTTCAGACCCGCTTATGCAGGTGAGGGTATGTTTCTGACCATTGAAGTGCCCGATGTGGATGCCGTGTATGAGCGGATCAAAAAAATGGGTGTACCGGTGCGCATACCCATCAGGGATGAGGCCTGGGGCGACCGGCATTTTGCCATCGTGGATCCCAATGGTGTGGGGATTGATATTGTGACCTATACCGATCCGGCAAATTAACGGGCAAGCTGATTGCCTTCCCGGATGCTTCCATTAAATTTGATGCCTCAATGAATGTTATGCAGACAGATTTTTTAGTGGTAGGCTCCGGAATAGCCGGATTGACATATGCGCTGAAGGTGGCTAACCGTTTTCCCGACAAGCAGGTATTGGTGATGACCAAGGCTGCAGCAGATGAAACCAATACAAAATATGCGCAGGGTGGGGTGGCAGTAGTCAACGACCCCGAGAAAGACAGTTTCGAAAAACATATTGAGGATACGCTGATAGCGGGCGATGGCCTTTGCAATAAACAAGTGGTGGAGATAGTGGTAAAAGAAGGGCCGGACCGGGTGCGGGAGCTTATTGAATGGGGAGCCCGTTTCGATAAAGAAAAAGACGGAGATTATAAACTGGGCAAAGAAGGCGGGCATTCCGAATTCAGGATCATCCATCACAAAGACGTGACCGGTTGGGAAATGGAGCGCGCCCTGCTGGAAGCAGTGTACAACCAGCCCAATATTAAGATTATCAAACACTTTTTTGTAATTGATATCATCACCCAGCACCATCTGGGTTACCTGATCACCAAGGCATCGCCTGACATTACCTGCTACGGAGTGTATGCTCTAAACCTCGAAACCAACCAGATTGAAAAGATACTTGCCCGCACTACCCTGCTGGCTACCGGAGGGAATGGCCAGGTATACCGTACCACCACCAACCCATCTATTGCTACCGGTGATGGTGTGGCCATGGTATACCGCGCCAAAGGACGGATTGAGAATATGGAATTCATCCAGTTTCATCCCACCGCATTGTATGAACCCGGTCTGCGTGGACAGGCCTTTCTGATCACAGAAGCTGTACGCGGCGATGGAGGTATTCTGCGCAATAAAGAAGGCGAAGCCTTTATGGAGCGATATGACGAAAGAAAGGATCTGGCCCCGCGTGATATTGTGGCCCGTGCCATAGATAGTGAAATGAAACGTACCGGTACAGAACATGTATGGCTTGATTGCCGGCATTTTGACCGCGAAAAATTTGTAGAGCATTTCCCGAATATTTATCAAAAATGCCTGAGCATTGGTATAGACATCAGCCAGCAGATGATTCCTGTGGCTCCGGCGGCACATTATAGCTGCGGGGGTATCAAGACGGATGAGTGGGGACGAACCTCCATTCGCCACCTGCATGCCTGCGGAGAATGCGCCAGTACCGGCTTGCATGGAGCCAATCGCCTGGCCAGCAATTCGTTGCTGGAAGCCATGGTATTTGCACATCGTTGTTTTCTCGATGTAACAGAAAACCTGGTACACGGCGAGAGGGAAATCAGTGTACCCGACTGGAATGCCAAAGGTACATCCAACCCGCGCGAAATGATTCTGATCACACAAAGCCTCAAAGAGCTGCAGCAGGTCATGAGCGATTATGTGGGTATTGTACGCAACACCATTCGCCTGCAGCGGGCTATGAAACGGCTGGATCTTCTTTTTGAGGAAACCGAACAACTCTATCAGCAGGCGACCCTCTCACCACAGCTGCTGGAACTGCGAAACCAGATTACTGTAGGATACCTGATAGTCAAAGGCGCTTCCTTCCGCAAAGAAAGCCGTGGATTGCATTTTACTACCGATTATCCCACAAAAGCAGAATTGGTTCAAAACATCGTGCTCTGAGTTTATCTTTGCACGATTATGTATTATGTAGTGTATGGACTGCTTTATCTCGTATCCCTGCTTCCCCTGCGGGTATTATACCTGTTGTCTGATTTTGCCTGGTTTATAATATACAGGGTAAAAGGATACCGTAAAGCGGTGGTCATGCATAATCTGGCTATTGCATTTCCTGAAAAGACAGAAGCCGAACGCGAAAAAATTGCCCGTCAGTTTTACCGCCAGTTTACCGACACATTTATTGAATCGATCAAACTCATTTCCATGAGCGAAAAGCAGGCTGCACGGCGAAGCCAGATCGATATAGATTATATTAACCAGCTGATCGAAAAAGGGCATAACATTCATATCATGGTGGGGCATCAGTTTAACTGGGAGTTTGCCAATATTATCTATGCCCGCCGGATGAAAATTCCATTTGTGGGTGTATATGCACCTATAGGCAACAAGATATTTGACCGTATTTTTTATAAAACGCGCAGCCGCTACGGTACTATTCTTATATCAACCCGCCAGTTTACAGGGCGTATGCACCACGTATTTGCATCGCAGTATGTACTGGGGCTGGCGGCTGACCAGAATCCTTCCAACGCTTCGCGCGGCTACTGGCTGCGCTACTTTGGCCAGCCGGCTCCCTTTGTGACCGGTCCTGCAAAAGGTGCTGTTAAAAACAACACCGCTGTGGTCTTTGTAGGATTTGAGCGGATAAAAAGGGGGTATTATGCCTACCGGACCATACCAATCACCGAAGAAGCCAGTGCCTATACTCCAGAACAGCTGACGGTTCTATACAAACAGGCGCTGGAAAAGTTTATCCGCCAGAACCCCTCTAATTATCTCTGGACCCACCGGCGCTGGCGCCATGAGTGGCAGCCCGAATACGGGCCTGTAATTGAGGACGATATTGTAACCCAGCACATTAAATAGCGCTTTCTCACAGCTGTACACGTTTAGCTTTCCAGTGTTTTTCACGTCGGTTTGACGCGATCAATGAGCTATTATTGCTATATGAAAGTAATCCGTTCACAGAGAGAACTTCTGTTGCAAAACCGCATGTTATCTTCCAGGCAGGCCATCCTGGATCATTGCATCGAAGAAGTGATAAAAGAAGTATATGAGAATACGGCACAACTGCTTAGTCTGGCCCGTATTCAATTGCTCCAGCCGGGCGCTCCGCAGGATCTGCAGTCGGGAGAGCTGATCGGGCAGGCTATACGTGACCTGCGACGGCATTGCCAGCAATTACAATGGCCGCTGGCAGTACAGGAAGCACAGGGCTTTCGCGATTTACTGCAACAGGAGCTCCACCGGTATTTCCCCGCTGCCTGCTTCCGCGAGCATCCTGCGCAGCCAATTCATTGCGAAGGAAGCAAAGAGCTTCGTTTGTTTTTATTCAGTATATTATTAAAGATTTTCAGACAACTGCACCGGACCCGGAAAAATGCGATTGATTCGTTGCTGGTAGAGGAAGATAATACCGGTATACATGTGCAGTTGTTTTATAACGGTAAAGAGTTGACCTGGGAAAATCTTTCTGCATCTTCCCCGCTGCCAGGGCTCATAAAGCAGGCTGGCGGTCAATGGCTGCAGGAATCGATCGGCCCGGAAAATAACCAGCTATTAATCCATCTTAATTACAACAGGTTTGTATGAAAAATATTACAGTAGCACTGGTAGATGATCATGTATTACTTCGTAACGGGCTGGCCGGACTGGTAGCCAATCTCGGGTATGAAGTATTGTTTGAATGCAGCAATGGGCTGGAGCTGAAACAAAAACTGAAAGTATCGCCTGAGCCCCAGATTATTTTGATGGATATCAATATGCCCGAAATGGATGGTTATGCAGCCACACTATGGGTAAGGGATAATTATCCTAAAATAGCTGTGCTTGCATTAAGTATGTACGATGATGAACAGGCTATTATCCGCATGTTGCACAATGGAGCAAAAGGTTACGTCATGAAAGATGCTGACCCCCGCGATCTGAAAGCCGCTATTGATGATGTGCTGCGAAAAGGAGTACATTATTCAGAAATTGTAACCGGCCGCCTGCTGCATTCTATTTTCCAGGTAGAAGAACCTGATACTACGCCTCCCATACATGCACCACAGCTCAACGAGCGGGAAATAGAATTTCTGAAACTGGCCAGTACTGAAATGACCTATAAAGAAATTGCAGAAAAGATGCACCTCAGCCCCCGTACCATTGACGGGTACAGAGATATATTATTTGAAAAATTAAATACCAAAAACCGCGTAGGACTTGTGTTGTACGCCATACGTAGCGGATTGGTACAGGTTCGTTAAACTTTACGCAGCGTAATAGAGGAGCCTTCTCCGTTTGCTGACTGCATGATCAGTTGATAACGCAATTGCCGGGCACGCCGTTGCATGTTCGTAAGTCCGTTGCCTGGTTGGGTTGTGCTGTGCTCAAATCCTTTTCCATTGTCGCTACAACTTATCTCGGGTTTTTTGTGCCCGGTTATCCGGATGCTCACTTTTATTTCCGAGGCATCTGCGTACTTGAGTGAATTATTAATCGCCTCCTTCAGGATCATATACAGGTTACGTTTTTCTTCACCATTGAGCCGGTACGATCTTGCTTCATTGTCCAGGTCTTCTATATAACGGATTCCCGAAGCCTCACAAAGGGGGGCTGCAAACTGACGGATGCGCCCGGTTAGATCTTCAAGCGTATCCTTGCGGTCGTCCAGTACCCATATCATATCCCGCAAACCGGTAATAGCCTCCTGGATACTCTCTTTTATTTTGCCTGCATGCCTGTTGCTGTCTTTCTCCATCAAAGCAAGGTTGGCATATACCTTTACACTATTCAATGTGCTGCCCAGATCATCGTGCAGGTCGCTCGCCAGCTTGGTCCTGATAGCCTGAGTCTGTTTCAGCTGATTGATACGAACCCGGTAGACAATATAAACGCAACCCAGGGCTATTGACAATAGTACTAGCTTAAACCACCAGGTCTGATGCCATTTGGGAAGTATGGATACGGACAGTGCGTTTGCTTCCTGCCAGTTGCCCTGGTCATCAGTCGATCGTACATGCACTGTATAGTTACCGGGTGCAATACCGATGAGGTTCAGAAAATTCTGGTTACCCAGGTCAATCCAGTCGTCATTAATTCCGTTAATCTTATAGGCATATCTGATACGGCTATTGCCCGGATAAAGAATGTTCTGAAAGTAAAGAGTGGTTTGGGCCACATTATTTTTGATGGAAACCGCAGATTTGTCAATTAGCGAATAGGTCTGCAGGCTATTGCGGTTATCGACCGTTGTGTATTTTGTAAAAACAAAGTGACCCCGGTTAGGACCAAAATCAAGGAGGGTGGGATCAATAAGCGTAAGACCGCCCTTCCCGCCAAAGTAGAGCAGGCTATTGGACCAAAGGCCACTGAACTCCTCGAAAAGATTACCATGCAGACCATCATCTGCTGTAAGAGTTTCTATCGCCAGCTCAGGAAAATGAATGAGATTGATACCGTGATTGGTGCTCACAAAGATGGTATTGCTGTCGGTGACAAAGAGTTTATAGGTTCCATTGTTGGTAAGTCCTTTCTTTTCATTGATGGTTTGAATGACCCGGAATTGCTGATCTGTTTCAATTACCCCGCTTCCATAACTGGTAATATAAAACCGGTTATGGAGAGCAACCATGTCAAAAAATAAGGCATAATAGTCTGCCCGGCCGGGCTGTTGAATACGAAAACTGTTTAGCCTCCCTTTTACGGGGTCATATCGGTAGATAAAGTTGTCGGTCAGAATATAAACCTGCCCTTCATATTGAAACAGGCTGTTGATTTGTGAAAGCGGTGGGTTGGCCTGGACTGACAAATGCCTGGCCTGTCTTTTTTTATAGTTCCATATCACTACGCCTTTATAATTTTCTGTACTCAGCATCAGGCAGGAATCACCGATGGCTTCTGCGTCATTAAATGAAAACTCTTCAAAGGGTAATAGTTCCGGAAAACGCTGCCCGCATGGAATCAGTTGATGGCCATTGAGTATGTAAGTATTGTTTCGGTCAGATACGAATAATTGATTGTCCGGCCCTTCAAAAGACAGAAAGAATGTTTCATCTTCAAAAAGAGGTGTGACCTGCAGTTGCTTGTTTGCAATACTTAAGCCATTGCTTGCAGATATGATCAGGCTGCCATCTTTTTTGCGCAGTATATGATAGGTTTGACCTATTCTGTATTTGCCATCATTACTTCCCGTGAGTTTGATGAAGGGGTCTGGTTTTTGTTTGAGGAGAGCCAGGCCATTCTGACTTCCAAGCCACAGGTTGCCTGTCTTTTCCGCAAATAATGCATAGGTTGAGTTGAACCAGTGATTGTTTTCAGGAGCGTACATCGAAGTGATTTTCTCGAAACTGCCTCCGGGTTGGCTGAAATATAACCCCCTGCTGCTGGCAACAGCAAGTACGTTTGAAGCGAGAGGTGTGATAGCGTGAATAATAGTGTCTGAAAATCTTTTTTCTGCAGTTACTTCTTTTGCGCCTGCACGATAGATAATCAATCCGCGGCTGGTACCCACATAAAAGGCCGAATCAACCGATACGAAGTCAAAAATCTCGTTGCCCGGGTCAAACAGATTTTTTTTATTTGATGCTGGTAGCGAATGTACAGACCACTGGCCGGAAGCGGTCTGCGAGAGTGTGTCAATGGTGCCGTTAGCCGTGAGCCCGCAGATTTTGACAGGTGAGGAACTGCTGATGCTCAGATAGGGCCTGTTTATAGTATGGAGAACGGTTACCTGCCTGGCCTGGTAAGGATTGATGTCAATAATAAATAATCCGCGATCGGTTAATAAGGCAAAATCCTTTCCCGCCCTGGTGAGTCTTTTAATGTCTTTCGCTTCTATGCTGGCTGGTAAATGTATTTCCTTAAAATGAAGACTATCTGCCTCCCGCATCAGCACGGCAAGGCCTTTATCGGGCGACATAACTACCAGACGGTTTGATGCAGGCTGGTAACAGATAGCGCCGACTGCTGTCCATTCCGCGTTTTCACCGTTAGTTTGTTTTACAGGTATTTTTTCAAAAGAACGACTATCGAAGCGGAAGATGCCGTTTTGTGTAGCCAGCCAGATGAAATGCTGATTGTCCATCTCAATGGCGTATACATTGGCGATGGCATCGTCTTCAAATTTCTTTATTTGTACCTTTGAAAAGGTTTGGGCCATGCTCGGAAAATGGCAACTGATTAGCAGCAAAAAAAGCAATAGAGAATGAATCTTGCTTTCGTCTTTCTTTTTGATACAACAGGCCATATTTCTACTATTCAGCGCCTGGAGGCAGAGATGCATGCATCCCGGGCAGGTGATCGGTTTAGGTTGTTTTACTTAAAAATGAATAGCGAAAGTCCATTCGAATATAAAGATTTTCTATATGAGTTAAAGGATACAAAAGATGGACGATCCTTTTACAATGTCGGCGAAAGAGTTTACAATTTCAAGTTTGAAGATGATCTGGAAGCCTGTTTCAGGAGAATTGCATCCTTATGCGCACCCCAAACAAGATTTTTTTTCTGTACTTCCGGCCATGGAAGTGCTTATGGATTAGGCTCTGTTCAATATACGCCGGTTGAACTTACAGGTACAGGCAGTCTGTCTTCCGGTATTCGGCAGTTGCCCTATTCTTCTCTTATCTGGAATAAAAGTCTTGTCAGAGCCCTTGCTCATCTGCGTCCTGTTTTTCTTTATTTTAATAACTGCCATGTAAATTATTTTGACTCGCTTTATTTCTATGGCGGTATTTCGCGATACATCATTGCCACAGAAAACTATGTAAATACCAGCATGCTGCAGTTAGATGTCCTGGTCAGCAAACTGGCTATGTGTGATTGGGAGGCAGATGACCCTACAATGGCTGCCATTGCTTTTGAGGCAGCCAGGTCGGGCTTTCTGTACGGCAGCAAAGCGCCTGGAATGACCGGCGCATCACTTTTTCTGATTGATTTACAGGAAATGCCCCGTTTGCTGAACATGTTTAATGCGTTGAGCGGGTTATTGATCCGGCAGTTTTATAATCAGGCTGACTGGTATTTCTCGTTGCTGCAGGAGATGCGGATGCATTATGTCACTTCGTTTGATTTGATAGACATGAGTTTTGTTTTGCAAAAAATAAGCGAAAGCCTGCCTGCATCTCCCGAAATAAAGGAACATACTGAGGCAATGCTGCGGCTTATTGAGCACATGATAATCGACAAAATAACAATCGAAGGAGATCCTTACAGCAACTGCCAGGGTATATCCATTTATCTTCCCAAAGGCAAAAGATCTTATTACACACGAATTTTCACTGATTATACCAGGCGTTACAAAGCCAGTGAACTGCCTTTTGACTGGTATAAGCTAATAGATCTTGCTGGTAAAAAAATGGGGTATACATCCTGAGCCGGAAGTACGGCTTTATTATCCGTTGCGCGGGGGAACCTTTCCATTGATATCCCAATCGGGATCCGGGGGATCCATTGCAAGGAGGGAGCCGGAAGCTGGTTCTATTTTCAGCGTATGAGTGGCCGGATTGGTACTGTCATCGCGAACAATATAAATAACAGGATCGGCACTTACATTGATTGGCCTGATGGGATCGCCTACCAGTGATATGGCAAAAAGGCTTACTGTGTCATTGTCGTAAGGGTTTCCCTGGTTAATGATTGCGGTAATTTCAGTGGCGGGCACATTGCTGTTTTGCAAAAGGGTTGTAAGCTGTGTTACAGTGTACATTACTACTTCTTCCATAGCTGGCTGTAAGTTTAGTGACTTAAAGCCAAAGCTATTATGTGCAAATCGCGGTACAACCGTGTTTTAACGGTATTTGTATAAATAAAGAAGCGACTCCATTGAGTCGCTTCTTTATTTAATTCAGCATGCTGGTTTCTTTTACAATCTCAACTTTTTCCTGCGCTTTAATCTGCGACCATCCGCCCTCTACATTACGTAGATTATGAATGCCCTGTCGTTTAAGAAGCGATGCAGCAATGACGCTGCGGTATCCGCCGGCACAATGAACATAAATATTATGATGATCTTCAAAGTTTGAAAGTTTAGCCGGGTCTGTCATTTCGTTCAGTGGCAGATTAACTGCGTCTTTTAGATGGCCTTCAGCAAACTCAGCCGGTTTGCGCACATCTACCACTACCAGGTTATCATCAAACCGCTGGTCCATCAGCAACTCGTCGGCTTCCACATCTATGATAAGGTCAATTGGCTCGCCTGCTTTTTGCCAGGCTTCAAATCCTCCGTCGAGATAGCCCTGCACCTGATCAAGCCCAACACGTGCCAGTCTGATAATGCTTTCCTTTTCCTGTCCGGCTTCTGCTACCAGCAGGATTGGTACATTAAAAGGAAGGAGGCTGCCTGCCCATTCGGCGAAGCGTCCGTTAAGGCCGATGCTGATAGAGTCGGGAATAAATCCCCGGGTGAAAGTATCTGAGTGGCGTGTATCAAGAATAATGGTATTGTCTTGGGAAGACAGTTCTTTAAAGCGATCAATGCTCAGCGCCTGAAGTGCTTTTTCGAGCACTGCATCGAGGCTGTCATATCCCTCACGATTAATGCGGGCATTAATAGGAAAATAAGCGGGAGGAGGAGGAATACCATCTGTAACGGCTGCAATAAACGCCTGCTTGTCAGCTGCCTGCAGGGCGTAGTTACTCCGTTTTTCTTCGCCAATGGTGCTATGCGTATCGGGGCCCAGGTTTTTACCGCAGGAGCTGCCTGGGCCATGAGCAGGATATACCAGCACATCATCGGCCAGCGGCATTAATTTAGTTTGGAGGCTGTCATACAGCATGCCGGCCAGATCAGCTGTGGTGATCTCTGCGTCTTTCTGCGCCAGATCAGGCCTGCCTACATCTCCTACAAACAAAGTATCGCCTGTAAACAGGCAATAATCCTTTCCGTTTTCATCTTTGAGCAGATAGCAGGATGACTCCAGTGTGTGACCAGGTGTATGCAGTACCACCAGTTTAAGACGACCTATAGAGAATTCAGCTCCATCGCTGGCTATCTGTGCCGGAAAAGAAGTGACCGTACCCGGACCATAAACGATGGGTGCCTGTGTGGCTTTAGCGAGGTCAAGGTGACCACTCACAAAATCGGCGTGAAAATGAGTTTCAAAGATGTATTTGATACGGGTTTTACGCTCTGCGGCGAGTTGCAGATACACTTCAATATCGCGTAAAGGATCTATGATGGCGGCTTCGCCGTCGCTTTCGATGTAGTAAGCTGCTTCACTCAGGCAGCCGGTATATAATTGCTGGATGTACATACAAATGATTAAATATCAAAATTACTTCATATTACAATAAAAAAGGAAGCCAGTGGCTTCCTTCTAAATCAGTGATCAGATTGCCTTAATTCAACAAGGATTCTACGAAATTGTTGAGTTCTTCGATCCGGCCCGTATTTACCGTATAGTAAATGAATTTGCCATCCCTTTCTGTATTCACGAAGCCTGCTTTGCGCAGGATTGATAAATGCTGAGAGGCTACTGACTGCTCCAACCGGAGTTTTACATAAATTTCAGTAACGGTGATCCTGCCATGTTCATCAATGAGTTTGAGGATCTGTTGTCTGAGCTTGTGATTGATAGCCCGCAGTACTAATGACGCCTTCTTTACATTTAGCAGGTCCACTTTCAGGGAGTTGCTATTATCCGGAGCCGCATTGAGCGTTAACGTGTAGTTGTTCATAGTAATGACCGGTTAAATATAAATTGCAAAAATAACTATGTATGATTGCTTTTTAAAAAGAAAAATGTTAATACCTGACTCAGTACAAACCATTAATTAACGGCCCGTATGAAAGAATTCCTTCAGGTAAAAAGGTTCGGTATAGGCCAGGTCGGCCCACTCGTTCCGTATGAAAGCAGATTCTGCTAATCCGCTCATATTGATAGCGCTAGCTTTGATGTTGCTGAATAAAACATTTTCAGCTCTTAAAATACGACTGGCTTTATCTGTACCACTGCCACTCACCACTATCCTTCCTTTGGCTGTCCATTTTGACAGGCTGTTTTCTTCGAGAATGACTGCTTCAGGCTGCTGTAATAGCCTGTATTTCTGATCATAAACGGCCATATACACTTCCATTCTTCGCGCGTCGATCATTGGGCAAATGAAATCAACTGATTCATCCTTATGAACTTCCGCCATTACACGAAGTGTTGGTAGTGTAATCAGCGGAATATTGAGCGCGTAACAGTAACCCTTCGCTGCTGACAGACCTACGCGTAAACCCGTGTATGATCCGGGACCATTACTCACAGCCACTGCCTCAATGTCATGGAATTGTAAATTTCCTTGCTGCAAAAGCCTGTCGATGGCCCCATGCATCCAGGCTGCATGATTCTGCTGCTCAGTGTTTTCAGCTGCCGCTACTGCAACAGCATCTTTTGCCAGACATACTGAGGCAGTATTGCCTGCCGTATCTATATTAAGAATAATTGCCATTATTGTGCCAAAGCTCTTTGCTGCAATAATGCAGCGGGTTGATAACGAGGGTGCTCAATAGCCAGTTTTTCCAAAAGAGTATAAACAGTGCCAATCCCCAATAGCTTACACCATTCAAACGGGCCCCAGGGACAGTTGGTTCCCAGTTTCATGGCGGTATCTATTTCTGTTTCGGTGCTTATTTTTTCATTCAGTGTAAAAAAGGCCTCATTAATAATCATACACACCACACGTGCGGTTAGCATTCCCCGAACATCCGGCACCCACTCTGCCTCACGTCCCAGCAACTGTATGATTTCACCGGCCTGCTGCCGGCTATGGGGACTTCCTCCAGTCATTTCCATCACGGAGCGACGAAGAAATCCGGGCCAGCCATTAAAACGGATAACATGATCGGGCCATCCTGCACATGTTTCAGTTACCTCATTTACCAATATCAGGCTTGCGCCGGTTTTAAGGATTGCCTGCAGACGATTGGGGTCTTTACTGTCAAATAATAAATCTATTACTGCAAAATCTGGTTGCTGCTCATCAATCTGCTCCGGTTTATTAATCCGGTTTATACTGATTTCAGTAGAAACAGTTGCCGCCATCATCTCCTGGTGCAACGCTTCATCTGTAATCACCCATACGTTCATATCCGTTTTTTTGCAAAGAAAGCGCATAAAGCTATATTCGCTTCATCAAATTTATAAGCATGTCAGGCAAGATCATTATCAAAACAGCAGCTGCCCCGCCGCCTATTGGTCCTTACAACCAGGCAATACTGGCTGGCGAAACTCTTTATATTTCCGGGCAAATATGCATTAACCCACAGACCGGTGAGTTGGAGAATAACGATGTGCAG
>JAGODE010000129.1 GCA_017998385.1 Chitinophagaceae bacterium | reverse complement strand
AAAATATTCTCGCGCAGCAGGAGCTCGATGAAGATTCGGAAGTAGCCGATCTCAACAACCTGTCGCGACGCGAAATTGATATTATCAAGCTGATCAAGGAGGGACTATCCTCCAAGGAAATAGCACAGCAACTCGATATTTCACTGAAAACAGTGGAAGTACACCGTTACAATGTGCTCAAAAAGCTGAAACTGAAGAATACAGCTGCGCTGGTCAACTTTATTAATGCCAAGGGGCTTTAACCTGATTATCAGGCTCTGAAGCGTGAACCACTCTGGGCCATGGGGCAGCCTGTTTTGCGGGAAGAAGCACAGGAACTCAGTCCAACTATCAAAACTGCCAGTAAAACTGATGCTATAGCGATGCGTTTCATTGAAGGGTAATTTTACCCTGCAAGAACGTTCATTTTCTGCGTTTAGTATAAAAAACTACTGTTAAAACCAGTAACAATCACCCGCTGAATGGGGATAATCCTTTGTATCTCACAGGCTCATCAAATTTGATTTTGTCAAAAATCACAATCAATTACCTTTACCGCCGATTTTTTAAGAGAAATTACTGATCTGATGTTGAAGCTGACCAAACCGCTTGCCTTTATTGACCTGGAAACTACTGGTGTAAATCTGGGCACAGACCGTATCGTTGAAATTGCTATCATTAAGATACTTCCTGATGGCACCCGTACAACAAAACGCCGTCTCATAAATCCTGAGATGCCAATTCCCCGCTCATCGAGCGACATTCATGGTATTACGGATGAAATGGTAAAAGATGCGCCTACATTTAAGCAGGTAGCCGGCGAGCTTAAGCAAACGCTCGATGGCTGTGATCTGGCCGGGTACAACAGCAACCGTTTTGATATCCCGCTGCTGGTAGAAGAGTTTCTGCGTGTGCAGGTAGAGTTTGATATGAAGGGACGCAAACTGGTAGATGTACAAAAGATATTTCATCAGATGGAGCAGCGCACACTCAGTGCTGCCTATAAATTTTACTGTCAGAAAAACCTGGAAGGAGCACACAGTGCTGAAGTAGATGCACTGGCTACCTACGAAGTCCTGGAAGCTCAGACAGAACGTTATCCGGCACTCGGCCAAACAGTTGATAGCATCATC
The DNA here is from genome assembly GCA_017998385.1 of Chitinophagaceae bacterium. Taxonomy (GTDB): domain Bacteria; phylum Bacteroidota; class Bacteroidia; order Chitinophagales; family Chitinophagaceae; genus CAYMZZ01. The sequence goes on along the minus strand of JAGODE010000129.1, from coordinate 11,442 downwards.
AAAGCTATCGGCGAAGATCCGATTGTGGATTTTGCCCGCCGCTTCACGCTCGAAAACGGGGTGGAGGTATTCAACTTCGGCAAGTTCAAAGGCCGGCCGGTTGCCGATGTATTACGCGCTGAGCCGCAATATTATGACTGGATGATGAAGGGCGATTTTCCCCAGCATACCAAGCAGAAACTGACCGAGATATATACCCGGACCATGCTGCGGAAAGCCTGATTTTTTCTGTGAATCACCTGTGAACAATTTTAACACGGCAGCTTTTTCGAAAAATCGTAAATTCGATACTTGCCGTAATCAATATTTTTTCATTGGAGAAGCTTGTTGTCATACCAACCTATAACGAAAAGGAGAATATCAGCAACATTCTGCATGCTATATTCAACCTGAGGGAAGGTTTTCACGTGCTGGTGATCGATGATGCATCGCCAGATGGCACGGCCGGTATTGTACGTGAGCTTCAGCAAAAGTTTCCCGGTCAGCTCTTCCTGGAAGAGCGTCGCGGCAAACTGGGTCTGGGTACTGCCTACATACTTGGATTTCGCTGGGCTATTGCCAATGATTATGAGTTTGTCTTTGAAATGGATGCGGATTTTTCGCATAATCCCGCAGACCTGGTACGCCTCTACCAGGCCTGTAAATATGAAGGTGCCGATCTGGCTATCGGTTCCCGTTATGTAAAAGGCGGTGGTGTGGTCAACTGGCCATCCAACCGTATTGCTCTTTCAAAAGGAGCTTCCATTTACACCCGTCTGATTACCTGGATGCCTGTGAAGGATCCCACCGCAGGTTTTGTCTGCTATCGCAAAAAAGTACTGGAGACGATCAATCTCGATGAGATTCGTTTTACCGGTTATGCCTTTCAGATAGAAATGAAATTTGCCACCTGGAAGCTCGGCTTTCGGATTAAGGAAGTGCCAATCATTTTTCAGGACCGCACATTTGGAGTATCAAAGATGAATAAAGGGATAGTGAAAGAGGGAATACTGGGTGTACTCAAACTGCGCTGGCACAGTCTTTTTACCAATTACCGCCATCGTGTCAAAAACATGAATGCGCTGCCCACCAGTATGCGAACCAACGAAATGGTTGCCGAAAGCAAATAAAGTGATATAGTCAAACAACAGTTTGAATAATCTTATGGCTCTTGGTTCTATCATGTGGGTGCTGATAGTCGCCTGGCTTATCGCCCTTATCTTTTACGGTTTTCAGTTGTTGCAACTCTACAAAAGGCAGGGTTCATCTGACCGTACCCGCAAAAAAACAGGAAGCACTTACCAGTATCAGCTACGCCGCCTCTTATGGCGTATACTCATCAGCACATTTATTTTTGTCTGCTGCTCCCTGGTTGCCTGGTTTTTATCGCGCCTGGCCTGACGTTTTTTAAATATCTTAGCCACTCTTCCAATCATGAGAAAGGCTTTTTTTCAGTTACATATTGCGGTATTCCTGGCCGGCTTCACCGGTGTATTGGGGCGTTTAATAGAACTCAATGAGGCTATGATCGTCTGGTACCGGCTTCTGCTTACTGCGGGCACAATGTGGGTATTATTTCTGCTGACCCGGAAAATAAAACGTATTCCGCTCAAAGATATCGTACAGATCGCCGGCGTGGGAGTCATTGCTGCCCTGCACTGGGTCACGTTTTATGCAGCCATCAAATATGCCAATGTATCCGTGGCCCTGGTATGTTTTTCGGCTGTCGGATTCTTTACCGCCATTTTTGAACCAATTATTTTCCGGCACCGGTTCAACAGAATAGAACTTTTGCTGGGACTTATTACCATCGCAGCAATTTATCTCATCTTTCATTTCGATAGTCAGTTTAAGCTGGGCATTGTTATCGGGTTGATATCAGCTGCACTGGGGGCGCTGTTTCCTGTCTTCAACCGCCGTTTTGTACAACGTATCAATGTAGAGACCATGCTGGCCTGGCAACTGTCGGGTGGATTTGTAGCCCTGTCTGCATTGCTGCCGCTTTATTTTTATCTGTTTCCCGGTACCTGGCAACATCCTTCCCTCAGCGATTGGGGCTGGCTGCTGGTACTGGCCTGGTTCTGTTCTGTAATCGCCTTCCAGCTTTCTTCCCAGGCCCTAAAAAAACTATCAGCCTTTACCGTCAATCTTACCTATAACCTGGAGCCTGTCTACGGTATTCTCCTGGCATTCGCGCTGTACCAGGAGAATAAATACCTCGGACCTTATTTCTATATAGGATTTGCGATGATCATGATTGTATTGCTGGTACATGCCTGGCTGCTGCGCCGGGCACAGCAAAAGGCACTCACTCATCCGTCCGTTTCTTAACCCATCAGCTTATCTTTAACGCATAATACCTGATCATGAGAAATTGTTCTTTACTGGTTGTATCTCTATTACTGACCTGCTTTGTTTCTGCTCAGAAAAAACCGCTGGATCATACGGTATATGATCAGTGGCAATCTATAGGCGAACGTATGATCAGCGATGATGGCAAATGGATTGCCTATGCTGTAAACACACAAGAAGGTGATAACGAATTAATCATCCAGTCGGCCGATACCACTTATCGCCGTGTCATTGCCCGCGGGTATAATGCATCTTTTACCGGCGACAACCGTTACCTCGTTTGCCGTATCCGCCCTTTTTATAAAGACACACGTGAAGCCCGCATCCGTAAAAAGAAGCCGGAAGATATGCCGAAAGACAGCCTGGCAGTACTGGAGCTGGCCAAAGACAGTTTGTGGACAGTACCCCGGGTAAAAGGGTATAAAATGCCTGCCGAAAGTTATGGCTGGCTGGCTTACCTGACTGAAAAGAAAACGGAGCCGGCACGGTCCCGCACCACAACTGATAATAAAAAAGTGGCCGACAGCCTGAGCCGGCTGGTTGATTCACTACGCCAGGTGATTGCAGCGCAATCAGTCAAACCATCGAAAAAGAAAAAAGATGAGGCAAATGACGATGATATGGAATCCTACCTCGATGCAGAGGGTGATGAAACAGGAGCTTCCGGTGGCGATGCCGGTTCAGACCTGTTGTTGCGAAAGCTACCCGGCACTCAGCAATATACATTTAAGCGCATCCTTGATTACGCATTTGATAAGAACGGCAGCAAACTGCTGCTTGAGCAGGCGCGTGATAGCAAGGACTCAACCAGTGAGCATCTGGTACTCTTATTCGATCTGCACAAAGGATATGCAGATACGCTCAGCCGTGGCGGAAATGATTTCAGAGGATTCAGTTTTTCAGACGATGGCGAACAACTGGCTTTCCTGGCAGAGCGCGATGCCAAACCAAAGGAACTGCAGAAATTTTACCGTATCTGGTATTATCGTGCCGGTATGGATAGCGCCAGTTTGCTGATCGACAAAAACTCTCCCGGCATGAAACTGGGTATGACCGTTAGCGAATATGGATCACTCAACTTCAGTAAAAATGGTCAGCGGCTCTTTTTTGGTACAGCACCCATTCAGCCCCCTAAAGACACTTCGCTGGTGGAAATGGACCTCGTGAAGCTGGATATATGGCATTATAAAGATGATTATCTGCAAACCCAGCAACTCTACCGGTTGCAGCGCGACCTCGAAGAAAATTTTCTCGCTGTCTATAATTTCAGTAACAGTGCTATTCATCAGCTGGCAACCACTGACCTGCCTGCGGTATATCTAACCAACGAGGGTAATGGTGACCGGGTAGTGGGTGTAACTGATTATGGCCGCCGCATCGAAAGCCAGTGGCGGGGTAATACGCTTAAAGACATTTATACCATCGATCTGAAAGACGGAACCCGCCGGCTGATCAAAAAGAATCTGGATGGACAATTTATACCCAGCTGGATATCTCCCACCGGCAGGTATTTAATGTGGTATGACTTCAAAAGCCGCGAGTATTTTGTATGGGATGGCGACACTACCCGCAATATAACCAGTGCCATTACTACGGCATTGCACAATGAAGAAACCGATACACCCTCTGACCCCGGTCCCTATGGTGTGATGGGCTGGGCAGAAGCAGATGCGGCCGTATATATTTACGATCGTTACGATATCTGGAAAGTAGATCCTACCCGGCGTACAGCACCGGTAAATATTACCGGCAACGGACGCAGCACACGTACCACGTATCGTTATATGCGTGTAAATCCGGATGAGCGATTCCTCACCAATGGACAGGAAATATTTATGCGCCGGTTTAACGAAACGAACAAAGAAGCAGGCCTGCTGACAGGTCAGCTAAGTCAGTCGCTGGTACTGCGTGAATTTGCCGGTGGTAAATACAGCTATGGTCAGCTTACCAAAGCAAAAGAAAATGCAGCATTGCTCTATACACGCGAAAACTTTACAGACAATCCCGACATCTACCTGAGCAAACCCGCACGTACCGATGTACCACACCAGGGGTATGCGCAAAACCGCGAAGAGTGGCAGCTAAGCCGTATCAATCCCCAGCAAAAAGAATACAACTGGGGCACTGCCTCCCTGTACAAGTGGAAGACATTTTCCGGAAAAAATGCAGAAGGTATTTTATATAAGCCCGAAAATTTTGACCCAAAGAAGAAATATCCAATGATCGTTTATTTCTATGAACGACTTTCTGATGGTTTGTATACTTACCAGGCACCTTCACCTACTCCTTCGCGTCTTAACATCAGTTTTTTTGTAAGCCGGGGATACCTCGTGTTTGCGCCTGATATCCGCTATACCATTGGCCACCCGGCTAAAAGTGCTTACGAATATATTGTGAGTGGTACACGCGAGCTCATGAAAGAGAAATGGGTCGATGGGAAAAATATAGGTCTGCAGGGACAAAGCTGGGGCGGCATACAGGTGGCGCAACTCATTACCATGACAGACATTTATAAGGCTGCATGGGCCGGGGCTCCTGTTGCCAATATGACCAGCGCCTACGGGGGCATTCGCTGGGAGAGTGGTGTAAACCGCCAGTTTCAGTATGAGAAAACACAAAGCCGCATAGGTGCCACACTCTGGGAAAAACCGGATCTGTATATCGAAAACAGTCCGCTGTTTCATTTACCCAAAGTAAAAACACCGCTGGTCATCATGGCCAACGATGCAGACGGTGCTGTGCCCTGGTACCAGGGTATTGAATTGTTTACCGGCATGCGCCGGCTCGGCAAGCAGGTATGGATGCTCAACTACAATGGCGAAGCGCATAACCTGGTACAGCGTAAAAACAGAAGAGATATCCAGGTGCGTCAGCAGCAATTCTTCGACTGGCTGCTGAAGAGTGATAAACCGGGTAAGTGGATTGTAGATGGCGTGCCTGCCGTGAAGAAGGGTAAGGATTGGGGATTGGATATTGTAGATTAATTTTATTACAAAGTAATTCTGTCAGCAGGCCCGTCGGATATGACGGGCCTGCTGCTTTTATTGTAAGGCTGGAGAGCTTATCAAATTAATCCTGTTGATAGTGGACGTTTTGCCTCCACGGCCGGCGGGCCGTGTTGCTGCCCCAGCGCTGTGTTTTCCCCTTGTCAAACGCAACAAGTGCGTTTGCCATTCGGCCCAACACTGTTGGGCCGAATCGGCGAAAACAAATGCGCATTGTGCAGCAACAGATGATTTTTTAGATTTTTGGTAGTGGGATTTCTATTACCTGATCGGGATGAGTTTTTTCCGGTTCGGTTGTTTTAACAGTGAAAGAACTTATCAAAATAATCCTGTTGATAGTGGACGTTTTGCCTCCGCAGCCGGCGGGCCGTGTTGCTGCCCCAGCGCTGTGTTTTGTGCAGCAACAGCTGATTTTTATACTTTGAGCAATGCTGATCTATGCTGCCTGATCGGAGATAAACTTTACCAGGCTGCGTTTGGCAATAGGCAATAACGTTTCATCGATCGGAAAACTCAGGGGAGTTTCCACTGCATACACAGCTGGGTTGGGCAGATCGGTCCGGTTGCGAATCAGCTCAGCCTTAATATGCTCATACGTATTGGATAATCCATAATGCCATTTATCGAGATAGGCGGTTTTAATACTGCGATAGCGCTCATCACGTTTCTCAAAAAAGGAAAGGCGGTAATGATACACATGTGCCGTATGATCGTTACCACTCGATAAAAAGAAATAGCCTTCCTTGGTATCAAGCGGAATCAGCCCCACCGGCATGATCTGGATTTTTTCTTCTACAAATTCATAAATGCTGGCTCCGGCTTCCAGCGTTCCTTTCAGACGGTTGGTAGCAAAATGAATAATATCTTCCAGTTCAAGCATGAGTTCCGAATCTTCAATCATCTGCTCATACAGCAATTGCAGTTTTTCCAGTTGGATGCCGGTGAGTTTTTTAGGAAATTGCTCCTGCAAAAAGCGTTTGTTTTCGCGGAAGGCCACGAGATTGTTGTAATGAAAGACAATATCGGCCAGTTGTGGGTATAATTTGTTTTCGTTGAAATAGCGCCCTACCTCCTGCAGATAGGCAAGCAGGGTATATTTCTTGAGCTCGAAGTCGATATAGCCTTCGGCAAACCATGTTTCGGATAACTGTTTCATTAGGCAGATTTTAAAGGGTTAAAAACTGTTTGTATACCGGCGGAGGGATATGCCTGCACCGTTTGTTTTCTAATTTAATAAAAAGACCGGGAAACCAAAAGCGTGGTTTAACTTTAAGCTGTTAAAAAAGCTGTATGAAATATTTTTTTCTGATCCTGTTGCTGGCCGGTATAAAGGCACAGGCGCAAACCTTTTATATTGTACGTCATGCAGAAAAGGAACTGGCAGACAGTAATGCCCGCTCCATGCAGGCCGACCCGCCATTGTCAAACACCGGTAAACAGCGCGCACAGGATCTGAAGGCCTGGATGCAGGGTAAGGCGCTTACACAGGTATACAGCACCAATTACGAACGTACCCGAGCTACCGTGCAGCCAAGTGCTGCAGCTGCGGGTGTTGCTGTGCAACTCTATTCTCCCCGGCCTGACTCAACCAATGCGCTTATAGAACGTCTGCATCAGTTGGATGCCAAAGCCGTGGTACTGATAGCAGGACATTCCAATACGATCGATGACCTCGCCAATAAGCTCACAGGCCGAACCGTAGTACCCGGCGATCTGCCCGAAACGGAGTATGATAATCTGTATGTAATCCGAAAGGAAGGAGAGGGGTATTCTTTTACAGCATTAAAGTACGGAGAACCTGTGAGGTAGAAGGTGAAAGGTAGACGGAGTATAAGGAGTATAAGGGGTGTGGGGGGGAATAGTTCATTAATGTGTAAAACTCAGTATTTGATCTGACAGGAAATCTTGATAGGCTGGGAAATATTAAGGGTTTAAAATTGTACGATTAGTTTAAGCTTATCTGACACTGCCTGTAAGATCAAGCCATGACTATTGCAGTATACGCAATCATTTTCTCCTTATACCTTATACCTTTCACCTTTTTAATCAAGGTTGCTCGGGATACGCTGATTAGGATTTTTCGATCCATCCAGGTCCAGCATGAGTGTAAGTTGGAAGAAATGCTTACCCGCGCCGGTTCCATTACGGTAATCATACTGGTATACATAACCCGGCTGAATACCTATATAATTATTGATCTGGTAACCACCGCCTACAAAAACGCGGTTACGTTCGAAGTAGGGGGCTTTATTGGTTAAAAAGATTTCGTTGAAAGCCGCTACATAGGGAGTACGGGGCTCTATCTTATTGTGACCGATGGGTACTGCCGCATTGAGCCTGTAACGGAAGCGGTTGCGGTAACCCGTTTTAAACCAGCGTTGCTCTACACGATACCGGTGTTCGAATTTTATCTTTTCCAGGTAATTGTTCATGGTGAGCTGCTGCCAGAAACGAAACTCATTGCCTGTAATGGGTTTCGTAAAACTGCCGGGATCACTATAGGTGATATAGCGGCCGGCACCAACGAGGAAAGAAAAATTCTTATTGATAAAGTAAGAGATGCCGCCCTTTACTTCGTAATAAAAATGGTCTTTATAAAAGGACTGAGAGCGCAGCTGCAGTTCATTAAATGCTTCAAACCGGGGGGCTAATGTAATACGGGTATTGATTACATTCCATGAACCGAAATGTGACTTTTGAGCACAGGCAATACCTTGCACCAGCAATAGTATTGCAACAATACAGCTTCTCATCTTTATTGCCGTCGTCTGCTTACAGTTTTTAATAATCCCTTTCGCTGTTGAAGTTCTCCAGTTCTTTTGCCACCGCTGTGAGGAACGTAGCGCCAAGGCTTCCATCCACGATCCGGTGATCGTAGCTCATGCTAAGATACATCATGTGGCGGATTGCAATGCTATCGCCCTGCTGGGTTTCTATGACAACCGGGCGTTTTTTGATGGCGCCCACGGCCAGTATAGCCACCTGGGGTTGGTTGATGATGGGTGTTCCCATCAGGCTGCCAAAGGTACCTACGTTGGTGAGGGTAAATGTGCCACCCTGGGTATCATCGGCTTTCAGCTTACCGTTGCGGGCGCTGTCGGCCAGGTTATTTACCTGTTTGCTGAGCCCTACCAGGTTGAGCTGGTCGGCATTTTTGATAACAGGTACAATCAGGTTGCCGGACGGCAGGGCGGTGGCCATGCCGATATTGATATCTTTTTTGATGATGATACGGTCACCATCAAGGGAACTGTTGATGAGCGGGAATTTTTTGATGCAGCGTACAATGGCTTCAATAAACAGTGGCGTAAACGTGATCCTGGTGCCTTCTCTTTTTTCAAAATCCTTTTTCACTTTCTCGCGCCACAGTACCAGGTTTGTCACATCGGCTTCGGTAAAACTTGTTACGTGGGGGCTGGTGTGCTTGCTGCGTACCATGTGATCGGCAATCAGCTTGCGCATGCGGTCCATCTCCATGATCTCCACGTTACCGCTATAAGACACGGCGGGACGACTTTCTGCCTGTGTGGCTACGGGCTGGCTAACCACGGGTTGCGCTACAGGCCGGGCTGTTTCTGCCGCAGGTGCTGCTGCTGTACCACGGGTGGCTACATATTGTAAAATATCTTTTTTAGTAACACGTCCTTCGTTGCCGGTGCCGGGTATACGCTCCAGTTCTGTCATGCTGATGCCTTCGCTGGCGGCGATATTAAGAACCAGGGGAGAATAAAAACGATTAACCTGGGTATTGGTAACAGGAGGTGCAGTTACCACCGGTGTTGTTTCTGCCTGCGGCGCTGCAACAGGGGTGGGTGCAGGCGCAGCAGGTGCAGCGGGTGCCGGCGTGGGTGCAGCTGCTTCGGCAGCACCTGTTCTGATGCGGGCTATAGCAGCGCCAATAGGCACTACATCATTGACCTTATAAAGCAGTTCTTCGATCACTCCTTCGGCCGTGCTGGGTACTTCGCTGTCTACCTTATCGGTAGCGATTTCCAGAACGGTTTCATCCATTTTCACCGATTCGCCGGGTTGTTTATGCCATTTCAAAATGGTGGCTTCCATGATACTTTCTCCCAGCTTGGGCATTATGAGGTCTACAAGGGCCATAATTAGTTTCTGTTTAGCAGCTGCAATCGCTTATAATCAGGGTAACCGGCCATCCGGCCGTCCCTTCAATCAGGTTTATTTTTTTAACCGGCCAAAGGTAATGAATTGAATAGATTATAAACTATCAGGTGTTAGTCAAACCTGATAAGTTTTCTACACCCGCCGGCTTTTTTATTGTCAGGCATGTTCCAGCACAAACTTTCTTAAAAAGTTGAGTGCCTGTGCGGCAGTGAGTTGGATATTGCGGATGCGGTCAAAACGCAGATCCAGCCGCAGTGTACTGATTTCCTGCCGGTTGCCCACCGCTATCCATACCGTACCTACAGGTTTTTCTGTTGTACCACCATCGGGACCCATAATGCCCGATGTGGCCACCGCATAGTCCGTGTGCAGGGCATCGAGTGCTCCCTGTACCATGGCGCGTACGGTTTCTTCGCTCACGGCGCCATGCTGTTTCAGTATTTCAGCGGGCACATGCAGCAGATTTTCTTTTACCTCATTGGCATAACTCACAATGCTGCCCTTATAATAGGCCGATGATCCGCTTACACTGGTGATAAGATGGGCAATATAACCACCGGTACAACTCTCTACAGTAGCCAGCGTGCGATGCTGCTGCTTCAGTATTTTGCCAATCACCACTTCCAGTCCTTCATCTGCATCGCTTACAAGGAAGGGCGCTACCCGCCCGAGCAACTCGGCAAAATAAGGCGCTACGTCTTTTTCTACCAGTTCTTTTTTCTCACCCTGTGCTGTAAGCCGCAATTTCACCATCCCATAGCTGGGCAGATAAGCCAGCTTGATATGCGCAGGAAGCTTTGCTTCAAAATCGATCAGCCGCTCTGCGATCATCGATTCGCCCTGTCCGGCTGTAAAGGCAGTGCGGTGTACAATAGCCGGCATAGTAAAATGCTGCAGCAGGCGTGGCAACACTTCATCGGTCATGAGGCCTTTCATTTCGTGTGGAACGCCGGGCATGGAAATAAAAATGACCCCGTTTTTTTCAAACCACATACCCGGTGCAGATCCGCGGGCATTGTGCAATACTGTAGCTACATCCGGTACTTCTGCCTGCTTGAGATTACGCTCCAGTATGGGGCCGGGGCGGCGATATATTTTTTCAAATAAATAATGTACATGAGCCAGCACCTGCTGGTCCACAATCATTTTTCCATTGAAATACTTACATAATAAAGGCTTGGTAATATCATCGGCTGTTGGCCCCAGTCCGCCGGTAAGTAATACCAGTTGTGATTGCGCAGTTTCCTGATCGAGTGCCTGCCATATTTCATCAGCTACATCACCTACGGCTACACGCCGTCTTACCCATATCCCTATTTTGTTCAGTTCCTGTGCAATAAAAGCACTGTTTGTATCAATAGTTTGACCAATGAGCAGTTCGTCGCCAATGGTAATGATGGAGGCGTTTATAGTATTCAAGAGAAGGTAATTTTATATGCAAATATCTGACAGTAACGATTAATAAGAGCAATTGGTTCGGGCACGCATTATTTGTCTTTTTGTCCCCGTTTCTTTGCACTACTTTACAGGATAAACAGAACCCAATGCGTTATTTTTTTGTTGCAGCTGTTTTCCTTTTTTCGCAGATATACCTGCAGGCACAGCAGGTCTTGCCGGGCCTGCAAAAGGCCTTACAGACATTTCTGGCCGATGGGCAACTGCGAAATGCCGCCGTATCGCTGTACGTGATCGATGCGGCTACGGGCAAAACGGTGCTTGCGCATAATGCGCGTATGGGACTGGCGCCGGCTTCTACACTTAAAGTAGTGACGAGTGCCACTGCGCTTGACCTGCTGGGTAGCGATTTCAGGTTTAAAACAGATTTTTATTTCAACGGAAAAAAAACGACCAGTGGGTGGAATGGTGATGTATATATAAAAGCAGCCGGCGACCCAACCCTCGGCAGTGACCGTTATGCCGGTACAAATGCAGCGGCATTGCGTACCCGGCTTACAGCTGCTTTGCAAAAAGCAGGTAT
>JAGODE010000399.1 GCA_017998385.1 Chitinophagaceae bacterium | reverse complement strand
ACATTATCCAGTACCACGTAATGAATGCGGCCCTTATTAAACGAATAGTATTCCGGACCAAATGCTTCCCGGAAAGACTGCTGCGAACCTTCATCGGAGCGGGCACCGTAATCGGCATCGTGATTACCGAAAACCTGGAAAAAAGGAATTCCGATTGCTTTCAATGCCTGTTTATGATTTTTATACAACTCATGTGTGTCACCCACAATATCGCCACACATGATACCCAGGGCCGGAATACCCTTATGCCGCTCGAGTACCGGTTGAAAATATTGCTGCGCAAATGACAACCATTTTTTGCCGTCTTCATTTGTCATAGGCTGGGGATCGGCGCCCACGAGCAGCAGGTGTTTCTGATCGCTCACCGTTTCTTTTTCGAGGTAAAAATCATAGCTGCTGCCTGTTGTGAGTTGGGTATAAAAAGAAGGAACCCCGTCTGCATGCGCTATGCGGAACCCGGCCGGCACGGAAAGAAACACAAAAGTCGCTGACGGATGCCTGGTAAACGAATACCGGCCTTTGAGATTGGTGGCAGCTACATTGTATCCATCACTCACGACCACACCCGCTATACCTTTGCCTGATGCTTTATCCAGCACATAACCCTGCACAGCAGCATACTGCGCGATAGAAATTACCGGCAACAGCAGCATCACCATCATACTTACAAACCAGCGCCTTGTCATAACAATACAGTTTTTCAGAAAATACATAGACATGCATGCAGCAGACGCTTGTGCGCCTCCCGGCATTATCAGCTTATTTCTCGTCAACTACTCCTGTAAAATTCCGCTATCGCTTACTTTCTTTGTCCGATATTCTTCTTATCGCCATATACCAGGCAATCGACCGTTCTGAATTCATAAGAAGGGTGCGGATTAAGAACCTTTATATGTATGCGGTGTTTTCCCGGCGGGAGTTTGTATTGCCAGAATAATTCGGTGCGGCTGCTGATAGCATCGGCTGGAAAATTAGCCACCTCCACTTCTTTGTCATCAACAAACAGTGCGGCCCTTAAGATGTGATTTTCTGCATCAGCAACCTTTTTGGCAGCATGCCCGCGTATCACAAACCCAATACCCTCCATTTCAAAACTAAATTCATCGGAGAAATATTTTCCCAGCGGAATGAATTGCTGCGGATAATGACCGGCAAAGTTTTCTTCAAAGGGTACGGATATTATTTCGGGCTGAGGAAATACGATTGTTTCTTTTGATACATCTCCTTTATTGGCTTCGATATTTGCCAGGGCATGTTTATACCCCAGCTCATACACTTTCTCCAGCGAAAGTGTTGTATAGGAGAAGTTGCGTTGCTCTGCTTTCTGTAATGGCTTTATCCAGTACTCGGGAATGTTACTGTATCCTTTCACCACTCCCAGCACACCGGTTGCTGTAGCCGGATTACAATCCGAGTCCTGACCCAGGCGGGTGGCTATTTCCAGTGTTTTTGTAAAATCACCTTCACCATACAGCAGGCCGGTAACCACATAGGCAGCGTTTAACTTTGCATCTATATTAAGCGGATGGAAGACGCCATTGGGACATCCATCTTCTTCGGCCCATTTTTTTTGTATTTCAAACCATGTTTGCTTCCAGTCGGCAGGGTATTTTTTGTGCCAGGCAATTACATCGGCAATACACTGGTAAAACTTGCTCTGTGCCGGTATGGCTTTCAGAGCTTCCTCCACGATAAAGGGTACATTGTCGTTGGCAAATGCAAGCGCATACAGGTTTGCCACATATATGCCGCCATACAATCCATCACCCGAGTTAACCAGGCGGCCCAGTTTATTGGCAATAGCGGTGGCGGCTCCCGGCATACCCGGACTCATGAGCCCTGCAAAATCTGCTTCGATCTGAAAATCGATATCATCGGCATGCGGATTATGCAGCCAGTGACCTGATTTATCTGCCGGCACCCCCTGCTGCAGATTGTATCTGCCCGCCTGATTGGCATGCCACAACTCATATTTTTTACCGGCAAAAGCAGCGGCAAAAGAATCGAGCGGTGCATTTATGCCCAGCTTTTCAAATACTTCTACAAAAGTGAGGTCTACATACACATCATCGTACAGGCCGGGAAAAGTGGTCATAGCCTCATTTACATAATCATCGTGCCAGCGAATGGTCTCATAATCCTGGATAAAGGTACCCAGGTAACGAAATTCGGAGGGCCAGCCGAATGTAACCCCTACAGTCTGGCCAGCCCATCCTCCTTTGATTTTATCCAATAACTCTTTTTTACTTATTTCTTTTTTAGTTCCCGACGTAGCATTATCACCGCTCTTTTCCGCACATGCAGAAAACAGACACAGGGTAAGGAAAGAAAAAATCAACCGGTTCATGTAATCTTTTTTTTAATAGGTTCAACAGCAGGCATTATACGCCCGTTACAGATTTATTTCGTTTATCGAGCCAGGATTTGTACTGATTATACAGTCTTACCGACTCCTGGTTGCGATGGCCGGCGTAGGCAGTAGTGCCTGGTTTATTGAAACAACCGATATACTGATAGATAAGGATCTTGTCTACAAAAGGCGACAGATCTTTCATCTGCTGCAGAATGCGGGTCTCGAAATCGGCCGGCAGCAGGTTGTCTTTTGTTCCCTTTTCGAAATAAAACACTTCCATATCTGCCCATATTCTGGAGCGGGCCGCTTTCTGATGCGCCTTATACAGGTTTTCGAAATGTCTGGCAGGCTCACCCAGCTTTGTATGATTCACACCCACGCCATCCTGGTAGGCGATCACATCAATATTCATGCGTTCCAGCTGCTTTACAAACTGGTCATCCGACTTTTCGGCTTTAATATTATAGGGAGCAATGAGATTAAAAGAAGCCGGTTGCAATGAGCGTGCTACATGCGAGCACTCGTTGACATATTTAATGAACTTCTCATCAAAATAAGGCATCAGGTAAGACTCGTTAGGGAAATACCATCCGTAAAAGCTGGAATGATGGCCGTATTTTTTAACGATCTCTTCCATGGCGCCATTGCGCAGTTTCTTTATGCCGGGGTCAGTCATCAGAAATTCTCCTTTCTGGCAATCATCCCAAAAATCATTACTCAAAAAGAACTTCATACCCACTTCATCGCCGGCAGCCAGTACAGCCTCCAGCGGGTCTGCACAACCCAGTTTGTATTGCGGTACGAGTTTAGACGGATAAATAGATTTTCCATCCAGTGCAACCTCCTGTATTACCAGGTATTCAAAACCAAGTTCGCTTATTTCCTTTACTTTTTCTTTCCACTGCGCTTCGGTAAACTTTGCCAGATCCGGATCCCAGTACTCGCCTTCGGCAGGAAGCAAGTGC
>JAGODE010000128.1 GCA_017998385.1 Chitinophagaceae bacterium | reverse complement strand
AGCCTGTACTTATTTCATTTCTCGTTATCCTCCTCGGCGGATACCTGATGATCTCCATAGTACTGGAGCGGTTTATTTACCGTAAGATCAAACTCATCTATAAATTCATTTATCAGACCAAGGCTACCAAACGCGAAGAGACCTATTATAAATATATCCTGCCCCGTAAATCGATCGAAGAAGTGCGGCAGGATGTGGAAGCCTGGGCCATTGAAAATAAAGAAGAGATCGAATTGCTGCGGGCCAATGAACAGTTCCGCAAAGAGTTTCTGCAAAATCTCTCCCATGAATTCAAGACACCCGTATTCGCAATCCAGGGATATGTGGACACCCTCCTGCATGGCGCCCTGGAAAACCCGGAAGTGAACCGCAAATTCCTCGAAAAAACCTCCACCAATGTGGAGCGGCTGACCAACCTGCTCAACGACCTTGACGAAATTTCGAAACTGGAACGGGGAGAACTGAATCTGTTCAAGCAGAATTTTGTGATACAGGACCTGATCAGAGAAACTTTTGAAAGTATCTCTATCATGGCCGAACAGAAAAATATCCGTTGCCAGATCAAAAAAGGTTGCGAGTCGCCACTCACTGTTTTTGCCGACAAAGAAAAAATCCGCCAGGTAGTCCTCAATCTGGTAGAAAACTCTATCAAATACGGCAAACAAAATGGTAATATCACGGCAAGCATATACAATACCGATGGTAAACATATACTGGTTGAGATCAGTGATGATGGTATTGGTATCCCCGAAAAACATTTACCCCGCATCTTTGAGCGCTTCTACCGTACCGACGAAGGCCGCAGCCTCGATGTAACAGGCAGCGGGCTCGGACTCGCCATCTGCAAACATATTATTGAAGCACATGGCCAGACCATTCATGTGCGCAGCCGTGCCGATGTGGGAACCAGTATCGGCTTCACACTCGATACGCGCAAAGAGTAACAAGTATTATCTTTAGAAAAAAACATTATCAACCCCGCAGATGGTTTTAGCTGGCGACTGCTGATCCGGATAGCCCTGGCACTGGTATGGCTTATCAATGGTCTGTTTTGCAAATTGCTGGGCGCTGTACCCAGGCATGAGCAGATCGTAGCCCGCATACTGGGGCAGTCAAATGCCCACTGGATCACCCAACTTATAGGAGCCCTGGAAATACTGATGGCGCTCTGGATTCTCAGCCGGTGGAAGCCAAAACGCTGCGGACTACTGCAGATAGTTACGGTTGCTGTTATGAACAATATAGAGCTGATGCTCGCTTCAGACCTGTTGCTGTTTGGTCCGTGGAATGCAGCGCTGGCCACCCTGTTTATTTTCCTCGTTTATCTGTATTATTTTAGAAACTGGCCGGCTATATGAACCGTCCGATAAGCTATGTTTAATCTGCGCGCTCATCCTTTTGCAGTAGATACATTTTTTGACCATTCACTGGTACTCACCTATGCGTTGCCGGTAAGTACACTGCAGCCTGCGATACCCGGTTGCCTGACCCCTGACAGCTGGAATGAAAAATGGGGATTTGTTGCAGCTGCTTTTGTATCAACCCGTCACTTACGGCCCGCCGGCTTTCCTGTCTGGATGGGACGGGATTTCATCCTTTCGGGTTATCGCATTTTTGTGCGTTATACAGATGTGCGGGGCCGAAGGCTGCGCGGATTGTATATAATCCGATCTGTTACCAACAAACGTATCATGAGTTTCTCCGGCAACCTCTTTACGCATTATCATTACAAAACGGCTGATCTGCAGATGAACAATTCAGCCGAACGGATACTGGTCTCTTCAAAAAAGGAATGTATACATATTGAGGCCGATTGCAGCAGTGAAGCCATACTACCGGCCGGTTCCGTATTTGAGAACTGGCAGCAGGCGCGCCGTTTTGCAGGACCATTACCCTTCACTTTCTCTGTAGATGAAAAAAAGAACCAGGTAGTGATCATAGAAGGTGTGCGCGAATCGTGGACACCACAACCCATCAACATCGTACAGGAACAGGTAGGATGGCTGCAACAGGAGGCGTTTGCTGAAAAAAAACTGGCCAGTGCATTTCTGGTTAGTGGCATTCCCTATCACTGGAAGAAAGGACGTACAGAGCTGCTTTCGCTCACGAAAAATCTCTCCGCCTGATGCCGGTATCATCTTCTGCATATAATCAGCTGATAAACCGCCCACCCTGGCTGGGAATAAAACATATTGTCTGGTTTAACTGGCATTTTTATCTGTATGCAATCCTGCTGATCGCGGCCATGACTATCGCCTACCGGTATACACATGGTATTACCGCTCTTCTTTTATTGCTCTTCCTAACCGGTGCAACACTGGCCCTTATTATTTCTTTATCTGTATCCTGGTACGTCTATGATCTTTCCGGCCTGTACTCACTCAACTGGCTCAACGGCATTCTGCCTGCTACCGGTACAATTGTCAATATTCATGCGGGGTTTGATGAAACAAGTGCGCTGCTTCAGGCCCGTTATCCCGGAAATGAGCTGCAGGTTGTGGATTTCTATGATCCGAAAAAACATACCGAATGGTCAATTGCCCGTGCACGCAACGTTTATCCGCCTTTTCCGGGTACCGTAACCATTTCCACAACCGCAGAAACGTTGCCCGTAAATGAGGCCCCTATTATTTTGCTCATACTTGCAGCCCATGAGATCAGGAATGATGCTGAAAGGGCAGCCTTTTTCCGCACACTCGGCAGCGCTTTATCACCCGGCGGGAAGATTGTAGTAGTCGAGCATCTGCGCGACCTGCCCAATTTTTTGGCTTACACGATAGGCGCTTTTCATTTTTTATCCTGGACTTCCTGGAAAAATACATTTCAGGATGCAGGTTTGCAGATCACGAGCAGAAAAAAGATTAACCCGTTTATTCACTTAATTGTACTTACCTATGCTGATCATACAGCTTAAGGCTACCGGTTTGTTGCTAATCCTGTTGGGTATTTTCCATGCATTTTTTCCCGGCTATTTTGAATGGAAAAAAGAATTGAAACCGCTTAGTCTCATCAACCGGCAGATGATGTATGTGCATACGTTTTTTATCGGCATCACAGTAGCGCTGATGGGATTGCTTTGCCTGATGGTACCGCATGAACTGCTGGAAACAAAACTGGGTAAATATGTTGCCGCAGGATTGTGTTTGTTCTGGTTATTGAGATGCCTGATTCAGTTTTTCTATTACTCACCCTCGCTCTGGAGAGGCCGGCGATTCGAAACCATCATGCATATTTTCTTCTCTTTACTCTGGATCTATCTGAGCACTTTATTTGCCCGGGTGGCTATGGCCTGACGGTATAGTTTCATCTGGCAGCTACAGGCACACTATTACCAAACCGCTCGCCCAGCAAGGCGGCCATCACCGACGACAGTTGCTGCTGATAGATTTGCCGGCTTTCTTTTACTTCGCCCAGTGCAGGCAGGCCGGGTCCCATAAGTGCCAGCCATGTTTGTGAAGATCCTTTTATAAAAGCGCTGTGAGATGTCCATTTGCTGTCTTTGCTGCCCCGGCCATGATCGGTGGTTATAAGTAAGGTCGTGTTGTCTTTATAACCGGGCGTGGTCTGTATCCATTGCCACAGAGAAGCCAGCATCTGATCTATTTGGGTGGCCTGCTGCAGATATCGGTCATAGTTGCCGCGATGGGCATACTCATCGGTTTCTCCAAGACCCAGAAACAATACACGGGGTTGATGTGCCTGCAAATACTCACGTGCGGCTATATAAGTCAGCTGATCATGCCGCGTACCTCCTTTTTCCTGAATAATATCTTCCTGCAGCCTGTTTACTGCATAGGTTGTGGCGGAAGGGAGTGTATCGTGTAAAGAAGCATAGCCACTGTTTACA
Source organism: Chitinophagaceae bacterium (assembly GCA_017998385.1). Taxonomy (GTDB): domain Bacteria; phylum Bacteroidota; class Bacteroidia; order Chitinophagales; family Chitinophagaceae; genus CAYMZZ01. Next base: position 8,736 of record JAGODE010000128.1, on the reverse strand, counting down.
GGCAGGCCATTCCTTTCCTGGTTGAGTATATAGGGAAACATATCCCATGATGTAAATGCTGCTACACGACCCGCAAATCCGGGTTGCCGGTCCAGATGCTCCAGCACATTGATCCTGCTGTTGAGCTTACGTGCATTGGAAGAAATACTGAGATCGGTAGTGCCTGTAAATATCTCATTGTATCCGGGATAAGACACACTAAAAAGGTTAGCTGTATTGACGCGGCTGCCCAGTTGCCGGTTGCCATAAAGTTGTCCGCGTTTTGCAATCACATTCCAGAAAAACGGCAGCAGGCGCTGACGCCTTTCGGCAGCAGTAGAACCTCCATACATGAGCTGCATGGTGGAGGTGTCTGCTGTATAACGTGGATCATTAAGCAGATCTTCATCTGCCCCTGTAAATAATTCCTGCCACCTGAAACCATCGATAGTAACGACGATAAGATTGTGCACCGGTTGTTGGGGAATGGTCACAGGACAAACGGGAGGAAGCGGCTGTGCCGACGGTAGTATCAGCAACAGCAGAGCCAGCAACGAAGTAAGTTTCACTGTGTATCGGTTTGTCAAAGAAAGCAAGGATATATGACCGGGGTGTTAAGGAAGTGTCATTAAAACGTGAAGTTCAGTTGCCAGTGGCCGGTGGCTGGTAGTCAGTAATTTGTTCTAAGTATTAAGTTATAAGTGCCTGCCATTTTAATCCATCACTTTTCTTTCTGACCACTGACCACCAGCCACCGACCACTGATCAGTAATAACTATTCATCACATTCCCTTAATCCCCTGTTAATGCTGAGTTTACATTCGGTGGTTAGTTTTATGAAACCTCTTGCATGCAAAAACGTCCCGTTGAAGTAGTGGTCATCTCCGATCTGCACCTGGGCACATACGCCTGCCGGGCAAAAGAGTTTGCCACTTATCTGCGCTCCATTTCACCACGGTTACTTATCCTCAATGGCGATATCATGGATGGATGGCAATTCAGCAAACACTACTTCCCTGCTGCACATATACAGGTTATCCAGGAAATATTTCAATTGCTGGCCAATGGCACACGCATCATCTACATTACCGGTAACCACGATGAGGCGCTGCGGCGATATACCGACCTGCACCTGGGCAATTTTCAGCTCATGGATAAAGTAGTGATAGAGATCAATGGAAAGATGACCTGGATATTTCATGGCGATGTATTTGATCACACCAGTAAGGGACAGGCAAAGTTCTGGGGTAAACTGGGCAGCAATGGATATGCCATGCTGCTCGGATTCAATAAACTGGCAAACCGGATGCTGCGCTTCGTTGGCCGCGAAAAAGTTTCCCTTTCACGCAAAGTGATGGAGCAGTTTCACAAACGTGTAGTGAAGATCGATGAATTTGAAACGATGATAGCCGAGCTGGCCATTGAAAAAAAATATGATTGTGTGATCTGCGGTCATATTCATCAGCCACAAAAGAGAGTATTTAGCAATGATAAAGGAACGGTCACTTATCTCAACTCGGGCGATTGGGTGGAACATATGACAGCACTGGAATATTATGACCATGACTGGCACCTCTACACCTATGATGCAGGCGTGATGAAACCCGAAAAAACTACCATCACAAGGCTGAAACCGGATGTGGTGACTAATGAAATTGCTATTTATCTGCACTCACTGTTATGAATGTGCTGATGTGCTAGTGTGATAATGTGCTAATGATCACTGTATACTGGCCACTGTCAACTGTCAACTACTAATATGCGTATACTCTATTCTGTGCAGGCAACCGGCAATGGCCATATCAGCCGTGCCATGGAACTCTTACCTCACTTACGTCAATACGGAGAGGTAGATATCTTTCTCAGTGGCAGCAACAGTAATCTCCCGCTTGATGCGCCGGTACGTTACCGCAGCAAAGGCCTCAGCCTCTTTTACAATTGTGCAGGAGGTCTTGATTATATCGAAATGCTGAAACGTTTTGCCCCACTAAGGCTGCGCAAGGAAATCCGTGATCTGCCCGTTGAAAAATATGATCTGGTCATCAACGACTTTGAATTTATTACAGCTGCTGCCTGTGCGCGTAAGAAAATACGCTCAATCAATTTTGGTCACCAGGCCAGTTTTCAGTCGGCCCGAACGCCGCGTCCTGAGCGTACCAGTAAAGCGGGTGAGATGGTGCTGAGAAAATATGCACGTGCCAGCGCGTATGTAGGATTACATTTTCAGCGGTATGATGATTTTATTTTCACTCCTGTGATTAAACAGGATATCCTGAATGCCGAACCCCGTAATGACGGTTATATCACCGTGTATCTGCCAGCCTGGTGCCAGCGCGAACTGACCGCACTGCTGGCACCTTTTAGCGACATCCGTTTCCAGGCATTCTGCAGCGGTATTTCACAAATACAGCAGCAGGGCCATATTACACTGATGCCCGTAAATAAAACATTATTTAATGAGAGTCTTATTAATTGCGGGGGCATTATTACCGGTGCAGGTTTTGAAACGCCGGCCGAAGCGCTTCACCTCCGGAAAAAGATAATGGCCATTCCTATCCGCAGCCAGTACGAACAACAATGCAATGCTGCTGCGCTGGCCCAGATGGGCATAAGCACCCTGGATCGTATTGACGATGATTTTCCCAATCATTTTAAACGGTGGATGAACAGTACACAGAATCTGGAAGTAGATTACCGCCATAGTATTCCTGAGAGCCTCGACTACCTCTTTGCATTACATCACGATCAGCCTTCATCTATGCCAGCCGCCAGTGAACCGGCAGACCTGGCATCTTACTGGCCAATACCCTTACAGCAGCAACCAGCTTTGGATTAATTAATTTCCCCTGGTCTGTCTTTTTTTATGCCCTGGTCTGTCTCAGACAGACCAGGGGGCATAAAAAAACCACCCCGCGTGATCTGCTGTCCAGGACGGGGTGGTAACTGCATGAGAAAATTGCCTGCGATGGAGAACTGCTAACCCATCAGCAATTAAGGAACGACGGTGTAGAAAGAACTGATGCAAAGATGCACGGCCTGTATTACAGCACTGTTACCACAAAATTATGAGAGCATTAATTCGCACCGGAGCGGTCTTTTTTTCATAAAACAATGATTCTGAGGCTTAAAAAACTTAATATTATCTAATTGTTAAGTTTTATAACTTTAGAATGCATTTGTTGCCTGTGAAAATAAAACGCACGCTCATATCACTTTGCCTGGTCTTTGCAGCCATGATACCCCGCAGTTATGCACGGGGCGAAGCGGTGGCCTACCAGTTTGATTTTTTTGGGGAGCCCGTCAGTTTTACTGTTAACCCCGCTGCTGTTATCGATTTTACCGACTCATTAAGTACAGGCAGCATTCAGCATTTTTATCAATCTTTAAATGCCGCTGCATTTGACAATATCATCAGCAGCCTGCAGGCATACCGGCAAAAACATAATCCCGATGACTGGCTATTTTATCAGCTGATCCGTAAAACAACACAACAGATCAGTCCCAAACTAAATAATTACAACCGGTACACGCTATATAAATGGTACCTGCTGACCCGTACGGGTTTTGGTGCTATACTCACTATCGCGGGCAACAAAATGCTCTTTTACGTACAAAGCAATGAGCACATTTATAATATACCCAGCAGGCTGAGCCATGGCAGGCAGTATGTCTGTCTTAATTTTCATGATTATAAAAACATTGACCCTGTACGGGATCATTTTGAAGAGGTTCCCCTTCCCGTTTCTGATACAGCCAGGGGTTTCTCGTATAAGGTGACACAGCTTCCTGATTTTACAACGACCAGTTACCAGGAAAAGGACCTGAAGTTCAACTATTATCAGAGTGAATATAATTTCAAGGTAAGGGTCAATCCGGAAGTAAAGACGCTGTTTGCCAATTATCCGGTTGTGGACTATGAATATTATTTTAATATTCCCATGAGCCGCGAAACATACAGGTCACTTATTCCTGCATTGCGCGGGAATGTAGCTGCTATGAATGTAAAAAATGGCGTGGATTATCTCATGCGCTTTACCCGTTATGCTTTTCTCTTTCAGCCGGATAATGAAAACTTCGGTACCGAAAAAAGATTAAGTCCGGAACAGACGCTGTTATATGATCAAAGTGACTGTGAAGACAGGGCAGCCCTTTTCTTTTATCTCGTTAAAGAGATTTACAATTTGCCGATGCTGGTTTTAAGTTACCCGCAACATGTTACCATCGCTGTACAATTTGATAAGCCTGTAGGGAAAACCATTGAGTACAATGGCCGCAAATACACCATCTGTGAGCCCACTCCGCAAAAAGATGATCTGGCGCTGGGCGAAATGCTTCCATCGCTCCGGAAGACTCCTTATGAAATAGCGTACGCTTATTTACCCAAACATTAATACAAAAGCCCCCGTATCCGGGGGCTTTTACTTATACAACAGTTAGTACTGATTAATAAACTGTATTCTGAGGATCCCAGTTGGTCCAGCCGGCAGTCCAGTTGGTAGTACCAAATGCACCGCGGTAAGCTACTGCTGTGAAACCGGTCATTCCTGTGAAGTCGGTACCCGAAAGAGCGGGTGAGCCAGACTTGGGTAGGAAGTTGGGGTTTGTAGAATAGAAGGGGCTTTCAAGCTGAATGTCAGCAATATTAGTATAAGTGATACAGCCTTCTGATTCAGCCTTGGCCTTTATCTGGGCTGCTGAAACCAGTGCGCTGTTGTTGCTGCGGTAAGGATTATTCTCCGCATGAACCAGGTTATTCTTAAACTCTGAAATATTGTTGGTATAATAGTCATTCAGGGTTTCATCACTTTCCATAGAGAATCCTGCATCGGGATGGCCCATCAGGATAGAATTACGCAATACAAACTGCGTGGCACGGCGCCAGCGGTTGGAGTAATTGTGATTGGCAGCAGCAGTGGCACTGTTGGGGCCAATGATGGTGAAATTGCTGAGTTGCGGACGTGTACGCGGAGTAGCTGTAGTACCACCGGCATTGTTGTCGCACTCAATACCATTACCGGCATCGCCCGGATCTACAAAGTCAGGCTTGCGGCAGGATACGGCAAACTGAATACGACCGGAATAACCGTTGTCGAAATCGAAGTCGTCATCGGCAGTGGCAAATGCTACCAGGTTTTTGGCATTGACAGTACCGCCAAAAAACTCATACGCATCGTCATTACCAAAAGACACCTGGATATTTTCCAGTGTAGTACCACTACCTACACCACCGAGTGTAAGACCATTGATCTCTGAACCGGGGTCAGAAGCGATACCGGCAAATTCAATCCGTACATATTTCAGTGAACCGCTGTTGTCTGCAGCGATGCTGCCACCATACTGGGCGTTTACACCACCTTCGATAGTAGGTGTAGTGGCATGGTTGGTAGGTGCATTGCCCAGCAGGATGATACCACCCCAGTCGCCGGGTTTACGATCACCGGGCTTTTTGCCTGATGTAAATACGATAGGCTCGGCAGCAGTACCTTCTGCATAGAGGCGTGAGTTACGCTCAACGATCAGGGCTCCTTTGCTGACAGTATCACTTACGATTACAGAACCGGCAGCCAGTGTAAGCACTGCACGATTCGATACATATACATACCCTTTCAGCATGTACTTGCCTTTGGGCAGGGTTACATTCTCTGTGATCTGACCAGTGATGATCTTGCTGCAGATGATCTGTTCTTCTTTGGTACCATCATTACAGTCAGTGTTACCGCCTGTGCCGCCATTATTGGTGAGTGAATCGTCAATATTGACTTTTACACAAGCCGAAAAACTGGCGGAGACAACGGCAAGTGCTAACAGGACTTTTTTCATATTAATTACAGTTTGTATTTTTTGTTGAGTTTTTATTATTTCTTTTTCAGATCAAGGTTGTAGTTGAAACCAATGGTGAATGTAGTACCGGGTGTATAAGATGTAAACATGATATCGGTACCGGCATTGTAAGCCTTGGCGCTGTTCTTATTCTGATAGGTCATTACTTTCTGATTCAGGATATCGCTTACCGTCAGACGTACTTCACCTTTTTTATTAAATACTTTTTGTGAGATCTGGAAGTCAACAAGATCGCGCGGCTTTTCGTAGATGTCTGAAAATTGTGTATTACCTACCAGCGACAGTCGCTGACCGATGCGGTTATAGAGGATAGAGATGTTTGTTCCCTTTTCAGCATCATACTGCAGACCGGCATTTACCAGGTAAGGGCTTTGTCCCTGCAGCGGACGGTTGGTAGCAGGCAGTTTATTGCCGGATGCATCTGTATTGCCCAGGGTTACTTTAGAGAAGATAACAGAAGCATTCCCGTTAAAGTACAGGCGCTCCAGCCACTCGGCATTCGCCGACAGGAATCCAAGACTTTTTCTGAACTCGGCTTCTACGCCTACCAGGTCAGCCTTTTCGGCATTCTGGAATTCATACTGACGACGGCTACCGGTGCTCGACTCATTCAGGCGAAGCTCAATGGGGTCGGCAAAATTTTTGTAAAATGCTCCCAGCGACAACACTTCGCCGGCCTTCGGATAGTATTCGTAACGCAGATCGCCATTGAGAATGCTGCTGCGTTTAAGTCCGGGTGTACCCGATACAGAGGCCAGTTGCTCAAAGTCGAAGAACGCAAAAGAAGCGATTTCACGAAACTCCGGGCGGGCTACTGTACGTGAACCGGCTATCCGGATATTGGTTTTGTTATTGGGACTGATGGTGAGGTTGGCAGAAGGCAGCACATCAAATTTGTCGGTATTGATAACAGACGCCTTATCGGAAGTAAGGGTATTTGACTTCAGAAATTGCTCAAAGTACTCGAAGCGGCTACCCCATACGAGGCGCAGTTTGTCATTGAGCTTGTTGTCAAACATAATATAACCTGCACTCAGTGCAGACACACCATAATAGCGGTCTGAAGGGTTTTGCAGATCGGTATTGAAGTAATATCCGTTTTCGCTGAAGTTGTTATGGTTAAATACCTGATCATACGGCAGTACATTCAGGCTCTGGTCGTTCGGCTCTCTGTACCCCAGGATGATAGCGCGGAAATCGCGGAGACGTACTGTAGCTGCACCGCCTACTTTAAGCATTTGCTTCTGCGAGCCCATTACAAAAGGAATAGCCACTGAAGCATTATAGCCGAATGTATGATCGGTCAGATCACTGAAAAAGCGGTTAGTATTGTTGCCCCGAAGGTTGAGTACATAAGGCTCAGCTGTATTGGGAGTACGGCTATAGGTTTGTACACGCAGATCGGGCTGCTGTTTGCTGTTGAATGCATAGTTTACATTCCAGGTTACTTTGATGTCTTTAAAGAACTGGTGGGTTCCTTCGAGCTGGCTGCTGTACAGGCTGCGCTGATTGAGGACGCTGCTGCGCAGTGAAATATCCTGGATATTGTCGAGGTTGAGACCAGAGCGTACATAATAGTTGTCATCCATCAGCTGGTTGAAGAGGTTCTTGAAGGCAATCTTGTGGCGGCCTTTGGTCCACGCAAAATTGGCTACAGCACCCCAGTTTACAGTGTATTTATTCTGCCGGTCATGATAGTCGAAGAAGTCTGGCAGGTATTTGCTGGCATCGTACAGCAATTTGGATGTGCGGTACGTAACACCGATTACAGAACCAAACGATGCATTGTTTTTGGACTTTACCACATTGGCCCAGGTGAGATTGTATTGCTGAATGGGGCCTGCATTAGATTGTACCTGATTGTACACATCGTCACGAAAAGCCTTCGACACTCCAATCTTATCAGCAGTGCTCAGTGAATTATAGACTGAATATCTTTTAGGATAGGCGCCAGGCAGCGAACGGTCGCTAAAACCAAGCCAGTCGGTATTGCCGCGCTCATTGCTGTAAAAGTCCTTGAACGCAGACTGTGTGTTGAAGCCCAGGCTGGCCCCGAAGATCAGTTGATTGCTTGTGGGAATATCTTTTGTAACTACCTGCACCAGACCACCGGCAAACTCACCAGTGAGTTCAGGTGTGGCTGTTTTATTAATAATAATATTGTCTATAAGCTGTGAGGGGATCACATCGAAAGAGAATGCCTTTTTATCGGGCTCGGAGCTGGGCAGCTGAGCGCCATTAATGAAGGCAGAGTTGTACCGGTCGCTCAGACCACGTACGATCACAAATTTATTATCCTGAATAGAAGTACCACTTACACGGCGCAGTACCTCGCCTGTGTTTTTATCAGGAGTGCGGCGGATGAAATCGGCTGCGATGCCGCTGGAGAGGGCAATATTGTTTTTCTGAAAAGCCAGCAGGGCGTTGGTGCTTTCCTGGCGGCGTGAAGTAGCCTTTACCACTACCCCTTCCATACTTTTGGCGGCAAACTCCAGCACTACATTCAGCTCATTGTCCATGCCATTGCCAACCTCTACTTCATTGATGAGTTTGCTGGCATAGCTGATAGCCGAAAATTCGATCTCGTATTTTTTATTCGGAGTAAGTGTGAGGGAGTAGCGCCCTTCCACATCGGTGGTAGTACCACCGGCAGCACCCACAATTTTAACGGAAGCTCCGGCAATAGGTTCATTTTTGGCGTTGACTACCTTACCCGTCAGTTTTATCTGGGCCTGGGCAGCCATGGTTCCTATCAACAAAAAGAGCAGTAACAGCCTTAATCGCATAGCAGAAATTTCCGGCAAAGGACGGCTGCTGATATTACCGGCATGTTACTGGCTGATTATGGAATTGTAATGCCAATGTTAAGCGAATATTAAGCGCCTGGCCGGCAATAGGCTTTACCAGCCCCTGAAG
>JAGODE010000127.1 GCA_017998385.1 Chitinophagaceae bacterium | reverse complement strand
GAAAAACGGTGCCCCTGCCATGAAGCCTTTCTGGGAGATCAGTGAGCAGGAAGCAAAAGATTGCCTGAATGCTACTACCTGGTATCCCGCTAACAGAGATTATTTCCGTGGTGGCGGATATTCATCCAATTTTCTTACCCGGGGAGAAATGCCTGTCACCATGTGCCGTATTAACCTGGTAAAAGGGCAGGGGCCTGTATTGCAGATTGCAGAAGGCTGGGCCATTGATCTGCCCGGTAACGTACATAAAATACTCGATGATCGTACAGATAAAACATGGCCTACTACCTGGTTTGTGCCAAGGCTCACAAGTTCCCCCTGTTTTACCGAAGTATACAATGTAATGCTCAACTGGGGTGCCAATCACGGGGCTATCAGTTATGGCCATATCGGAGCGGATCTCATTACACTCGCATCTATGCTGCGTATTCCGGTATGTATGCACAATGTACCCGATGAAAAAATATTCCGACCATCGGCCTGGAATGCTTATGGTATGAACACAGAAGGCGCCGATTACCGGGCCTGTTCCAATTACGGCCCTTTGTACCGGTAATGAATTCTAACCAACCCATCGTTAATAAATCGATCTATGTATTGCATCGGACTTGATTTCGGAACCGACTCGGTACGGGCTGTGCTGGCAGATGCGCAAAACGGGAGAGAACTGGCTTCGGCAGTATTTGAATATCCGCGCTGGAAGGCAGGGCTATATTGTGATGCTGCAGCCAGCCGATTTCGTCAGCATCCGCTCGATTATATAGAGGGAATGGAGCATGTTGTCCGTAGCTGTGTACAGGCAGCCGGAGCGGCAGTTGCCGGCAGTGTGTTATCGATCAGCATTACAACTACCGGCTCCACACCCGTTGCAGTGGATGAAGCAGGTACACCGCTAGCGTTGCTTCCCGGAATGGAAGAAGATCCGGATGCCATGTTTTTTTTATGGAAAGATCATACAGCTATCAGTGAAGCTGGTGAGATCAATGAACACGCAGCCGCCTGGCCTGTCGATTACCTGAAATATACGGGCGGTTTGTATTCATCCGAATGGTTCTGGGCAAAGATGCTGTATGCATTGCGCAACAATATCCGGGTACGTGAGCAGTGTTATACCTGGGTGGAGCATTGTGACTGGATGCCTTTTTTGCTTACTGGTGGAAAAAAGGCGGCCGATCTGAAGCGAAATGTATGTGCGGCCGGACATAAGGCATTATGGGCCGATGAACATGAAGGTTTTCCGGCGACTGCATTTTTTAAAAAAGTAGATCCATTGCTGGAGCCGGTGGCAGCACAGATGCAAAGGAAGACGTATAGTGCAGATGAAAGCGCCGGTATGCTCACCACAGAATGGTCGCAGCGCCTGGGTTTACCTGCTGCCGTGAAAGTGGGTATAGGAGCTATTGATGCGCATGTGGGTGCGATTGGTGCCCAGATAGAAGCAGGATTTCTGACACGTATCATGGGCACTTCTACCTGCGATATGATGGTAGTACCCAGGGAAGAATTCGGGTCGAAATTTATTCGTGGCATTTGCGGACAGGTAGACGGTTCTATTATTCCGGGTATGATCGGTCTGGAGGCAGGACAGTCTGCATTTGGAGATGTCTATGCATGGATGCGCCATCTGTTGATCTGGCCATTGCAACAGGTGCCTGCGGCTTTGAAGCTCGTGTCGGCCGAAACAAGAGAAGCGATTGCAGATGGCTTGTTGAGGGAACTGGACAGCCAGGCGGCTCAGCTCCTGTGGAATGAGGAAAGCCCGCTGGCGGTAGACTGGTTTAACGGGCGACGTACACCCGATGTGAATTTGTTGCTAAAAGGCGCAATTACCCAGTTGTCATTAGGTACTGATGCGCCACGCGTATATGCAGCACTGGTAGAAGCTACCTGCTTTGGTTCGAAACGTATTGTAGAACGCTTTGCCGAAGAAGGCGTGATAGTGAAAGGTATTATTGCTGCCGGCGGCATACCGCACAAATCCCCTTTTGTGATGCAAACGCTGGCCGATGTGCTGGATATGGAGATACGGGTGAGTGCTGCTTCACAGATATGCGCTGCCGGTGCGGCTATGCTGGCAGCTACGGTTGCAGGTGTGCACAAAGATGTGTCGGCAGCTATGAAGGCAATGGGGACCGGTTTTAGCGACACCTATTATCCTAACCGCGACCGTGCTGCGCTGAGTGCAAAACGGTATGCCCGTTATAAAACGACCTGCTTGTTTCTGGAGTAAAAAGAACTATCATAGAAGCGTGCAAAATTCGAGCCCCGATCCGCATGCAGGTTGCACATTATCGCCCATTTTTTATACAATCTTACCATAAAATGAATATTCCGGATGCTTCTGCGCACGCCATGAAAGCAAAGGTGGATAAACGATTTTTTCCCCTGTAAATGCTTGTTTCAGATAAGTATAAACCTTAAATTCGTAGGAACGATTGCACTATAAACAACAGAAAGCGAATAATAAATTCGTATAATCATTAAGGTTCTCCCGGCTGGCTGCAGCAGGAAGTAATTCTGAAAAAGCTTGCATATGAAACCCCATTTTCACAAAGTGGCGGTGCCACTGCAGAGTTCATTTTCTGTACGGCACGACAAGTTGCCCAATTTTGGCAAACTGCTCCATTACCATCCGGAACTGGAATTGCAGTATGTAATAAAAGGAGAAGGCATCAGGCTGGTAGGTGATAATGTATCTCATTTTACCGCCGGTGAGGTGGTGTTGCTGGGAGAAAATCTGCCGCATGGCTGGCGTGCCAAAGAGCAGGAACTCACGGATGAGTCTGATTATGCTGTTGAAGCCATTGTGATCCAGTTTTCGCCCAATTGCCTGGGCAAAGAGTTCTTTCAGTTACCCGAAGCATACCTGATACCCCGCATTTTTGAATCAGCAAAAAAAGGATTACTGATTCATGGCGAATCGGCAGAACAGATAAGGCAGCTCATGATTGAATTGTGTACGGCCGGACGGTTTGAGCGTATTCTTTATCTGCTGAAAATACTGCAGATTATCAGTGAGAAAGAAGAAGTGACAACGATCGCTTCTGCACACGCTTTTTACAAAGTTACTGATCACGAGTCGCTCCGTCTCAACAGTGTGATCGCTTATGCGCTCACTAATTTTAAGAAGGATATTAATCTTGACGAAATAGCCGTGATTGCCAACCTTAGTGTGAATTCGTTTTGCCGCTATTTCAAATCGATGACCAATAAAACTTTTCTTGACTTTCTTACGGAAATACGCATCAGCCATGCCTGCCGCATGATCATCGAAGACCGGTATGCGATAGGTGTTATCTGTTATGAATGCGGATTCAATAATGTGTCAAACTTTTATCGCCACTTCAAACGTTTTACCGGACTTACGCCGTTTGAATACAAGCGGAAGTATAATAAGCAGTGTGTGGCATAGAAAAGTTTAAAAAGTTTAAAGGTATAAAAGGTGAAAGGATATTTTGTAAATAACAAAATCATTAGCACATCAGCACATTAACAAACTGGTACATTATCCTCTCATCTTCAAATCTTCAAATCTTCAAATTTTCAAATTTCATCAGCACATTAGCAAACTAGCACATTATTCTCTCCATCTTTAAATCTCTCTGTCGTTGTCATGTTTTTATTTCAACCGCTTCCCGTACCGGAGATACAGCTTACACAAAACAATTCCGGGCATTGCATAAATAGTACCCAGTGTTTTTCTCCCGATGGCCGGTGGATTGTATATGATGCTCGCAATAAAGATGCAGAGCTGGCAGCTAATGCAGAGATCAGGATGATAAATACCTGCACCCGTGAAGATGTGCTGCTATACCAGACCAGTCATCAAACGATTCATGGTCCGGGGGTGGGCGCCGCCACTTTTTCTCCCGATGGCAAAAAGGTATTGTTTTTAGGTGGTATCCAGAATGCCGATGAGACCAGGCCTTATTCGTTTACCCGCAGAACAGGAATTGCTATAGCGGTAGATCAGCCGCAAAAGCCCGTGTGGATGGATGCAAGAGATATAGTGCCTCCCTTTACGCCAGGTGCACTGCGGGGCGGCACCCATGCGCATACATGGAGCGGCGATGGTCAGTGGGTTAGTTTTACCTACAATGATCATATACTCAGTGAGCAGGTAAAAACAGACAGCCGCATTACCGACACGCGTACAGTTGCGGTTATGTTTCCGCGGCCGGTACAGGTAAAAGATGCAGATGACTGTGAAAATAAAAATGGTGCAATGTATGCAGTGCTGGTTTCACGCGTAGTCAAAGAACCCACTCCTGGTACGGATGAAATCAGCCGTGCCTTTGATGAATGCTGGATTGGAGAAAACGGGTATATGAAACCAGATGGAGTCCGGCAATACCGGGCCATCGCGTTTCAGGGCGAACTGTTGGATGCAGCAGGTAATAAGAAGACAGAGATTTTTGTAGCCGATATCCCTGATCCCCTTTTAATCGATTATAATAATACTGCTTATGCCGGCACTACCCAACTGTTGCCTGAGGTACCTCCTTTGATCCGGCAACGCCGGATCAGCTTTACAGAAAAGGGAGTAGCAGCATCACCCCGCCACTGGTTGCGTTCAACTGCCGATGGCTCGCTTATCGGGTTTCTGGCAGCAGATACAACCGGTATCGTACAGCTTTGGGGTATTTCGCCCAATGGCGGGAAACCCGTACAGCTTACCAGGCTGCCCCAATCAATAGAAGGACCGTTCAATTTTTCTCCTGATGGTAAATGGGTGGCATATGTTGCAGGAGGTGAGGTGCAGGTGACCCGCCTGGCCGATGGCCAAACCCGGCAGTTAACAATCACTGGTGAACGTTGCAGCCCGGTAACAGGTGCCGTTAACTGGTCGCCGGTGGGCGATATGCTTTGTTATAACAGGTATGTAGATGGATTCTTACAGATATTTTTACTCCCTGCCGTAGGCTAGGTGTTATGCGGCAATAACGCCGGTTGCCAGTAAACCAGCGCATAGGAGAAATACAAACAGGTCGGAGATGAGTGCAACACCTTCGTTGAAGGATGCTGCTTTTTTGCTGACATGGTTGTCAGCGAGTATCGTATAATTTTTGCCGGCAGTGGGGCTCAGGTGTGGGGCGGAGGTGTAAAAGACTGGCAGCTAGTACTTACCCGGTAATTATATTTCACGGGGTTTTTCCCCTTGCTGGTTCAGTTTTTTTTACTGACCTTTCTCTTACCTTAAACCATTATACCTTATGCCATCATCTGCCCCGCGCGTGGGTCTGGCGCTGTCTGGGGGTGGCTATCGTGCCACTGCTTTTCATCTGGGAACACTTCATAAGCTGCATGAACTGGGTCTGCTTTCGCGTATCGATATTCTTTCCACTATTTCCGGCGGCTCAATTACCGGCGCAGCATATGCTGCATCGTCGCAGGACTTCGACAGTTTTTATAATGGACTGTACAACGGATTACAGCGGAAAAATGTAGTCAGTCGTGTTATTTTTTCGTGGCTTATGCTTCGGTTAATACTGTTTACATTACTTTTTCTGGGACCAGCTTTTTATTCGCTTTTTACCTGTTATGCCTGGCTGTTTCCCCTGCTGCTGGTGATGTGGATATGGCTACTGTTGAAGTTTCAGTTTTATATTTTTCCTGTCAGTAAGCTGATTGAAAAAATTTATGACCGTTTTTTTTACAACGGCAAAACCCTGGGTCAGTTGCCCGATCATCCGGTGCTGGTAGTGGGTTCGACCAATCTGCAGACAGCAAGGCCATTTACTTTTTCAAAAAAGTGGATGGGCGATTCTGCCTATGAATTCTTAAAGGAACCGGTGCGGTTCAGCGCCGGCAATTTTCCTGTTGCCCGTGCAGTAATGGCATCCAGTTGTGTGCCATTTGCCTTTACACCGGTAAAAATAGACCGGCAGTTTTTTGTGAATCAGGATCAGGCAAAGGAGTACCATCCGTTGCTGGTAGACGGTGGAGTATACGACAACCAGGGTATTCATAAGGTAGTGGTAACGGGGCGGTATGCCTGCGATATTATTATTACCAGCGATGCCGGTGGCGGGTCGACCGGGGAAATGAAATTCAGCAATACGATCTCCCTGCTGATTGAAACGGTGAACGTATTCATGGCACGTATCAAAAAAGCGCAGATGGTACAGAATGTGTATGACAATGCCGGTACTGCGAATAAGGAAATTGCTTATTTCTCCCTGGCGTGGGACGTGGAGAACTGTATTCCTGGTTTCATTGAAAACCTGGCAAAGAAACAGGTCACGCAGCAGGTTATAGCTGCACATGCATTGCCGCCGGAATGGGTTGCTGATCCACGTGCATACAAAGAGGAGATTGAGGTGTATCTCAAACGCAGGCTCGATTATGCCGCTATTCCCAAACCTACAGACGAGGAGAAAGAGATAGCGCGTAATGTGGGTACCAACCTTACCGCGTTGAGTCGCCGTAAGGTAGATTGCCTGATTAAACAGGCGCAGGCATTAACAGAATTGCAGGTAAAGCTTTATTGTCCATCATTGTTTTAATATGATCAGAAAACCGCCTTTCCGCAAATTAAGAGGTTATGCCTTTGACCCCTCTTTGTCATTGCAGTTGGATACTGCCCTGATAAACGATATTACCTACAAAGTACCCTGGGAAGACAGGGATGATGCAGATCCGGAAAAGAAACTCCATCCGGGTCCTGTGGGCGAATATGTGGAAGTGATCGATTATGATCCTACTGTAGATAAGTTTTACGCGCCGGTAGATCTGGATCATCCCTATATTCTGGCACAGGATGGACTAACCCCTTCAGGCAGTAATCCGCAGTTTCACCAGCAGATGGTATATGCAGTAGCGATGACTACTATAAAAAATTTTGAAGCCGGCCTTGGACGCCCCGTATTGTGGAGCCCCCGGCAGGTAGTAAAAGAAGAAATAGCGGAAGATGGAAAAACTCCGGGCCGGAAGAAAAAAGGTGGGACGGTCAAGCGAAAGATTGTAGATGAGTATGTGCCCACACTTCGGATATATCCTCATGCCATGCGCGAGGCCAACGCCTTTTATTCACCCCAAAAGAAAGCGTTGCTGTTTGGTTATTTCGCTGCACGGCCGGCCGATGTAACCCTGCAGATGCCCGATAATCTCACGTTTACCTGCCTCAGTCATGATATCATCGCCCATGAAACGACACATGCCATTCTCGATGGGTTGCATCGTACCTATATTGAGAACAGCAATTCAGATGTACTGGCCTTTCATGAAGCGTTTTCAGATATTGTGGCCCTGTTTCAGCATTTCACTTTTACAAATGTGCTGAAGAGTCAGATTGCCGCTACCCGCGGAGACCTCACATCGCAGAACCTGTTAGGAAAACTGGCCCAGGAGTTTGGGATTGCTATTGGTAATTATGGCGCTTTACGCGATGCGATCGGTACTATTGATCCCCAGACTAAGAAGTGGACGCCCAAAGTGCCAACGGGTAATGAATACCGTACCATCATGGAACCGCACCAGCGTGGCTCCATACTGGTGTCGGCTATCTTCGAAGCATTTCTTTCCATCTATAAAAGCCGTATTGGTGACCTCCTGCGGATTGCCAGCAACGGATCTGGTATACTGCCCCAGGGTGAGTTGAATCCCGATCTGGTAAACAGGCTGGCTGCTGAAGCATCTAAAACAGCCCAGCATGTGCTCAATATGTGTATCAGGGCGCTTGATTACTGCCCGCCGGTAGATATTACATTCGGCGATTTTTTACGGGGTATTATCACAGCCGATACCGATCTGATAGAAGACGACAACCGCGATTACCGGCTGGCATTCATTGATGCTTTCCGGAAAAGAGGCATTTATCCGACAGGCATCAAGCATCTGTCTGTTGACAGTGTGGCTTATCCTACACCGGATACCACCGCTATCAAAGGCCACCTGGAAATTATTGCTGATTTTTTGCATCAATACAGAAAGGAAATCATGAATGAGAAAAGGAGAAGTGAAATTTTTGCAATCAATAAAAAATACATAGCCGGGCAGTATGGTTCCGGGTTAAAGACTATCTATGGGCTACACCGGCGATTGCTGAAAAAGTTTGACAACTCATTCGAATTTGAAAAACTAACGGGTCTGCTCTTTACACAGGGAGCCACCAGGCTTGGTATAGACAGCACCGATGCGTATGAACTGGATGGAAAAGACTGGCCTTCTGTATTTGTGCAATCGCTGCACCTGGCTTCCCGTGTGGGACCTAATGGTGCACAGGTTAATCAGATCATCGTTACACTGGTGCAGCGGGCATGGATTACCCTTGTGCCGGACCAAACAGGATATAAGATCGTACCAGGCAGAAAAGAAGGCAGCATGATGATAAGCGGCGGGTGTACTCTCATATTTGATCTGGATACCCTTCAGTTGAAATATGCTATTTCGAAGCCTTTGCTGAATACACAGTTACTGAATCAAGGTATACGTGAGCTGGATGAAAGCCGGTGTATTGGTCTGTACAAACATCTGCATGGTGAAAAATACACACAGAGCCAGTTTCAGGCTTACTTCGGGCTGGGCCCCGGCAATACCATGAACGAACCATTTCATTTTCTTCATACGCATTAATTGAAACTATGGCAAAAGCAAGTACAACCCGTATTAATAAAATTGCTGTCAGAATGTATAAGGGCGGCACCGGCGATTGCTTTTTACTCCAGTTCAAAAAAGGCACCCGGGTGAGTTTTAATATGATGATCGACTGTGGATTTATTCACGGCGGCAAAGCGCAGTTTGAAAAAGTTGCAGGCGATATTCAGGACAAAACGGGCGGCGTGATTGACCTGCTGGTGGTGACACACGAACACGCTGATCATATCAACGGATTTGATAAGGCAAAACATTTTTTTGATGCATTCACATTTAAAAAAGTCTGGTTTGCCTGGACAGAAAATGATGAAGATGCTATTGCCAACGACTATCGAAAAAACAGGAGTGAACTGAGCAAGGCGCTGAATATTGCGGTATCACGGCTTCAGAGCCTGGATAAGAGTCAGTATTATGAAGAAATACTGAAAGACGAAATGAACAGTGGGCTTATGATAGCGGGTAAAAAGAAATTTATTCATTCCTTAAGTTCACTCAATGAACTGAATTTTCTGAAGGCATCTGCCGGGCAGCCTCTGCCTACCATGGTTGAAAAGTTCAAGGAATTTCTGGTTATAAAACCCGATACGGATGTAGATCTGCTTGAGCCGGGTGATGTGCGTTCTGGTCTGGCCGGGGCGCCGGGAATCCGGTTTTATGTGCTGGGCCCACCCAAAGATTATAACCTCCTGAATGAAACCGAAAACGAAGAAGATAATTATGAACAACGGGAATCACCGAGCCGCAAAGATTTTGCCTTTCTTTCTGCGTTGGATGCCACTTCTATAACCGATCAGTCGGCCAAACTGCCTTTCGATTCGGAATACGAGTTAGGCGACCGGTCCAATGCTTTGCGGAATAAATATGAAGAAGAGGGTGACTGGCGAAAGATTGATTACGACTGGTTATACAGTGCAGGCAGCCTTGCTATGCGTTATGAGCGAAGTATCAACAATACCAGTCTCGCCCTGGCCATTCAGTTTGAAGGATCGGAACGCGTATTGCTTTTTCCTGCCGATGCGGAGTTGGGTAACTGGAAAAGCTGGCATATGGGGCTAAAGTGGCCGGTGAAGATTAAAGGAGAACTGGTAAAAAAGGATATTTCCTATTTACTTGAGAAAACAGTTTTTTACAAAGTGGGGCATCATCTCAGTCACAATGGAACAGCCACGCATCTGGGGCTCGATCTGATGACCAGCGATGAGCTTACAGCAATGGCTACACTTGATTTTAAAAAGATCAACGATGGCTGGCTTAATACAATGCCCAATGATTTGTTGAGTGCCGAGCTGATAAAGAAATGCAAG
This sequence comes from Chitinophagaceae bacterium, assembly GCA_017998385.1. Classification (GTDB taxonomy): domain Bacteria; phylum Bacteroidota; class Bacteroidia; order Chitinophagales; family Chitinophagaceae; genus CAYMZZ01. The sequence goes on along the minus strand of JAGODE010000127.1, from coordinate 2,755 downwards.
GGTAAGCTCTTTGTTAATGGCGATCATGTGAAAATACTGGCCAATATGAAGACCGACCGTGTTACGATAAAAAAGACCAACGAAACAGCAATGAAAAAACTGAACGAGAAATTTAAGAATGATATTTTCCTGGAGTGTGAAATCGAAGGATAAAATGTTACGACTGTGGACCTGAATGGGAGCTTAATGACATAGCCATGGCATGGTCGGCCAGATCTTCCAGCAGGTATTGATGGTCTTTGTTTTGCGGAATAGTTGAAAGGAAGTCAATACAGGCATCTTCCGGAAGAGCTTTTATATACAGCCAGCAGGGATAGGTTATCATTACTTCCTGTGTGCCTTTGCGCGTAATTTCAATATCAGGTATGATGGCCTTCGCGATGATAACGCCATCGTCAGCATTTCCAGTCTTTTTTTGCAGCAGTTTAAATTTTTCAGGAAGCTGAGCAGATACAGCTTCAAGGATCCGGGGTACCAGATTTTCGGGAGAGGCGACTTTTTTCCGCCTTATGAGCATGTTGAGCTCCTCGCCCAGTGAGGCCACTTCAATATTGCCGGTTTCGAGATGTTTGGATATGTCCTTCCCGGCATTTTCCATTTGTGTGTTGCGCTGGTATCGTCTCAGTGCGGCAATGCCGCCGATGAGCAGGAAGGCGACAGCAAGGGTTAGTTTAATCGGAAGCATTTCTGATAGTATACAGGCACAATATATGCTGCCCTTTCCGGGATTGCAAGCTGATCTCCTTTTTTACCTGTTTTGTCGGTTTTTCTTCTTTCCTTTTCCGGCTTTTATGGATAGGGTGAGGTTATTTATTATATTTTTAAATGAAATAAATGAATTAGTTATGGTGCGGATCAATCCCTATCTGAATTTTGACGGCAATGCCGAAGAAGCATTTAATTTTTACCGGTCCGTATTTGGCGGCGAATTTGTGGGTGGTATACATCGTATGGGCGAAGCGCCTGGTATGGATGGATTGGCGGCCGGTGAAAAAAATCGTGTTATGCACATCTCACTCCCTATTGGTAACGGAGCCACGCTGATGGCTTCAGATACACTGCCCTCTGCCGGACATGTACTCAATAAAGGCAATAACGTGCATATTTCCCTGCACCCCGATAGCCGCGAAGAAGCTGACCGTCTGTTTGCCGGTCTTTCTGCCGGTGGTCAGATAGTGATGGGGCTTACCGATACTTTCTGGGGATCTTACTTTGGTACGTTTATCGACAAGTTTGGAATAAGCTGGATGATCAATTACGCAAAATAATAAAGGCGCACCGCCAGCAAACAGAAAGCTATTCTCCGGAGTAGCTTTTTTATTGCACTATACCCTCTCCGCTTTTCTGCTACCTCAGTTCATAACTTGTTTCAGTCAGTTAATACATGTTGCTGCCCGTTGTGCTGCAGCTGCAGGTTAGTTTTGCCCCGTTTTCGGATAAAAAACTTAAACCTTAACGTGAAATGAAAATATTCAGTTATATAGTAAGCGCTGCAATTGTATTGCATACATCCGGCGTATGGGCACAGCAGCCTGCGTCTGAAGCACAACGGGTAAAACAAACGCGTCAGCTGGCCGATGATTTTATGTATAAATTAATGGAACTCGAAAAGAAGGGGCTGTATGTATCGCAGAAGAATGATTCGCAGAAGCTGATAGAGTATTTCAATACACAGGGCGATATCAGGGCACGACGTGATAAGTTGTACAGCACAGACTATTCGGCCCCTATTGTGTTTAAATCGCTGCCTGGCGAGTCTGATCGTATCACCTTACTAAAAGCGATACCTCCACCCAAAATGCCCCTGCCCGCATTTAATGGCGATCCCCGCGAAAATGAACGGTATGCAGAACAGATCCGCACAGCACAGAAGCAGGCACAGGAAACAGCCCGTCAGACAGCCAACAGCACCGAACTGGCCCGAACCTACAAGCAGGGTGGCGACGCGGCGGTAAAAAAAATGTATCAGCAGGATGCTGATAAGAATGCGATGCTGCAGCAAATGGGTGGAGCCGATGCGGTAGAAAAAATGTCTGAGTCGCAGCGTAAGCAGGCGGCCAGCCAGGCGGTGATGAATAAGACAGGTGGTTATTCACCAGATGAGATCCGGAAGATGACTCCTGCTGAACGGCAGGCCCTCGCCATGCAGATGGCCGGAAATTCCAAAATGGGTCAGGGTGATGAGGCTGCCCAGGCATTCACGAAAGAACTGATGATGAATGCGGATTATCGTCGTCGTTACGAAGCCATGAATAAGGAGGAGAAGCAGGTAGAATACCGGCAGTTTCAGGAGCGTTATTATGGTGGTAAAGCTCCGGCGGGTGCACAACAGACTGTTAACCGCGCACCTTCTTCCGATCAGCAGGAGGCGGCCGAATTAAAACGTATTCATGATTTTGGTAAACAAATACAGGAGGAAGCAGAGAAAGCGATGGCCCCAATCAATGAAATGAGCAAACGGTATGAGCTGGCCTGGCAACAGGATCAGGCGGCTGTTCAAAAATGGGTAAAGGAAAAAATGGACGCGTTGCCAACCGTACGCGACTCAGAGTATGGTGCACGAAAAGAGGGCGCTGAAAGGGTAGGATTTGCGCAGCAGGCACTGGATTTCTGGATAGGACAGGATTATATTGCCAAGCAGCGCCAGGTCCAAGCGGAAGCTGATCCTGCCAACTTGGTTGACTTGGACGAAGTCCTTTCGAAGCTGCGCGCCGAGCTTTTGTGAGCAGATCCATGCACCGCCTCGCGGCGGAGA
>JAGODE010000126.1 GCA_017998385.1 Chitinophagaceae bacterium | reverse complement strand
ACGCTCTGCAGAACTGACCAAGTACGCTGCCAATTCGTTTCTGGCTATGAAAATATCCTTTATGAATGAAATAGCCCGGCTTTGCGAAAAGATGGGGGCAGATGTAGATATGGTGCGAAAGGGGATAGGAAGTGATGATCGGATCGGTAAACGTTTCCTTTTTTCCGGAATCGGTTACGGTGGCAGTTGCTTTCCCAAAGATGTGCAGGCACTGGCTCATTCTGCTGCTGAGGTAGGCTATGATTTTCAGATTCTTAATGCTGTAATGCGCGTGAATAAGGAACAGCGTATTTATCTGATTGATTCCATCAAAGCTTTTTTCGGAAACGAAATAAAAGGCAGGCATTTTGCGTTATGGGGCCTGGCATTCAAGCCCAACACCGATGATATACGCGAAGCGCCGGCTTTGTTTATTATTGAAGCGCTGTTGGCGGCCGGAGCTACTGTTACGGCATATGATCCGGAAGCGATGCACAATGTACGTCAGCAGATGGGCAACCGTATTGAGTATGTAAGTAGTCAGTATGAGGCACTCGATAATGCGGATGCACTCATTATTGCGACTGAATGGAATGAGTTCAGGACCCCTGATTTTAGCCAGATTGTTTCTAAATTAAAACAGAAAGCCATATTTGATGGCCGGAATCTTTTTGATGTAAAAAGAATGAAAGACCTCGGTTTTCATTACGTTAGCATCGGAAGGGCCGTTGTAAATCAAAACAAAAAATAGTGTCCAAAAAAAGAGTTCTCATTACCGGAGCTGCTGGATTCCTGGGTTCACATTTATGCGACCGGTTTATCCGGGAAGGATATAAAGTAATAGGGATGGATAATCTCATTACCGGAGACCTGGCTAATATTGAGCATTTGTTTAAACTGGAGGATTTTGAATTTTATCATCATGATGTAACCAAGTTCATTCATGTTGCAGGGCATCTTGATTATATCCTTCATTTCGCTTCACCAGCCAGTCCGATCGACTATCTCAAGATTCCTATTCAGACTCTTAAGGTGGGAGCAATGGGCACCCATAACTGTCTTGGCCTGGCAAAAGCAAAAAATGCCCGCATACTCGTAGCCAGTACCAGTGAAGTATATGGTGATCCGCTGGTGCATCCGCAAACAGAAGAATACTGGGGTAATGTAAATCCCGTTGGTCCACGCGGTGTATATGACGAAGCCAAAAGATATATGGAATCCATTACCATGGCTTATCACACTTTTCATGGAGTGGATACCCGCATTGTACGTATTTTCAATACCTACGGCCCCCGAATGCGGCTCAACGACGGACGGGCACTGCCCGCATTCATTGGCCAGGCATTGCGGGGAGAAGATATGACCGTATTTGGTGATGGATCGCAAACCCGGAGTTTTTGCTTTGTAAGTGACCTGGTAGAAGGTATATACAGATTATTGATGAGCAATTATCATCTGCCTGTAAATATTGGAAATCCCAATGAAATTAGCCTGAAAGATTTTGCAGAAGAAGTGCTCGCGCTTACAGGTAATAAAGTGAAAATAATATACAAACCATTGCCGGTAGATGATCCGAAACAAAGGCAACCTGACATTACCAGGGCCAGAGAGTTACTCAACTGGCAACCCGAAGTGGGGCGCCGCGAAGGACTTCAAATAACATACGATTACTTCCGGGCATTACCGGAGTCGGAGTGGAGGAAGCAACCAAAAGAATTTACGAGTATCAGATAAGAAATCAGAACCTACGTTAAAACTATGGCAATCTATAATGACCTTGTTGAAAAAAAAGCGAAACTGGCCGTAATAGGCCTGGGCTATGTAGGCCTGCCAATTGCATTGGAGTTTGCCCGTAAAATGTCTGTGATCGGTTTCGATATCAATGACAAACGCATTGAACTGATGAAACAGGGCATTGACCCCAGCAATGAATTGTCTAAAGAAGCTTTTGATGGTTGTGATATTGTATTCACTAACTCAATAGATGTGCTGCGTGAGGCGCGTTTCTTTGTGGTGGCAGTTCCTACCCCGGTTGATGAACATAATGTACCTGACCTTACTCCTGTACGAAAAGCCTCTGAAACCATGGGAAAAGTGGTTAAGAAGGGCGATTATGTGGTTTTTGAATCAACCGTGTATCCCGGTTGCACAGAAGAAGATTGCCTGCCGGTTATAGAAGCAATGTCAGGGTTAAAGAATGTTACTGATTTCAAACTCGGTTATTCGCCTGAGCGCATTAATCCGGGAGACAAACATCATACACTCTCCAGTGTGGTCAAGGTAGTATCAGGATGCGATGCCGAATCGTTGGAAGAAATAGCCAAAGTGTATGAACTCGTAGTGAAAGCAGGCGTGCATCGGGCTTCTTCTATTAAAGTAGCAGAGGCAGCCAAGATCATTGAGAATACACAACGTGATCTCAACATCGCACTTATGAATGAACTTTCTATCATTTTTGATAGAATGGATATTAATACGTTCGAAGTACTGGAAGCAGCAGGAACCAAGTGGAATTTCCTGAAATTCCAGCCTGGCCTGGTTGGCGGCCATTGTATTGGCGTAGATCCTTATTACCTTACTCATAAAGCCAATGAGTTGGGCTACAAATCTCAGGTGATACTGGCCGGTCGCACTATCAACGATGGTATGGCGGGATATGTAGCTCAAAAAGTAGTTCAGCATCTGATTGCTACTGTAGGAGATGTGAAAAAAGCCCGGGTGCTGATAAAAGGAGCCACTTTTAAGGAAAATGTAAGTGATATCCGTAACTCGAAAGTGGCCGACGTGGTTAAAGCCCTGAAAGCATTTTATGTAAATGTTGACGTGGAAGACCCGCATGCTGATGGCGATGAACTGCATCATGAATACGGATTTGGACTTACAGAAGACGTGCAGGGGCCGTATCATGCCGTGATTATCACCGTACCGCATGCAGCCTATGCCGATCTGGATGATACGTACTTTAGCAGCCTGACTCATGCAGATGCATTGATTGCTGATCTGAAAGGCCTTTATCGTAATAAATTAACAAGCCGGAAATACTGGAGCCTCTAATTTTTATGCAAGTAGCTACCACCCATATTCCTGATTTAAAGATTCTTGAACCCCGGGTATTTGAAGACAGCCGGGGGTATTTCTTTGAATCCTATAATGAGGCCACATTTCAGCAGAATGGCATCAGTATGGGATTTGTACAGGATAACCAGTCGTCCTCTTCTTATGGAGTAATTCGTGGATTACATTACCAGTTACCACCCCATGCTCAGACCAAACTGGTGCGTGTACTGTACGGTACAATCCTTGATGTTGTTCTTGATATCCGACAGGGATCACCCACTTTCGGACAACATTATGCAATTGAACTGTCTGCGGATAATAAAAAACAACTGCTTGTTCCACGTGGCTTCGCTCACGGATTTTCAGTACTGAGCGAAAAAGCAGTAGTTCTATATAAATGCGATGGATTTTATAATAAGGAAAGTGATGCAGGAATCTTATACAACGACCCTGCACTGAACATCGACTGGAAAATACCTGCCGACAAGGCAATTGTATCTGAAAAAGACCAGGTTCTGCCGCTTTTCAAAGATTGCCGTAATACATTTACCTATTAACCCGTACAGGTTATGCAACCAACCATTCTGATAACCGGTGCCAACGGACAGTTGGGAAGTGAACTTCGTCAGCTGGAGGATCAATATCCGGCCTTCAATTTCGTATTTCTGTCAAAGGCTGATCTTCCGCTCAATAATTTCGAAATGATCCGCTCCAGCTTTAAAGCATATCAACCGGCTTTCTGTATTAATTGTGCGGCTTATACAGCGGTTGATAAAGCAGAAACAGAAAGAGACCTGGCCTTCCAGGTCAATGCAGAAGCTGTTGGTATTCTGGCCGCCGTATGCAGCGAGCAGAATTGCCGGTTTGTGCATATATCTACGGACTATGTGTTTGATGGGACAGCAACAAAACCATATACGCCGGCAGATGCTACCAACCCGCAAAGCGTTTATGGAGCCAGCAAACTGGCAGGAGAGCAGCAGGCAATGGAGTTGAATCCCGATTCTATCATCATCCGCACCTCCTGGGTGTACTCTGCATTTGGAAAGAACTTTGTAAAGACAATGCTCCGGCTGATGGCTGAACGTACAGAAATAGGTGTGGTTAATGACCAGCTGGGTTCACCCACCTATGCGGCCGACCTGGCCGAAGCCATTATGGAGGTTATAGCTTCGGGCAAATGGTACCCCGGCATCTATCATTTTAGTAATAAAGGCATCATCTCCTGGTATGAACTGGCTGTAGCCATCAGGGACTCCATCGGCAGCAATTGCAAGGTTAATCCGATACCTACAAGTGCTTATCCCACTCCGGCCCGGCGTCCTGCTTATTCGGTGATGGATAGCAGCCTGCTCGCAGAGCGATACGGTATAACATCCCAACCCTGGCAGGAACGGCTGAAAGCCTGCCTTCAGCAAATAGAAAAAGCCCCACACTAATCGTGCAGGGCTATATATGATGAACCGTCCAAGAGAGCATTTTAATAAAACAATCAGCTCAATCTGACTGCTTTCAGGGTATCCCCCGGATAGGGGATGAAATAATTAAATAACTGGCTACTAACAGGCGGCAATAACAGATGAAAAAGAGACTAAGCCGCTGAATACAGGCTGAGATAACCTTTCAGACACAACAAAATTAGTGTTTGGCAACACTCCGGACAATTACCTAAAGAGGGTATTGACTTCTTCAGATTTTTGTTGCATCTTTGTCCTGTCATATCCGTAATCCCCCCTCCTCTGAATTTCCAGCAACTACCAATTACTAGGTAAAATCACCAATTACAAAACGTATTGCAATTGAAATAAGCTTTTTAGTTTATTTCAGGCTGGATTATTTTATAAACCCATTCAACCTACCACTATGTCAATTTTCTTTTACCTTTTTGGTGCACTGTTTCTCACGGGCGTATTGCTTTCCTTCAAAAAGGAAAAAGCATCGTCCTGATACAACGGCTTATTGCCTGACCTCCGGATACCCTTCTTTACAATAGCTGGAACAGGACCGTTTCCCTGCTCCAGCGCCTATACAGACAGGTGCCGGACTCTAAAATATGCATTGCTGATAGCTGGCTTAGGCCGGCTATTTTTATCTTCAGACCGCACGGGTATCCTGTAAATTTGAGTAGCTTTAAGCAGAACTTATTTATTTCCCGTCTTTTGCAAGGCAATCAATAGCCGGGCATGGCATTTGTGAGAATGCTAACAGTGTAAGTTCTTAAATTGCAGGAACCGTTATTGTTTTAATATAAATAATTATATAGATATGAAAAGTGGTCTTTTCTTATTGTTTATGTTGGCCCTGGGCTTATCCACACCTGCACAATCGCTAAAAGAAGCTTTATATGGCGGTAAACTGAAGCTGGACTCCGGTGCTGTGATCCGGAAAGGAGATGACCTGAAAGCCCATATTGACACCAGCACCAGAAAACCGGTTGTTGCGGAAAAGCAGGTATCACTGCCCGCCGCGAAAGATTCCCTGGCGCAGAAAGGACAGGTACCACAACTTTCGAATGCTGCCGCTCAGCAGGAGGCAACAGATAACCCGGTAGCCGGCACTACCTCACCGGCTGCCGGTACCAATGCCGCAGCCGACAACAATAAAATATGGAAAGACTATATCGATGAGTTAATGACTGCCATCCGTACAGATGTACTGCCTTCCAAAAAAATTAAAAACGGCACTTACTATGTTCTGGTTGACTACGAAATTGATGTAGACGGGCAGGTAGCGGTAAAAAATATTACCTGCTCTCCCGGCAGCGAATACCTGGAAGAGCAGGTAAGAGAACGAATCAATCTGACGGCTCCGCGCCTGACCCCGCTTCTTAATACTTACGGCAAACCACGGAAGGCAGCCAAAAAACAAAATCTGACCATTACCAAGTAATTGCTGGCAAATCATAGTTACCAAAAAGCGGATACCTCAACGGGTATCCGCTTTTTGTATATTATCCGTCAAATCCTCATCCAGCACATAATTATAAGGGTCAATAGATACCACGGCAGGTTTATGGTCTGTTATAAGTGTAATACGCGTTGTTTTTTTATCAATATAAATCCATTGCTGCAGCATCGGGCGCGTCTCCTCTTTCCACTGATCATCGGGTACAGACCAGACAGAAACCGGCAGCAATAATAGCGGGCCCGCCGGATGCTGTTGTTTCCTCACGCGATTTTGCTGAGCCACCGTGAGTTCGGCCTGCAGCTGATAGCGGCCATCTGACTGTTGCCGGCAGCTTACAATTCTGACCGTGTTGTTGTAAGAGGCAACGTCTTCTATTGTTTGCCTGACAAATTGCTGCTGTTCCGGCGGGGCCACCGCAAGAAGCAGCCTGGTAAAGTCATCCACCATGGCCTTCGTATGACCCGGGCCATGCTCCCGCAGGAGTTGGCGCAATGCGGCTTCAAATTTATCCTGACCCAGCATTTCCTTTAGCATATAAAAACTGAGTCCACCTTTCTGATAAGCCACAAAAGGTTGCCCATTGCTGTGTGCCAATGGTAATTCTTCATCAGTTCCGGTACGCATGGCAAAGTAATACTCATTGTCTTTTTTGAAATAAGACCGGAGGTACATCGGCCCAAATCTTTTTTCTACTACCGCAGCTTCTGTATACTTAGCCAGCGATTCGGTGAGCGTAGCCCGTCCGGCAACCGGCAGCGGCGCCAGCTGTTGCGCCCACCACTGGTGAGCTACTTCGTGTGCTGTAGTGGCATAAGCAAAATTGAACAGGCTGCTATCCCGGAAATCGGCCATGAAATTGAACATTTCTGTACTGAACAATACACCGGGGTAAGCAGTGGCCGAGCCGGGGTAGTGTGGTATTTCCGCCAGGCTTATTTGTGAAAGAGGGTACGGACTAAAATGGGCGTCTCCATAGTCAATGGCATCCTTTAATGCGAGCATTATAGCAGCTGTATTATACGTGTGGCCGGGATGATAATACACGCGGAATCTTCTTCCTTTGTAAAGCTCTTCCTTAACGGCATAGCGGGCCGAGCTAAAGGCAAACATAAAGGACATGGGCCGGGGAGAGCGGTAGTGAAAATAATGCCGGCCATTGACCACCCATTCTTTTTCCAGTACACCAGCTGTCACTATCTGCTGATCTGCAGTTGTAGAAAGAGTGGATTCGAAATCAACCAGGCGGTAAAAACTATCAATTGCTGCCACCGTGCCCTGAGGGGGCAGACCCCAGCGTTTGCGCAATACCTCATCGTCGATTTCGAGACGCTGATTGTAGCCAAAAGCCGGTACATATTTTTCCAGTTCCACATAGCTGCCATTACTGACCACCGCATGCTCACTGTTGAAAGGCCGGAAACGGTTAGGTAACCGTTTTATAATAAACTGCAGATTGCGTACTTCGCCCGGTGCCAGCGGCATTTTCAGTTTATAACGGTATTGTTTGAAAGCATGATCTGTTGTGATTGCATCGGCATCAGGTATAATTAACTTTACAGAATCAATCTCCGGGTCTACCCCCAGCCATAATTCCGACAGCGGGTGTGACGATACATTTTTGTAGCTATAAGTCCCTTTTACTTCATAGTACCCCTGTTCAGGATACAGGGCAGTTTCCATCTTTACAGCAGTAATCACTGGCTGTACCAGGGATGCGAGTGGCTTGTATTTCTTTTCATACTCATATCGCCAGTTCAGCGCATTTTTTGAATTTCTTGCAGTGCTTAACTGATTACCGGAATGGGCAATATAAAATCCCAATCCTGTACAGCAACATGCGGCAATAATAAATGCAAGAGCCCACCAGCCCGGTCGCTGGCGAAAGAGGTTTCGCCAGCGCCTCAGGAATCCGGTGACCGTTCCGCCCTGGCATAAAGAAGAAGCAAGAATAGCAAGAGCGGCTGCACAACTCAGCCAGTAGAGCATCAGCCAGTTAAAAGCGCTGGTATAATATCCCCAGCCATTCATATCGCGATAGGAGAGTGAAGGGAAGACTGCATAGCGCGTCAGATTACCCGGCATTCGGCCATAGAGAATAATACCCAGTATCAACAGGCTTAGTAACATTCCTGCATATACATTTCGCATTAGCGTCTGTATAAACAGGATGAGAATAGCGAAAAGCAATAAGGGCAGGCCTGCATAATAATACAAAGACAGGTAAACATTCCATTCGATATTGGCGCTGCCAGCAGCTATTTGCACACCAATACCTGTTGCAATATGCAGCGTTAATAAAAGCATGATTAATGCCCCCAGGGCTCCGGCTTTGGCAAACCAGCGTAAACGGGCAGGCGCAGGAGTGGAGAAAATGAGTTCCTCCATGCGACTGCTATGCTCCTTGTTGATAAGCTCTCCTGCATAGAAAACGAGCAGCAGCAGGGCGGGTTTCACAGGCAGCAGGTATTCGGCTATATATCCGCTGTTGGCATAAAACTTTATTCCATATGGTCCGCTGAATGCAGATTCGAAAAGGTCAATGGCATACATAAAAACCCACAGTGCCAACATGACTATAAATGGAATCTGACGGAACAGAGATTTTGTATGCAGTAAAAAATGGGAATAAACAACGTTGAAGGAATACAGCCAGCTGTTATGATTTACTGCAACTGGCCGGTAAAAGACTCCGCTAAGCGGAATTTGCTCGTTATTTTTTTCTCTTCCATACCCCTGACCCGACCGGAAGCGAAAACGGATAAAACCGGCAGCGAGGATCAGCAGGGAAACTGCTATCCACAAAAGTCTGTTGAGCAGGAAAGGCCCCTGCAATGCAAACAACTCCTGGTTGCGTTGTGCAGGTACCCACTCGCGGGTTTGAGTTAAAAACACGGTAAGGCCAAAGGGATCAATCAGAAAAGGCCATAATCTGTCGTTGCTCAAGGGTAGTGTAGAGCGGGCCATTAGTGGCGACTGCCCCAGTATCGACACAGTCATGTACAGCATAAAGATCAGCACACCTGTAGCATAAACAGCCCTGGTGCTGCGGGTAATCAGGCTCACAGTAAAAACGATACTGCAACAAAAAAGTATATTGGGTACTGCCATCACGAGCAGTGGCTGAAGGTAGAACCACCACTGGAAGGGGCCGCTTCGCCCGGGAGCCACCAACGCTATCCCCAAAATCAGTCCTGCAGCCATCAGCACAAAAAGAAAAATGACAGACAGGAGTAATCCGGCAAACCGGATACTGAAATATTGCAGGCGGGTAATGCATGTGCTGAAGACCAGCGCATCCATACGGGAATTATGATCACGTAAAACAAAAGCAGTGGAAAATAGTGTCGTTACAAAAATGGCCAGCAGCGATAATATGCCGAAAATGGTAGTGTTGGCATAAGGAGAGTTTTTATAAACTTCGGGGCCGCCAAACTCGCCCTGTACCATCGCCATACCCAGCGCCAGAAATACGAGGGCGGCTATCCGGAACAAAAGCTGCCGGCTATAATAGCGGGCTTCAAAGCCCAGTAATGCCCTGATCATGCGGTTACCTCCTTTTCTGTGCGTTGAGAGCCAAATAGTACAGAGAAATAAACGTCTTCGAGACTCGGGGAGAGCGGTTCAAAACCGGTGGCGGGCCGCTCATTGCTGAATACATGTATCTGCAGCCGCCCGGCCACCCGACGGGAAGAAAGTATGGCCCACTCGTGCTGGTACAGTTTCAGTTCTTCTTTTGATACCGTCTTACTCCATACCCGGCCTTCGAGTGCCGACATCAGCACAGCTGGTTTGCCCTGCAGTAAAACCCGGCCCTGTCCCATCACGGCCATTTCGGGACACAGATCATACACATCTTCTACAATATGGGTAGACAGAATAACCACTACCTGCTCTCCGATCTCGCTCAGCAGATCATGAAAGCGGTTGCGTTCAAGCGGATCAAGACCTGCCGTTGGCTCATCTACAATGATAAGTTTGGGATCCCCCAGCAGTGCCTGTGCAATACCAAAACGCTGACGCATACCGCCTGAATAGCTGGCTACAGACTGCTTCCGTACTTTGTACAGGTTTGTCTGATCAAGTAAGGCAAGTATCTGTTCGCGGCGTGCTCCGGCATCTGTAATTCCTTTCAGTATGGCCAGGTGTTCCAGCAAATCAAGGGCCGACAGCCGCGGGTAGACACCAAAATCCTGTGGCAGATAACCCAGGCGGCCACGCAGCCATTGGGGGTGCTGATGTATGTTGATGTCATCAAACAACACCTGGCCGCTGTCTGGCTCCTGCAGGGTTGCCAGCGTACGCATAAGCGACGATTTACCGGCGCCATTTGGACCGAGCAGGCCAAACATGCCCTGGCTGATAGTAAGTGACACGCCCTGCAGCGCTTTCACTCCGTTTTTGTATGTTTTGTTGAGATCAGCAATAGTAAGCTGGTGCATCATTGTTGTATTTGCCGGCAAAGTAGCAGCAGCTACAGTTGAGGTACAACTAATCATGATCAATGGGCGGCATGTGCTGATGATCGCCTCCGAATAAGGATCAATACGTTTGTCCATAAAAAATGGATGTTTATCATTAAAACTTGCCGGAGAGCGACTGTTGCATTCATTTTACACCGTGTTTCATTTTATGAAGAGAAATACGGGTTCGGTGCAGCTCGCCGAAAAAAACACATCACTCCTTTTCCTGACGGGAGTCTGGTGCTGGCTGGCTATTGCTTATGCGCTGACTGAAGGCTCCCCCGTATGGCAGCATTTTTTACAGGCGCTGGGCGTAATGGCCGTATTGTTATGTCCGCTGGCAATGTTTTACTATTTCAGACAGGCATTGCGCGAGCGCTGTCTGGCAGCTCAATACAGAATCTGGTGGATGGTCTGCTTTGTAGCCTATTTGCCAGGACTTGCGCTTTTGACAACCTATGTATGGCCCGGCAGCGTAATACCCGGCTATTTGTTTGTAGTAGGGGTAAGCTGTTTGCTCCTGGAGTTGCTGTTGCTGGCCCAGGGATATTATTACAATCGTATTCGTCATTGGAGTTGGATCAGGCAGATCAGCCTGGAGAAAGCGGTTTTGCTGAGTCTTGTTCTTTTATCGCTTTGCCTGGGGATTATGGCCGTATCGAGTTGGGGTGATCCGGAGTATCATAATAGCAGACGCCTGCTGCTTGGCTTTGTATTCAGACCGCAGCAGCTTTTACGGCATATGGGGCTTTTTGTGGCATTTACCGGTCAGGTGCTGCTGATGTATCTCTGTGGCTATTTCTATTTCTATATTAATCTAAAATGGCTGGTGCCGGAGGTTTTAAGGAAAAAAGGAGTGGTTTACTATATGCTCACTTCGCTTGCTGTGGTGGGTATTACCTATCCTCTTATCGGACAGGTTCTGCTTTTATTGCCAATTAATGATTTGCTGGGCGGTGTTTTCCCCGACAACCCCTTCCGGCTTGAGTCGGCATTTGGAGCCGCAGCCATCATCCTGCTAAGTCTGCCTGTTGTGCTGGCGGTGCAATCGGCACGGCAATATCAGCAGATAATGACATTGGAGAAAGAAAAAACACAGGCCGAACTGGATCTGCTCAGGCAACAACTGGACCCTCATTTCTTCTTTAATACCCTCAATAATCTGTATGCACTAAGCCTGCAGCAATCACCGCAAACTCCCGATAGCATTTTGCAGTTATCTGAACTGATGCGGTATGTAATTTACCGTGCCAAAGAACCCCTGGTGAGTGTGGCTGAAGAGGTAAAATATCTGCAGGATTATATTGATCTGCAGCAGATGCGGCTGCGCAGCAAACCAGCTATTCAGTGCCAGTGGGAGGCAGCAACAGACACCCCTCCGGTTGCGCCCCTGCTGCTGATTGTGCTGGTAGAAAATGCATTCAAGCATGGTATAGAGCCTGCAGATACGCCCGGTTTTTTGCATCTGCGCCTTCAAAGCAATGTCCGTCATCTTAGCTTCAGCTGCGAGAATCCGGCCGGGGAAACTTCCGGAAAAAAGCCCGGAATAGGTTTGGATAATCTGCGCCGGCGCCTGTCTTTATTGTACCCGGGTAAATATGAGCTGAAAACAGGGGTAGAAAATCATATTTTTAAAGCAGAGTTGTATCTCGACTTTACATGAAATTACGTTGCCTGATAGTGGATGATGAGCCGCTGGCGCATGAAGTAATACTGCGCTATATGGCCGATACGCCTTTTCTCGAAAAGGCCGGGCAATGTTATCTGGCTACCGAAGCAATCGCTTTTCTGAATACACAGCCAGTTGATCTTATCTTCCTCGATATTCAGATGCCGAAACTGACCGGGCTCAACTTTTTGCGTACACTCAGGCACCCGCCGCTGGTGATTATTACATCGGCCCACGAAGAGTATGCGCTCGAAAGTTTTGAGCTACAGGTTTGCGATTATCTGCTCAAGCCATTCCGGTTTGATCGTTTCCTGAAAGCTGCCAACCGCGCATTGTCGCTGTTTACTTTGCAGCAAAACACTACAGCAGCTGCCGCACCCGTCAAAACAGACCCGGTAGCCGGGGCATCGCCGTTATATGTCAAAGCCGATAAAAAGCTGATACAACTACAACCCGAGCAATTATATTATCTGGAAAGCCTCGGTAACTATGTGAAGGTATGGGATGATAAAAAATACTTGCTGACACAGCGCACGCTCAGCAGTTTTGAAGAACAATTGCCCGCGGAGATGTTTGTACGCATACATAAAT
>JAGODE010000125.1 GCA_017998385.1 Chitinophagaceae bacterium | reverse complement strand
GCCTTTTTGCACAGGTTGTCCTGCGCCAGGCCGGCGAGCATACTTTTATAACCGATCAGGGGCATTATATTCTTGATTGCAAACTGCAGTGGCCGTTGAGTAATCCTTACCAGTTGGAAAACCAATTGCGTTCCATTACCGGTATCGTAGAAACAGGCTTATTTATTGAAATGGCCGACGAAGCACTGATTGGCTATAGCGATGGCCGTATAGAACATATCTTTTTCTGAGATAATATGGCATTTCTACTACCGATATGTTGTGGCCGGAAGTAGGGGAACGACCGGCATAAAAAAAAACCGGCCAGGCCGGTTTAATAAAAATGTTGCAAGCAGTTGCTTAGCTATAGTAAGCAACCAGCCAGGTAAGCAGACCGGTAATCAGGAAAACACCACCAATCACAAAAGTGGCAATTACATTTTCATTCTTCATTTGAGTGTTGATACGCTTCATGCACAAAAGTTTTTGTGTTTCAAAAAATAATTAATAGGGCAAAGGATTCCCTGGGATAGAGGAGCTGTGAAACAATAAGCTTCTGTGATTCTTTATGAGGGATTGGAAGAGATACAAAAGTAACACTTCATACTTGTTCTGTCAAGCGAAGGCGCCTGTGTATCTTATAATATTTGAAGAAGTGGTATCGTATATCTACCACTCGGCGAATACTTCCGCTTTAACTATAGACTGCCCGGGTAAATCTACGAATGCCTTTTTGGGGCTGTTGGGAGATGGAAAAGCCGGGTTTTAAACAGGTCTGATGGACTGGCAATTAACATTTTATTGGCGGGGTAGCAGTCCCGATAGGGCAGACGATGATATACTTTTAATCTATTATGTTATCCCGCATACTGTTTTTGAGCCTGTTTTTTATCATAAGCACGTCTGCCTGGACGCAGTCCATACTTACCGGCCGTGTATTTGATGGATTTTCTGAGATCAGCCTGGGCGATGTCAGCATCTATAATAAGTCAACCGGGCTTCGGACCAAAGCCGGGGTCAATGGTGCTTTTTCGGTGGAGGCCAGGGAAGGGGATAGCATCATCTTTACCCGCACCGGGTTTGTACCCGACACGCTGCGGGTTAGTTTTGAATACCTGCTTACCCGGTATGATGTGAACCTGCAGCATGAAGATGTGCTGCTAAAAAATGTCACAGTTCGGAACAGCTATGGGGCCGACTCACTGGCCCGGCGCAATTACTATTCGGATATCTACCGCAGGCAGGCGGGACTTACCGGTTACAATACGCCCTCCTCCGGATTTGGGGTAGTGCTTAGTCCGGCCAGCTTTTTTTCGGGTAAGGCCAAACAAAAAAGAAGGCTGAAGAAGCGGCTGGAAAAAGAGGAGGAAGACAGGTTTATTGATTACTCTTTCCCCCCGGCCTGGGTGGAAAGGATGACCGGGTTGAAAGGCGATTCCCTGTCACTTTTTTTATACCGTTACCGGCCCTCTTATGACTTCTGCCGGCGTACTACACGCGATCAGATGCTGGTCTATGTCAACGATTCTCTTAAAGCCTTCCGTAAGCCGGATTAAACTCTCAAGTTGAATATGAGATGTTTCTCATTATTTATTAATAATCAGATTATTAATAAATTTTAATAACCGTTTATTTCCAGTAGTCATTCTCTGTTGTCTTCGGCCCTCTTCTTTGTTGAAAAGTTCAGCTTGGGGCCATAAAAAGGCATATAAATGCCCGGCAAAGCTTAATTTTTATTGATTATTAGTATTTTTTAATTATAATCTGAT
The DNA here is from genome assembly GCA_017998385.1 of Chitinophagaceae bacterium. Classification (GTDB taxonomy): domain Bacteria; phylum Bacteroidota; class Bacteroidia; order Chitinophagales; family Chitinophagaceae; genus CAYMZZ01. The sequence goes on along the minus strand of JAGODE010000125.1, from coordinate 10,932 downwards.
TTTCAATTTATTACATTAGTTATTTAAAATAAAAAATCACATCAGGCTATTTATTATTTTTCTTCTCACATTTTTTCCGGCTGCCTGTGAATAAATGATTTGTGTCCATTTCTGCAATTATCTTCATTTCCACTAAATTCGCCGTCTGACTTTTAAAAAACAGGAAATCTTGTGAGATTAAAGAGCTTAGAAATCAAAGGGTTCAAAAGTTTTGCCGATAAAACGGTGGTGAACTTTGACGACAATATCACCGGTATCGTGGGACCGAACGGCTGCGGTAAGTCAAACATCGTGGACAGTATTCGCTGGGTAATTGGCGAGCAGAAGATTAGTCACCTGCGCAGCGAAAACCTGGACAGCCTGGTGTTTAACGGTTCTAAAACCCGGTCCGCTTCGGGCCTTGCTGAGGTAAGCCTCACTTTTGAAAACACCAAAAACCTGCTGCCAACCGAATTCAGTACGGTTACCATAACCCGCAAATTTTACCGCAGCGGCGAGTCGGAGTATCGGCTCAATGATGTGCAGTGCCGGCTGAAAGATATCCAGAACCTGTTTATGGATACCGGGGTGAGCACAGACAGCTATGCCATCATCGAGCTGGGCATGGTAGATGACCTGATCAAGGATAAAGACAATAGCCGCCGCCGGATGCTTGAGCAGGCCGCGGGTATTTCGATTTATAAGACCCGTAAAAAAGAAGCCAAGGCCAAACTGGATGCTACCGAACAGGACCTCGCCCGTATCGAGGATTTGCTGTTTGAGATCAACAACCAGTTGAAAGCCCTGGAATCGCAGGCCAAAAAAGCCGAGAAATATCACGAGATAAAAAAAGACTACCGCGAGATCAGTATTGAACTGGCCAAGGCAGCACTCGAAGGATTCAACCTGACCTATAAGGAACTGAACGAACAGCACGATGCGGAGACCGACAAAAAGATCCGCATGGAAGCCGAGATCGCCAATGAAGAAGCGGTACTGGAGCAGGAGAAGGTTGGGTTTATAGAAAAAGAGCGCCAGCTGCAAAGTCTGCAGTATTCTTTCAATGAACTGCAACAGCAGGTTCGGACCAAAGAAAATGAAAAGAACCTGGCAGCTCAGCGACTCGAATACCTGAAGGAGCGGGAAGGAAGCCTGGCTGAGTTTCTCCAAAAAGCAGGAGGCCAGCTGAAGGGTATCGACGAAAGCATTGGCTTTACCGAACTGCAGCTGCGCGAAGAAAGCAGTTCGCTCGAAGGGCTCACAGAACAATTGCAGCAATTCAGCAACGATACTTCACGCAAACGGGAGGTACTGGATGAAAAACGCCGTACGCTCGATACCCTCCGCGGCGAGTACCAGCAGGTACAGCGCAATCAGTTTGATGCCGAAAAGAAAGTGGCCGTAGCCGATACTTCGGTTCAGAATCTGCAGCGGGCCATTGGTCAGATCGAAGAAGAGCGCAAAGTCCGCGACTCGCAGCGGCATCAGCTCGATGAAGAGCGCCTGCTGAAAGAAAAGGAACTCGGTATTAAAAAAGTAGACCTCGAGCAATTACAGATACACCAGGAAAATACCAAAGAGCAGATTCTCCAGACCCAGTCGGTGGTGGAAGCACTCCGCAATGAACTGGCCGAAGAAACCCGCAAACTGGATGCCCGCAAAAATGAACACGATCTGCTGAAAAGTATGATCGATAGCATGGAAGGGTATCCGGACAGTGTGAAATTCCTGCACAACAACAGCCAGTGGAACCACACCGCACCCATCCTGTCTGATATTCTTTATGTAAAAGAAGAATACCGCACAGCCCTGGAGAACGTGCTGGAACCTTACCTGAGCTATTATGTAGTTAACAACCTGCAGGAAGGTCTGCAGGCCGTACACCTGCTTGATGCCAACAAAAAAGGCAAGGCCAACTTCTTCCTGCTCGATAGACTGAACGAATCGACCCCCGCCATGGCCGATCATGCCCTTAGCGGAGGTATCAGCGCTTTGAGCGTAATAGAAGTAGATGAAAAGTACCGTAAGCTGGCTGAGCATCTGCTGGGTAATGTATTTGTAGCAGAAAATGAGGATGCCCTTCAAAACAGCAACGGCTTTGTAGTGATTGAGAAAACGGGTAAATATGTAAAAGGGAAATACTCCCTTACCGGTGGCAGCGTGGGACTTATTGAAGGAAAAAAGATTGGCCGTGTTAAGAACCTCGAAAAACTGCAGGAAGATATCCTTGCACAGGAAGAGGTAGTGGAAAAACTGCGGACAGAGATTCAGGCACGCCACAATGAAGTGATCGCATTCAACGAAGATCTGCGCGAAAATGCCCTTAAAGAAACCGAACGCGAAATACAGCAACTGACCAACCAGGTTTTTGCCCTGCACAACAAACTCGAAAACCTGCATTCCATGCAGACCAGCAGTTTGAACCGCCTGGAAGAACTGAACCACCAGATGCTGCAAACCCAGCAATCGGTGGAAGGGGTACGTAATCAGCTGGCTGAATACAATGAACAACTGCAGGCCTTCACGGCCAGACTGGCTGGAGCGGAAGAAGATTTCAGAACGGCCGAAAGCAGCTACAATGAATCGACCCAGCAGTACAATGAGTTTAATCTGCAGGTGACCCGTCAGCAAAGCAAGATCAATGCCCTGAAACAGGAGCTGGATTTCAAGAGCAACCAACTGCAGGACCTGCAACAACAGATCGAAACCAATACGACCAGCCTGTCTGATACAAAAGACAGCATTGAGCAATCAGCCTCTTCGCTCAAACAGATAGAAGAGGAACTGATCGATATGATTCGCCGCCGTGAGGCAGACCAGCAGATATTGAATGAAGCGGATCAGGCTTATTATAATATACGTAACCAGCTCGGCGAAAAGGAAAGCGAGCTGCGTCATAAGATCAAAGAAAAAGAACAGGTAGAGCACCTGCTGGTGGCTATCAAAGACAAGCTCAATGAACTGAAGCTGCAACTTGCCGGTACCAAAGAACGTCTTGACGTGGAGTTCCGCATCAAACTGGAAGACATCCTCGATCAGAACCGCACTACCGAAACCAGCCTCGAAGAATTGCAGGAAAAAGCTGACCGGATGAAAAAACGCCTCGAAAACCTGGGCGATGTAAACCCGACAGCTATCGAAGCATTTACTGAAATGAAGAAGCGCTACGAGTTTATAGTAGAGCAGAAGAACGACCTGGTAAATGCCAAAGACAGCCTGCTGAAAACAATTGAAGAGGTAGAGGCGACTGCCAACCAGAAATTCCTGGAGACCTTCAATAATGTAAAAGAGCATTTTATCCGCGTATTTAAAACGCTCTTTACAGAAGATGACCATTGCGACCTGGTACTGGAGAACCCGGAAAACCTGGCCGAAACCGGTATTGATGTAATAGCCCGTCCGAAGGGTAAACGTCCCACTTCGCTTACACAGCTGAGTGGTGGTGAGCGTACGCTTACAGCCACCGCATTGCTGTTTGCGATCTACCTGATCAAACCCGCTCCGTTCTGTATCCTCGATGAGGTGGATGCCCCGCTCGATGATGCCAACGTAGGTAAGTTTACCAATATGATCCGCCAGTTCAGCGACAACTCACAGTTCATTATTGTTACGCACAACAAGATGACCATGAGTACGGTAGATGTGATCTACGGGGTTACTATGCAGGAACCGGGAGTGAGTAAGCTGGTAAGTGTCGATTTCCGCAACCTCCAGCAAAATCAGAATTAAATAAAATCATCCAGATTAATAAAAAGCCCGGAGTCAAATCCGGGCTTTTTTTATGATAGGCAAATACTTGACAACTCCTGTTCTCTTATTTATTCTTGTGAACCAATCGGCCTGCCGGCCGTGGAAGAGCTTCGATTTTATCACCCCTTCAATTTATTCACCAGGTCTACATACTCCTGCATAGCCGATTCGCTGCTGGTGCCTTTAAGTGCACTCCAGGCTTCGTGTTTGGCTTTATTGACAAAATCAAAAGGATTCGACGGGGGATCAGTACTGACATCTCCTTCTGTAGCCTGCTTATAAAGTGAATAGAGCTTCAGCAAAATTTCATTCGATGGTTTTTCGGTGAACAGTTTGCTATTGGCAACTGCCTGTTCAAACAAAGCTTTCAGGTCCATGGTAAGCGATTTAATTAAAGATAATAAGTATTGTTATTTCATTACTTCAGGAATAGGCTGACCAATGCAGCCGCTGGGCATCTGTATACGCAGCAGGGCTGCAACAGTGGGGGCAATATCTGTCATATAACGGGTAGTATTGCTTTTCCCATTTTTAATACCCCAACCCATCCACAGCAACGGAATATGCGAGTCGTATGGATACCAGGCACCATGTGTGGCACCGGTAAAATCGCCTGAACCAAAATAGTACCCCGGGCGCAGTACCATCTGAATATCGCCGCCACGTTTGGTATTGTAACCTTTCAGGAATTTCTCTTTTACATCAGTAGGCAGGTTTACCTCGCTGATCTCCTCGTTATCGAAGGCGAGCAGCATCTCGGGTACCAGATTGAGTCGTTTGATCATGAAGGCCTTTACGTCTTCGCGGCTCACACCGGCACTGTCGATGGCTTTATCATTCAGATAAATCTGGTAGTTGTCGGCGTCAGCAACGACATTAGTAATATTGAATTTTTCTTTCACTGCAGCTTTCAGCTCAGTCATGACACTTTTTAAGGGTTTTACCGGCAGTTTGTTCTCTTCCATAAACCGGGGATTATGTGCCACTGCATGATCGGCAGTGAGAAAAAACAGGTATTGTCCCTTGCCTACTTTGGCATCGAGATAGCTGAGAAAAGCAGCGAGTTCCCTGTCAAGACGCAGGTAAGTATCTTCTACTTCGATGGAGTTGGGGCCAAACTGATGACCTACATAGTCGGGAGAGGAAAGGCTCACAGCCAGGAAATCGGTGATAGCATCTGTACCCATTTTTTCCTGCTCCATCGCCTGGCGTGCAAAGGCAAGGGTCATCGTATTGCCATACGGTGTGGCAGAGATAAGCCCATAGTTTTTACCTGCCTGCGATGCCAGCTCATGCGGAAACACCGGCTTTGCCTCATGGCCATACTTTCCTTCGTAAGGCTTGTCATCGGCTGTGCTTTGCACGTAGGTATTTAAGGGGTATAATGTATTCCAGTTGAGCCGCAGCAAGGAGTCAACGATTTTGCGGTCGTTGAAGCGATTGACCCATGCGGGCAATTGCTGCATATAATAGGTGCTGGTTACCCAGTTTCCGCTTTTACTGTCGTACCAGTAAGCAGCATCGGCGCTATGGCCGGCGGGCAAAATACCGCCACGGTCCTTGATGGCTATGCCGATTACTTTTGAACGGAAATTGGTGGCCAGTTTCAACTCATCGCAGATGGTGGTGGTCCAGAGGTTTCTGGGCGACTGTGGTTCTGCTTTTTCTGAACCACCGATTGTTTTTACGGTCTCATCGCTGGTGCAGTATACAGATTTACCCAGCGCCTTATCATACCAGTCGTTGCCCATAATACCATGTATGGCAGGAACGCTGCCTGTATAAACGCAGGTATGACCAGCTGCTGTTACCGTTTGCGCATAAGGTATAAAGGTGTTTTCGCAGGAAAACCCTTCACCCAGTATCCGCTTAAAACCTCCGGTGCCATAGCGGTCAGCAAAACGATAGAGGTAATCCCAGCGCATCTGATCAATCATAACACCTACCACCAGTTTGGGGCGGGCTACATTGGTTTGAGCAGCGGCCATAATGGCTGGCAGGCAACAAAGCGCCAGCAGATAGAAACGTAAACGAACCATGCTAAACAATTTTTACAAAAATAGGGGATTGAACCGGGCAGAAAAGTTCATAAATCGTTCATATTCCGTTTCACGCCAGGTAATATGAATACCCAGGCTTACACAAACGATTGAATAAGGGGGATAATTTTCTCCGGAACCCCTGTTATGGTTTTACCATACGTAATACCGGTGTACGAGCGGCACTGCCATCTTCGGCACAGGCATATTGCAGCATCTTATATTGTTCGTTTTTTTCGCTCTCTTCTCCTTTTGCCTTACCAGCCAGTATATCGAGAACGTTAGGATCGCAATCATCATCGGTACCACCTCCAAACCGGTGGATGCCCGGTGCAGACCAGATACGCCGCGTGAGCAAGTCGTTGCCGAGCGGAAATCCATCATTGACCTGCATGATAACCTGGTAGGCATACTGATCAAGTTGGGGAGCCTCGGGCCAGTCTGCTGTAGCTCTTATATGCTGTCCGCCTCCGCGGGGGCTTTTTGCTATAATCAGCGCCTTTGCCATTTCGGGTGTTACCTTGCTTTCAATTTCTTTCTGTACCCGCTGAGCCGACTGCGGACTGATGATAATACATTTATCCCAGGCATTCTTCGGATCAAAGCTGATATTGAGTCCGGGAGGCGCAGTGGTGAAACCACTGCCCGGTATAAGATCAGTATCAATAAAAATGAAAATCATCTGAAGCGAAAAACCGCCCCCCATTCTCCATACATCTTCTACCTGTGCATTTACATCTATACCCAGCTCGAGCCGGTAAGTCTGCAATATGCTGCCATTGTTACGGATCGTTACTTTCTTCAAATCGAAACTGCCGGTTTTATAGGCCAGGTCAAGCGGATACGTATAGGTGCCGGGGCCATTGTCATCACCAGCCGGATCTGTGAGTACAACAGTCTGGCCACTTGTGACGGACATAACAGAAAGAAAAGTCATCAGCAGAAGGGAACGCATAGTGTGGCTTTTTGCTTAATACAACAAACATAACAGTCGCCTGATTTGTAACAATACCCTGTAGCAGGTATTACTATTTCTGCAGCTGACGGAAACAAAAAGCAGCAAGTAAACAGATAGCGCCAAGCACCCACCAGAGTGGCATAAAGCCAGCCGAATTGGCCAGTTGTGCTCCCAGCATGGGGCCCAGTGTTTGGGCTGCCGACCAGGCCATTGTATAAAGAGCAGCATACTGTCCGCGATTGCTGTGATGAGCACGCCCTATCCAATAACTATTCATGAAGGGCATCGATAGCATTTCTCCAAACGTAACCGTAATGATCATCATTGGAGCAATGATTAAAGCAGGAGCGGGAATATTAAGTGTAAAAAAAGCCAGTCCGCACAGGGCCACTCCAACGGTAATATAACTGAGATTGCGCCGCCGGCCTTCGAGCCGGTATACAAGTGCCATTTCTATTAAGGCAATGAGTATACCATTGAGTGCCATCAGCGCGCCAATAAAAGGCTCACTCAGTTTCAACTCGTTTCGGAAATAGGCAGAGAGGTTGCTGAACAACTGAAAAAAACAACTGGCAAACAGGAAGGTGACAAAGATAAACCGCATGAATACTTTGTCGCGGTGTGCCGGCACTGCACGGCCTGTTTCTTCCTGCGTATCCTTTACTACGGGTTTTACCGGCCTAATAAGCAGCAGCATCAGAATGGCTGCTCCGATATTGGTAACACCATCGACCCAAAACAACAGTTCGTAACTGATATGTGCCAGCACTCCGCCCAGTGCACTGCCTACGGCCCAGCCCAGGTTAATGGCCAGGCGGTTGAGCGCGTAGGAACGGGTGCGGTTCTCGGGCCGGCTGTAATAAGCAATAGCCGTAGAATTGGCCGGCCGGAATGCTTCATTGACAAAACTAACAAGGAAGGTAACAAGACAAATGAGCGAATAACTTTTCATTTGTCCCAGCACCATAAATAAAATGCCGCCGCCGGCAAGTGTAATAAGCTGAACCGGGTAGAACCCGATTTTATCGGTCAGTTTGCCACCACACCAGGCACCCAAAAAAGCACCGGCGCCAAACAATCCAAACACGATACCTGCCTGACCAATACTATAACCCATGGCCGGACTGGTAAGATAAATGGTCATAAAGGGCACTACCATGGTTCCACTCCGGTTGATCAGCATGATAAGGGATAGCAGCCAGGTAGAGCGGGAAAGACCGGCATAGGCATTACGATATGTTTGGATGGTGCCCGGAATCATCAGGCTGCAAAGGTAAGGGGACGGGAAATGTGCTAATGTGCTTAATGTGCTGATGTGCTAATGAAGGAATGATTTGAAGATTTGGCGATTTGAAGATGAGCGAGAATGTGCTAATAGGCTAATGGTTTAATGTGCCAATGACTTCTTTGCGTCCTTACTATGCTTTGCGTTCTTTGCGACTTGAAGATGAACCAATCACTGTTGTTCGGGGAAATATCTTTATCTGCGGTATTCGGCATTTTCTGCGGGCAAAATTTCCCGCAGATGGCGCAGATTTACGCAGATAAACCCTTCCCGATTTTTTCAAACTGAACGACAGGTAGGTGTATACTGTTTTTTATAGTGTTTGCGCAACCGTCTATTCTATCTTTTTGCCTCCAAGGCCGGCGAACCACAAGAAAAGAATAGGTGAATGTGCTAATACGTCAATGTGCCAGTGTGCTAAGGACGCAAAGAAGTCATTGGCACATTCTCGCTCATTTTCAAATCTTCAAATCGTCAAATCTTCAAATCCATTAGCACATTCTCTCTATTTGCACTCCACTACCGGCACATGCAGCGCCGTGGCATATTGAGCCACTCCGTGCTGATAACCGGCTTCTGCAAACCATGATTGCACATCATTGAGCATGTTTTTACCCGAAGGTTTCATTTCTATCAGCATACCCTTTCCGCAGGTTTGTGTAAAGGATGACATGCCGTTTTTTAATTCCAGTAATGATAAGGCACTGCTCATTGTTTCGAAAACAGTACTGAGCGATACAGTAATGTTTTTATAACCCACCTTTATCTGGCTGGCAGAAGGCTGTTTGCCATATAACTTACCTAACTCAGCCACGCGCGATGCACAGGGAAATTTGGCAACAATATCGCCCTGAGCTTCCACCCGCAACGCATGCGGAAATTTGCTGTCGAAGTCGCGGGCAAATGCAGTGTTGCCCGCTGCAGGCGAAGCAAAACTGATGACATTGAGTACATCAACTGCCTGCCCGGCTTCTTTGGTTTCTGTATAAAAACGGCTGGCAATTACTGCAGCCAGGTTGCCGCCCAGGCTATGACCGGTAAAAAGCACCGGCTCATTATTTTTTCGGTTCTGTAATAAAAATTCAAGCAGCTTTTGACCAGTGGCTGTATCAGTTGACTGAAGTACATTGGCCAGTCCGCGTGCAGTGCCCTGCGCAATACGTGCACCCTGCACATCGCTATAGGTCCAGTCGGCCTGTTCTACCACATTCAGATCCTGGTAAATCCAGTTGTCAATAGCATGCCAGCTTACCTCCATCAGCGATCCCCTGATGGCTACCACATACTGGCGGCCATCACTCGCAATAAAACTATGATTGCTCGTTGTGCGTGCGGGATGCCATACCAGTTTCCAGCCGGGGAGGAACTGATCGAGCTGTGCCTGCGGATCGGTGCAATAAGCGATCTGGGCAAAAAGACAGGCTTCCTTCAGGCCGGGTTGTTTTACAGGTGCCGGTGGAACTGATGACTCATTATGAGCAGCTGCCTGAGCCGCGGGAGCAGTCGATTCTGCCAGAACAGCCGTTTGGCGTGCATCTCCAGAGCCACAGGAAGTAAGAAGCCAGCAGCCGATAATAAGTGCTAATATTCTCATATACAAAGTGCTGTCAAATTTAGTAGAATTCCGCCATCAGGAAACACGCAATAAATACCGGATTTTGCCATGGTATTCTACTATTGTGCGAAGGCTGCCTGGTTTGTAATTTGCTTCAAATCCCAGCTTATGATAAAGACCAGCCGGCTTCTGAGACTGTTTCGTTTTCTGCTCTTCATCTTTGCGTTTATGCTTTATATGCTGCTGCTGCAAAGCTGTAGTAAAGCAGACAATACCACCGACACCACCAATAGCCCACCCGGCACAAATTGTACGACCACGCTGGCGCAGGCCGAGTTGCTCGAGATCTTTCCGGCCGGCAGCCACTGGAGACAGGATATTTCTACATCAGCAACTGAACCCGCCAGCACCCAGCTTCTGGCGGGTTTTGCTTCTAATGGACTCAAGGCCGACTTTGGCAGCGGTCTTTGGAACAATGCACCCATTGGTATCCCATATGTGGTAGTATGCAGCAATCAGCCTAAAATAAATGTGCTTTACCGGGCCAATAGTTACGATGGCAATTACGGTGACGAAAGCGATGCCGGACCATTTCCAATTCCACTCCAGGCGCCTGTAGAAGGAAATGGTGAGGGAGACAGTCATGTAATAGCGGTAGATGTGGAAGGCAAAAAAATATATGAGCTCTACAATGCCTCTGCCGGCAATGGCCGCTGGGAAGCGTCTTCAGGTGCCCTATTCGATCTGCAGTCGTCCGGCCTGCGGCCCGATGGCTGGACCTCGGCGGATGCAGCCGGACTACCCATTTTTCCCGGACTGGTACGATATGAAGAAATTTTGAAAGGAGAGATCGGTCATCCCATTCGTTTTACACTCAGTTCATCGCAGGTAAGAGCTGCACATGTGGCCCCGGCCCGCCATCATGTAAACAGCAGTGGCGGACAGAACGGATTACCGTTTGGTGCACGTATACGATTACGGGCAGATTTTGATATCAGTGGATTTTCGGCGATCAACCAGGTCATATTGCGGGCCATGAAAAAATATGGACTCATTCTGGCCGACATCGGCAGCAATCTTTATATCTCCGGAGCTCCTGATGCGCGCTGGAACAATGACGATCTGCGCCGCCTGGGCCAGGTAAAAGGGGCCGATTTTGAAGTAGTACAATTTGGCGGTAACTGATATTTATACCCGACTCATCGATTTTCTGTTTGGAATTCTGTTTTTTTTAATAGCTTGGCTGACAAACCAATGACAAATGAAACGTTTTCTCATTCTTCTTCCACTGGCAGCAGCCGGTATTCTCTTATCTCAATGTGGTACATCCGGCAAGGCAAAAGGAACTAAAGCGCCTGCATTATCT
>JAGODE010000124.1 GCA_017998385.1 Chitinophagaceae bacterium | reverse complement strand
CCTAAGGCCGTATGAATATCTTGTGTCTGGGTCAGTTTTGCTACTCGACCAACAGTAACGGGTCGGTTAAATGTTTCGAGCATTTTGTTTGTAAAATATGCTTCAGGAGCAAACAATGGCATGGCAGGTAAAAAATGCCCTCGATCTAACGATCCAACTCGGCGGGGAGAACTATGTTTTTTGGGGTGGTAGAGAAGGTTATATGAGCCTGCTCAATACCGATATGAAAAGAGAAAAGGAGCACCTGGCCCGTTTTCTTCAGATGGCAAGGGATTATGCCCGGGCCCAAGGTTTCCGCGGTACCTTCTTTATTGAGCCCAAACCCTGTGAACCCAGCAAACATCAGTATGATTACGATTCCGAAACGGTGATCGGCTTTCTGCGGCAGTATGATCTGTTGCAGGATTTCAAACTGAATATAGAAGTAAACCACGCCACACTGGCTGGTCACACATTTACGCACGAGCTGCAGATTGCTGCAGATACCGGTATGCTGGGGTCTATTGATGCCAATCGTGGCGATTACCAGAATGGCTGGGATACAGATCAGTTTCCCAACAATATCAATGAACTGGTCGAAGCCATGCTCGTGATAGTGGAAGCGGGTGGTTTCAGTGGCGGTGGCATCAACTTCGACGCCAAAATCCGCCGCAACTCAACCGATACAGAAGACCTCTTTCATGCGCACATTGGCGGTATTGACAGTTTTGCACGGGCGCTGGTGATAGCAGATAAAGTATTGCAGCAGTCCGATTATAAAAAAGTGCGCCGTGAGCGGTATGCCAGTTTCGACAGCGGCGATGGGACGGCTTTTGAAAAAGGACAACTCGGCCTTGCCGACCTGCGCCGCATAGCGGAAGCCAGCGGCGAGCCAGCTACTGTCAGCGGCAAACAGGAATGGTTCGAAAACCTGATTAACCGTTATATTTAAACTTTTAAAACCAACGATAAAGGCTCCATATGCATTCACTCCACTTAAAGGACTACATCGTATTCCTTATCTACTTTGTGATAGTAGCAGGCTACGGTTACTGGATTTACCGCAGAAAGAAAAAAGCAACTGTCTCCGCATCGCACGATTATTTTCTGGCCGAGGGATCACTCACCTGGTGGGCGATCGGCGCCTCACTGATTGCATCGAATATTTCTGCAGAGCAGTTTATTGGCATGAGTGGCAATGGCTTTACTATGGGTCTGGCCATTTCTACCTATGAGTGGATGGCTGCAGCCACCCTACTGGTCGTAGCGATTTTCTTCATACCTGTATACCTGAAGAATAAGATATATACCATGCCGCAGTTTTTGCATCAGCGGTATAACAGCACTGTGGCTATGATTATGGCGGTATTCTGGCTGCTGTTGTATGTGGTAGTAAATCTTACCTCCATCCTCTTCCTGGGTGCGCTGGCCATCAGCAGTATTTCGGGAATCAGTCTTACCGCCTGTATGATCTTTCTGGCTGTATTTGCCATTATCATTACGCTGGGTGGTATGAAGGTAATCGGGTATACGGATGTGATACAGGTTTTTTTCCTGATCCTGGGTGGTCTGGTAACCACTTATCTGGCGCTCGACCTCGTAGCTAAACACTATGGCGGAAGCGGAGTGGTCGAAGGGTTTAAGCTGCTTACCAAACATGCCGATGATCATTTTCATATGATATTCAAAAAGGATAACCCTCATTATATCAGTCTTCCGGGTCTGAGCATCCTCATTGGCGGTATGTGGATTGTAAATCTTAATTACTGGGGATGTAATCAGTATATCACGCAGCGGGCATTGGGCGCAGATCTGGATACGGCACGTAAGGGGTTGTTGTTTGCAGCATTCCTTAAATTGCTGATGCCGATCATTGTGGTACTGCCAGGTATCGCGGCCTATGTACTGTATCAAAACGGATATTTTCAGCAGGAAATGATGGTCAACGGCGAACTGGTACAGGATAAAGCGTATCCGGTATTGTTGAATCTGCTGCCTGCCGGCCTGAAGGGACTGGCTTTTGCCGCGCTTACAGCTGCTATTGTGGCTTCGCTGGCAGGTAAAGCAAATAGTATTGCCACCATTTTTACCCTGGATATTTACAAGAAAAAAATAAATCCCGAAGCCGATGAAAACCGGATGGTATGGATTGGCCGTATGGCAGTGGTTGTATCTATGCTGCTGGCAGTAGCTATTGCGCCATTCCTGGGTATCGATAAAAAAGGTGGTTTTGAGTACATCCAGGAGTATACCGGCTTTGTATCGCCCGGTATCCTGGCCATGTTTCTGTTGGGCTTCTTCTGGAAAAAGACAACGTCCAACGCAGCCCTGTTTGCAACCGTGGGCGGCTTTGCACTTTCGATATTGTTTAAAATACTGCCCCGCCTGGTCGATCTGCAGTTTCTCGCGTCAACAGGCTTTTCCAAAGCTGTGAAGCAGAAAGATGGCAGCATGCTGTATGAGATTCCTTTCATCGATCGTATGGGCTTCGTTTTCCTGATAGCTGTCATTGGTATGTATGTGATCAGCGTTGTAGAAAATAAAAAAGGAATCAGACCTCAGGGGCTCGAAGTGGACCGTCGCATGTTCCGCATGTCGCCTGCATTTGCGGCCGGAGCCCTGATTGTTGGAGGTATCCTAACGGCTCTTTATACCATATTCTGGTAAAATAAACGGCCATGATCAGAAAAGGGATGCTGAAATACCTGGTAGGTCTTTGCTTGCTGCAAGCCTGTAAAAGCACACCTTCATATCCGTATGAAGGTGTGCTGGAACGGGTAGATGCAGCTCTTGACAGCATTATTACTCCGGGTGCCAGACCTGAACTGATTGCAGAAGGTTTTGACTGGAGTGAGGGCCCGCTATGGCTCGAAAGCCGGCAACAACTGATTTTTTCTGATGTTCCGCGCAACACCGTCTTCAGCTGGTCAGAAACAGAAGGGGTAAAAGTTTTTCTTACTCCTTCCGGCAACACGACCGGCATACAACGCGGAGGAGAAATGGGGTCAAACGGATTGCTGCTCGATGACAGTGGCCGCTTGGTGCTGTGCCAGCATGGCAATCGTCAGTTAGCCGTGATGGATGCATCGCTTCAGACACCTGCACCACGGTATCGGCCGCTGGCTGCCAGCTATGCAGGGCGGCGCTTCAATAGCCCAAACGATGTGGTAACAGATACAGCGGGTAATTTCTATTTTACCGACCCGCCCTATGGTTTAGAAAAAGGAATGGAAGACAGCACAAAAGAACTAAGCTGGCTGGGAGTATATAAAGTGAAAAAAGATGGCACTGTTCTGCTGCTTATCGATTCACTGACGAGACCCAATGGGATTATTCTGCTACCGGGGACCAGTCAGCTCATTGTAGCCAATTCTGATCCGGAGAAGCCTTACTGGTACAGGTATGACTGCCTGCCCAACGATTCGCTGCGGGCCGCGGGTTTGTTTTATGATGCACGTGCAGCAGCGGCTACCGCTGCCGGCTTGCCCGATGGTCTTAAAGCTGATAGGAACGGACATGTATTCGCTTCGGGTCCCGGGGGTATCTGGATATTTGATAAAACTGGTAAGGTGCTGGGAAAGATAAAACTCAACGGACCGGCTTCCAATTGCGCATTGTCGGCCGATGAGCGCACCTTATATATAACAAACGACAGCAAAGTACTGCGCTTACGTATGCGATAACATATACACCCGCAAACCGTAATAAGATGGTCAGGATCGTAATAACAGATGGCTTTACACTTAACCCAGGTGACCTTGACTGGTCGCCGCTGGAGGAATTGGGTGAATGTGTTTTCTATGACCGCACTGCACCGGCAGATATGGCAGACCGGTGCCGCAATGCGGATATCATTCTGACCAATAAAGCTCTTGTAAGCAGCGATGTTATTGCAGCAGCACAATCGCTTCGGCTGATCTGTGTAACTGCTACGGGGTATAATAATGTAGATACGGAGGCTGCCCGCGCACGTGGTATTCCTGTATGCAATGTACCGGAGTACAGTACCGATGCCGTAGCCCAGCATGTGATGGCGATGATACTGCATTACACCAATCATATAGCGATACATGCGGCTGCTGTGAAGCAGGGGAAATGGGTGAGTAGTCCCGATTTTAGCTTCAGCCTGGCGCCGGTAACCGAACTGGCCGGTAAAACAATCGGTATAGTAGGCCTGGGACATATTGGTACACGCGTAGCCACACTGGCCGCCGCCTTCGGCATGCAGGTAATCTACTCGGGCCGTAGTCCCAAACAGCATCCCGCAAGACAGGTGTCTGTCGAAGAGTTGTTTGCACAAAGCGATTTTGTAACCTTGCATTGTCCGCTTACCCCACAAACAGACCGCTTTGTAAATACATCGTTACTCGCTTTGATGAAGCCAACGGCTGTACTGATCAATACCGGACGGGGAGGATTGATAGATGAATCTGCGTTGAGCAGTGCATTGAAGAGCGGAAGACCGGCGGCAGCCCTGCTCGATGTATTGAGTACGGAACCTCCGGTAGCTTCTAATCCGCTGCCCGGGTTGCCCAATTGCATTATCACCCCGCATATTGCATGGGCAGCTGTAGAAGCACGAAAAAGATTGCTGGGTACGGTGGTGGCCAATATAAGGGCTGCACTGGCCGGCAAACCGCAACATGTTGTCAACTGATTGTTTAAATAATAAGAATAAAAGAAATGATCCGCACACAAAAAAGGATATGGTCAACACTGCTGGCGCTCACAGTTGCCGGAATGATGCCGGCAACAGCAACAGTTAAGCTTCCCAGAATATTTACCCCGCATATGGTTTTGCAGCGTAATAAACCGGTGCAGTTATGGGGCTGGGCCGATAAGGGAGAAAAAGTGACTGTAGAGTGGCAGGGTAAAAAATTAAGCACCAAAACCGGCAGTGATGGAAACTGGCAGGTATCGCTTCCTGCCATGCAGGCCGGCGGTCCGTACAAACTGGTTGTGCAGGGCAAAAACAGGATAGAACTGGACGATATACTGATAGGTGATGTATATGTATGCAGTGGTCAGTCAAATATGGAATGGACCATGCGTGCTGTCAACAATTCGGAAAAAGAGGTCAGAGACGGGAATAATCCGCTTCTTCGCCTGTTTACCGTACAAAAGGCAACAGCTTTTGAGCCCGCCGCTGACCTCGAAGGTGGGCAATGGCAAACCTGCACACCGGAACATTTGATAGATTTTTCGGCTGTAGCATACTTCTTCGGACGTAAACTGGCGGCTGAAGAAAAAATACCTATCGGACTTATCAGCAGCAACTGGGGAGGCACCAATGTGCAGACCTGGATCAGCTGGGATGTAATGGGTAAACTCAGTGGATATACCGACCAGGATCGTTTACAGTTTAAAGCAGCCAAGTCGGGTATGGAACAGAAGCTGGCCTCTTTCCGCTCACTGCTGCTGGAAAATAAAGGAGAAAAAGAAAAGTGGTTTGATGGGGGAGGAGACTGGAAACCCATCCGCCAACCGATGGCCTGGGAGCAGTCAGTGATCGGCAATGCAGATGGAATTGTGTGGATGAAGAAAGAATGGACACTGCCCGCCTCACTTGCCGGCAATAAAGCCAGGCTTTATCTCGGTCCTATCGACGATCATGATGTAACATATGTGAATGGAGTGAAGGTGGGGGCTACAGATGTGTACAATAAAGAACGCGTATATGAGCTTGATGCCAGTGTGTTGAAGCCTGGCAAAAACCTGCTTGTGGTAAAAGTGACAGATGATGGCGGCGGTGGTGGATTATATGGCAGCCCCGAACAGCTTTATGTGGAAGTGGCAGGTGAGCGTATTCCGCTGGCCGGCGACTGGCAATATCGTTCCGTGGCACTCACCACCGAATTTGGTATTCAGGATGTAGGGCCTAATCAGTTTCCCTCTCAGCTGTTCAATGCCATGATTGCTCCGTTTATCAAAATGCCGATTGCGGGTGCTATCTGGTACCAGGGCGAAAGCAATGTTGGAGAAGCTGTAAAATACCGTTCATTGTTTCCTGAGCTGATCCGCAACTGGCGCAGCAAGTGGAACGATGAGTTTCCTTTTATGTGGGTGCAACTGGCCAACTTTACTGCACCGGCTACCGTGCCGGGACCCAGCGACTGGGCCGAGTTGCGGGAAGCACAAAGCCAGACCCTGTCGCTGCCGCGAACCGGCCAGGCAGTGATCATTGATATCGGCGAAGCCTTCGATATTCACCCGCGCAATAAACAGGATGTTGGTCTGCGCCTGGCACTGGCTGCAGAAAAGATTGTATATGACCGGCAACTCGTGTATTCAGGACCTACCTATGATCATATGGAAATAAGAGGAAATGAAATAATACTGCATTTTAAAAATACCGGATCTGGTTTGCAGGCACGCGATCGTTATGCTTACCTGCGCGGCTTTACTATTGCCGGCGCCGATCAGCGTTTTGTATGGGCACCCGCCCGTATTGAAGGAAATACAGTGATTGTTTCGGCTGAAGCCGTGAAGCAGCCGGTAGCAGTACGATATGCATGGGCCAATAATCCGGATGATGCCAACCTGTATAACCGGGAAGGCCTGCCTGCATCATCCTTCCGTACCGACAACTGGCCCGTGAGCACAGAAGGTAAATCCATGTTTAAATAAATTATTGAACAGGTGCGGTTACAAAAATGGCTGCACCTGTTCTTTTAGTACGATTCAACTTGCCTGCAATGAATGCCACATCAACCTCATCGGCCAGTACGCCACGTAAGGCACTGGTATTAGTGATCAGCCTGTTTTTCTTATGGGCCCTTACCTCTAACCTGCTGCCCTCGCTCATTCCGCATCTCAAGAAAGCCTGCCAGCTTACCGATTTTGAATCGGGGTTTATTGATTCGGCTTACTGGATCGCTTATTTTGTAATGGCTATACCAGCTGCCAACCTGATGCGCCGGTATAGTTATAAAACGGCTATCATTACAGGCCTGCTGGTTGCGGCATTAGGCACCTTTCTGTTTTATCCTGCGGCGGAAGTGCGCCAGTTTGGATTTTTTCTCTTTGCTCTCTTCCTGGTAGCCAGCGGTATGACCTTTCTGGAAACAGCAGCCAATCCGTACATGACGGTGCTGGGAAAACCGGAAACCGCCTCGCAACGGCTCAATTTTGCCCAGGCTTTTAATGGACTGGGTGCTTTTGTGGCTACTTTTTTTCTCAGCAAAATGCTGCTGTCGGGTACTGAGCATACAGCTGCCGAAATACAATCGATGTCGCCCGCAGCATTAGAAAGCTACCTTGCTTCGGAAGCAGAGCGGGTAAAGCTTCCCTACGCAGGTATTGGCCTGGTATTGCTGCTGGTGGCAGCGCTTATGTATTTTGTCCGCATGCCCAAAGTGCAGGAGGAGCGGGGACGATTCAGGCTCGACCTGGCTGTATTCCGGCATCGTCACTTTGCCTGGGGCGTCATTACCCAGTTTTTTTATGTAGGCGCGCAGGTGTGTATATCCAGTTTCTTTATACGTTATTGTCAGTCAGCGGCAGGTATGAGTGAGAAGTCGGCAACAGAGTTGCTGGGATATTTATTATTACCCTTTATGATAGGCCGCTATGTAGGTACTTTTCTGATGCAGAAAATAGCTCCCCAGAAATTACTTGCGGTATATAGTGCCTGCAATATTGCATTGCTGGTATATGCAGTGGTTATTGGAGGAAAAGGAGGCGCATTTGCCCTGCTTGGCGTAGAGTTTTTTATGTCTATCATGTTCCCTACCATTTTTGCACTGGGCATTCGTGAGCTGGGGGCTGAGACCAAAAATGGTTCTTCTTTTATGGTAATGTCTATTGTAGGAGGGGCGTTGATACCGCTTGCATTAACCTATATTAGTCAGCGCAGTTCCATGCAAACCGGTTACATTATTCCTCTTCTTTGTTTTGCAGTAGTATTGTATTATGGCCTAAGTGGTTATCGCATAAGGCCTGGTACTCCTGCCGTCAGCAGCTGATGCGGGCTCCGGAATCGTTTCCGTAGTTTTTCGCAGCTAACCGGTTTCAGCAGCAGCCTTAGCTGTTTTTTGCTGCGGCCAATAATCTTAAAAGTAGTTAATTGCAGGTATGAAACTTTACCGATCATGCCTGCTTGCCGGCATGCTGACAACTGTATGGGCAGCTACACTGCACGCCCGCCAGCCGGCAAAGGCAGACAGCTGGCTTACACTGCCGGATCGCTCTGCCCTTTTTCAGCAACAGCCAGCAAGTATTGTTTTTAACAACAACAATGGCCAGCCGGCTACTATTACTGTAAGCGAAACTCAGCAGTATCAGCCCATCGATGGGTTTGGCTTTGCCCTCACAGGTGGCAGTGCGCAACATATCATCCGGATGAGTGCACCGGCACGCAAAGCTTTGCTGCAGGAATTGTTTGGTACCGGTCCTGGTGCAATAGGTATTAGTTATATCCGGCTTAGTATCGGAGCTTCCGACCTCAATGAGCGGGTGTTTTCATACAACGATCTGCCCAAAGGGGAGACGGATACGGCTATGACTCGTTTCGACCTGGGGCCCGACCGCGAAGATGTGATACCTGTAATGAAAGAGATTCTGGCTATCAATCCGAAGATCAGCATCCTGGCATCGCCCTGGTCGCCGCCAGCCTGGATGAAAACGATTTATGATACACGCGGTGGGCGGCTCAATCCTGCATTTTACAGTGCATATGCCCGCTATTTTGTAAAATATATACGTGAAATGAAGGCTGCCGGTATCAATATAGAAGCGGTGACGGTACAGAACGAACCACTGCACCCGGGCAATAATCCCAGCATCCTGATTCCGGCACCGGATATGGCCGCGTTTGTACGCGATCACCTGGGTCCGGCTTTTGCGGCAGCCCATATCAAAACAAAAATCATCATCTACGATCATAACTGCGATCGCCCGGATTATCCTGTTTCTATCTTAAATGATCCGCAGGCACGCAGGTATATTGACGGATCGGGATTTCATTTGTATGGAGGAAAGGCAGAAGCGATGACAGATGTGCACGAAGCGCATCCCGATAAGCAAATCTATTTTACCGAACAGATGGTTGTTGATTTCGGAAAAGGCGGAGTTATTGAAAAAGACAGGATGAATATTGCCTCGCCTGTAAGCAGGGTGATGATTGGTGCCACGCGCAACTGGAGCCGTAATGTGCTGCTCTGGAACCTGGCAGCCGATCC
The DNA here is from genome assembly GCA_017998385.1 of Chitinophagaceae bacterium. Classification (GTDB taxonomy): domain Bacteria; phylum Bacteroidota; class Bacteroidia; order Chitinophagales; family Chitinophagaceae; genus CAYMZZ01. The sequence continues at coordinate 3,541 of JAGODE010000124.1, read as the reverse complement.
GGAACATAAACCCTATACCGATCGTGGTGGCTGTTCTGTTTGTCAGGGTGCTGTTACAATTGATAAGGATAAGGTGAGCCGCAACCTGGCTTATTATACAGTTGCTCATTTTTCCAAACTCGTACGTCCGGGTTCGGTGCGTATCGGGTCAACAGAAACAAAGGGATTGGCCAATGTGGCGTTTCGTACACCTGCCGGACAGATTGTGCTGGTGGTGGCCAATACCGGTAAGGAAGCCCGTAGCTTTAGTGTGGCGTATAAAGGACGCTGGTTTGCTGCAACGCTTCAGCCCGGGGCCGTAGCCACTTATTCATGGAAAAAATAATAAACCTTATGCAAATGAAATGGAGCATAGCCGCAATAGGCATTCTGCTGAGTATTGCCGCATCGGCCCAGGGTTTTCTGAAAGCTGATGGGGAGCGTATCGTTAATGAAAAAGGTGAAAATGTATTGCTGCGTGGTGTGGGACTGGGTGGATGGATGCTGCAGGAAGGATATATGCTGCGTACTAATAACGAGGGTCAGCAGTATCGGATACGTCAGCGGATAGAACAGCTGCTTAGTAAGGAGCAAACACAGGAGTTTTATGATACCTGGCTGGCTAATCATACACGCCGCATTGATATTGACTCCATGAAAGCCTGGGGCTTTAATTCGGTTCGCCTGCCCATGCATTACAATCTGTATACACTGCCCGTTGAGGAAGAACCTGTTGCCGGCAACAACACCTGGATCGAGAAAGGTTTTGCGCTTACAGACAGCCTGCTGGCCTGGTGCCGGGCCAACCAGATGTACCTGATCCTGGATCTGCATGCGGCGCCAGGCGGTCAGGGCAATGACCTGAATATATCGGATCGTGACCCGTCTAAACCCTCATTATGGCAAAGCGAAGCCAATCAGCAGAAGACGATAGCACTTTGGCGGAAACTGGCTGAGCGTTACGCCGGCGAACCATGGATCGGCGGCTACGATATTCTGAATGAACCCAACTGGGGATTTACAGACAGCCTCGACCGCAATGGCCTGAAAGAAAAAAGCAATGCGCCGCTTCGCCGTTTATTGATGGATATTACAAAAGCTATCAGAGAAGTAGATCAGCGGCATTTGATCATAATCGAAGGCAATGGCTGGGGTAATAATTACAACGGCATGCTGCCGGTATGGGATAAGAATATGGCACTTAGTTACCATAAATACTGGAACAACAATAATGAAGAAGATATCCGCCATATGCTGAATACACGGCGGGAGCAGCAGGTGCCGGTATGGCTGGGTGAAACCGGCGAGAACTCCAATACCTGGTTTGCCCAGGCAGTAGAACTGCTGGAAAAGAATAATATTGGCTGGGCCTGGTGGCCCTTAAAAAAAGCAGGCGCCAATAACCCGCTGGAAATACCCTCCAATCACAATTACAATAACCTGGTAGATTACTGGAATGGCCGGCGTACCAATCCCCCTAAAGAAAGTGATGTATACAGCGGCTTACTGGAACTGGCTACCTATGCCCGGTTCGAATCCAATATTATTCATCGCGATGTGATTGATGCATTGATACGACAGCCGCATACTACTGCAACGATTCCTTTCAAACAGCATATAATCAAGGCCGGTACAGTTATCAAAGCCGTGGACTATGATCTTGGTCGTAACGGGTATGCCTATGCCGATATGGATACAGCCAATTACAGGATATCGACGGGTAAGGCCAGTACCGGCAACCGCGGACATACCTATCGCAATGATGGGGTGGATATTTTTCAGGACTCCAGCCGCTATAACCGGTTCTATGTAGGGCATACAGAAGCGGGCGAGTGGATGCAGTATACCATTGAAGTAGAAAAGAAAGCAACCTATAAACTGCTGGCCGGTATGGCTGCTATTGCACCCGGTCGCATCAGCGTACTGATCGATGACAGGGTAGTGCTTGAAAATAAGGAAGTGCCGGTAACCGGCGGCTATACTGATTGGAAAGAAACAGAACTGGGGCTCATCGGGCTCGACAAGGGGGTGCACCGGCTGCGGATAAAGATAGCAGAAGGAGGATTTAACCTGTTGCAGGTACGCTTTGCGGCTCCCTGATGGCAAATGCTTAATTTTGCCGGATGGCGCTTCGTATTGCATCCATTAATTCGGGCAGCAATGGCAACTGTTATTATATCGAAAATGATACGGATGCCCTGCTGGTAGATGCCGGCATTTCCTGCCGCGAAACGGAGCGGCGTATGCATAAGCTGGGGCTGGATATGAAAAAAGTGCGCGCCATTTTTGTCTCGCATGAGCACCATGATCATATCACCGGTATTCCTGCTCTCAGTAAAAAATATCAGCTTCCTGTTTATATTACTCCCGGCACACTGGGCAACAGCCAGATTCCGATTGAGCCGCAGTTAATCTGCCATTTTACTACAGACCGTGCATATCCGGCCGGTTCATTGCAGGTGCGTGCATTTTCCAAGTCGCACGATGCTGCCGATCCGCATAGTTTTGTTGTGTCTTATCAGTCGGTGCATGTGGGTGTATTTACAGATATCGGTTATTGCTGTGCCGAAGTGAAAAAATATTTCAGGGCCTGTCACGCCGTTTTTCTCGAAACCAATTATTGTGAACACATGCTGGCGGCCAGTCATTATCCCTTATCGCTTCAGCGGCGCATCAGCGGCCGTACCGGTCACCTGTCTAACAGGCAGGCGTTTGAATTGTACCAGGAGCATGCTGGTCCGCACCTGTCTCATCTTATTCTTTCTCATTTATCCAAAAACAATAACACTCCTGAAAAGGCGGTACAGCTTTTTCTGCCAGCTGCTGGCCAGGTACAGATAACAGTGGCTTCGCGTTACCAGGAGTCTGAGATCATGGAGATTACGGGTATTCCTGCTGCCTTACCTGCACTGCCTGCGGGTAAAAAGGAGAGGCCTGCGCAGCTTTCCCTTTTTGGAAGTTAGCAGGTTTGTGATGACCTTTTTCCCTTTCGCCGATATACAGGTACCTGCACATCAAAAGCCTGTATATCATGAATCGTTTTTTAGCCGCCCTGCTTCTGTCGATTATTGGGTTGATGGGACTCACACGTCGCCCTGCTCATACAGACCTTACAGAAACTGAATTGCCACAGCTGCCGAATCCTGTTATCGTGCTGGAAAGTGATCAGGACATACATGAAGTATTGGAAGCAAGCGGATGGCTTATTGGCCGCACAGCGGTATCAGCGACAGAAAAGACGAACGGCAAAAGTGCCGAACCTGTCAGGAATATTTTTTAAAAGTATAAAAGTTTAAAGGTATAAAGGTATAAAGGGTATAAAGTGAAAACGCCTTTTCATTAGCACATCAGCATATTAAACACATTAGCACATTAAACGCATTCTCCCGCCATCTTCAAATTTTCAAATCATCAAATCTTCAAATCATTAGCACATCAGCATATTCAACACATTAGCACATTGAACTCCTCATACTTTCACTATCTTGCTGCCGAAATCGTTTCTCTTTCATGACTACCCAGATCAGAACCGTCAATGTGTGGCAATATGTGACACCTCTTC
>JAGODE010000398.1 GCA_017998385.1 Chitinophagaceae bacterium | reverse complement strand
ATACGGGGAAACAATGATGGCGGTCAATATTATCTGTGAGGGGTATCACATGATCGATCACTCAAAAAGAATAGATTGCTGTTAATTACTGCAAAAGACTGGTAAATAGAAAAGTGTGCGAACCATAGCAAATCTTCATTATGCTTCAGCTACCGCGTATACCATCAAATGGAAAGACACAGTTGGCTTAAAACAGACTCAGCCTGTATTAGTGGAAATAAAATAGTAGCAAGGGTTTCACTCAAACAAATTGATAGCAGGAAAATCAACTGTAGTATCTTTTTAAATATACAGTTCACAACGTAAACTGGTAGCCCAGATTAATAACCGCAGCGCCGGTTTTGTTCTTCCCGTTAAGGGTGTTTTTTTGAATATCGATTAACCCGAAATTGCCGCCAGCTTCGAGAAAAAGGCTGCCGCTGGCTACTTTATAATCTACTCCTATATGCCCACTTATACCCGCATTAAACCGGTGCAGGTCGCTGGTGACATTATCTTTACTGTCAAAAGACAGAACCTGGGAACTGACAGGCTGAGTTTTGTTCTGATCGAGATAAACAATGCTGGAGCCTTTGGTAATATTTTTTGCATTCAGAAGATAACTGACAAAAGGCCCTACGGCAATATAGCCACCCCATTTTTTTTGGAGATTAAAGTGATATTTGGCGAGTACGGGTAGCATCAGGTAGTTTATTTTCGCTATACTCTTATACTCGGCATATAGATAAGCTGGTGCCTGGCCCGCAGGAAACTGTTGCAGCATTTCATCGGGTGGAGTAAAAGCCTGCACCCCGCTTTTTTTACCGCCCTGGGATGAATACTCCAGTTGAGGTTGGATAGAAAAGTACTTACTGATACGGAATTCGGCATGTATGGCAGCATCTCCGTCTAATCGCGAAGAGTAGCCAGTGCTGACGGGATTGGCAGAGCTTCCCGAAGTTAAGTTAGGAATGCTAATTCCTGCTTTAATGCCAATAGCTGTGTTTACTTGCCCAAAGCATAGGCTGGCTAATAATAGTATGGGCAGAGGCAAAATATACTTTTTCATATCTTCTATTTAATTTATCAGAAATACCCGCATCCAGCCCGTTTGTGCTCAGTGAATATATTATTTCAGCAAACCGTCTTCTTATGCAGGGATTAACGAAAATATTTCTGAAGGGCAGGCCAGGTCAATGATGGCGGTCATTGCAGATTCTGATCCTGATTAGCTGCGTGGGTTCGTTTTTTTAATTGTAATCGATTGACCTATAATAGGTAGAGAGGTGTCAGGAGACAGTTTTGTAGCTTACACCGGGAGATGCGGCGGAATTACAAAGGGGCAGGACTGCAGGCAAATGAGTATATTGGTAAAACATTTGACAGATAAGTTAGCAGAATGTAATGCAGAAATGTAAGTCAATAAGTTGCCAGTACATCCACTCGCACCGGCCTTTTCAAAAGCTATTGAGGAATGTTTAATGATAGCACCAAAGGAAGCCATTCTGAACAAAAAAGGGAAACCAATCCCAGATATATTACCTGGTCCTTTATTCTGTTTGTAATGGTTTTTGGTTTTGTTGTTTATTATTTCGCAGAAATAAAGAAAGAATTTACACTTTTAGAGGAAGTAAAGCCCATTTGGCTAATCGTTGCAATAATAGCACAGCTTATTACTTATATATTTACTGCTGCAATCTACCGGCTTTTACTTGCTCCTTATAAATTGCGGCAGAGGCCTCGCCTGGCTGGACTTACCAGGGCATCTGTTATTTCGTTGTTTTTTAATCAGACAATGCCAAGTGCCGGAATCAGCGGCAATACTTTTTTCCTGAATTTTTTGTTGCGTTTTGGCATTAACGTGTCAGATATTATTTCGCTGATCATAACGGAACTCCTGATTTTTTATGCCGCTATGGAAGTCCTCATTTTGGTGTTGCTCTTTTCCTGTCTGTTTTTTGTGCAAACTTCTGGGATATTTACAGCAACACTCATTGGTGGATTGATTGTTTATTTACTATTTGCTATTGCGGTTGTGCTGAGCGGAAGAAAAAAAGTGATTTATAAATTTATTGAAAGGATTGGGAAAATAAAGATATTAAAATCACTTGCAGTACGGATTAAAAACAGGATTTCGCCTCAGCTGTTGGAAGCACAGGAAATAAAACCATTGATATTTATTCGCAAAAATCAGCTCGTTGTTTTCAGATCCTTCAGTTTGCAGTTATTTCTTGTTATTGCCGATGCTTTTACTATCTATGCACTTTTTAGCGGATTGGGAATATCCGTTTCTCCATTTAGTATCCTGTTGTGCTATATGTGTACAAGAATTATTTCTATTCTTCCATTTTTGCCAGGAGCTCTTATACTTTATGAAAGCAGTATGAGCTATTTTTTTGCGGCTACAGACGTGCCGGTAGCCAGTGCCATTATTGTTACATTGCTTTACCGCTTATTATCTTACTGGCTTCCCATGCCTGTCGGTTTTTTGCTGTATAAAAAATGGTCAAAGCAGGCGAAATAACACCCGCATCTGCCGGCCAATTCCCCGCAGAATGCGCAGATGAGCGCCGCGCATTATCGGATGGGTACCCGTGTACACTCAATCAGCTTAATCTTTATATACCTCAAATACATAGCAGGGCCAGGTTACTTTGCCGGAGTATAATCCTTTCATATACCAGGGATGGTAGGTAGCGGTAACATACAGGCTTTTGCCCGGATAGGAAGGAGAGGAGAACCGGGCCTGTTTTCCCTTCAAACCACCACTGACATAATAACCAGAGTCAACAAACACAAAACCGAGCTGATGAAACGCTGCCAGCAGGCGCTCGCCCGTTTCTTTCCGATGAAGTGTATGTGCCAGTCGCCAGCTGGTTTGCGGATTTACGTCGGCATAGAGGGTAGAGAGTGGCATTACCAGTTCATTCCCCGCTGTATCGGTTACAGCAGAACGATGCAGTGAAGCAAACTGACCTTTTACTGCATGTACAAAGTCGCGGTCACGCTCTTTCATATATAATTGCACACAGGGCAGGTCGTTGCAATCGGCGAGCTCAATCAACTCGGTAGCGGAAAGCGCATCGCGCAAGGGAGTGTGCCGCGATTGCGCAGCACTGTCGGTGGCCTGCACTTTTTCCAGCTCATCTGTACTTACAGCCCTCCGGTTCGATGGACTGGAGCAGGCGAATAGTATACAGGTAAAAAAGACAGGAAGAGTCAGTTGTATTATTTTCATGATCACTGAATGTCTTTAAGCCGGTAGAATACCAGACCCGCCGTATCCAGGCGGCCACCGGCATTCAATATCATTTTATCATATCCCTGGTCGGGCACAGCGGCATCATAAGGAGTGAGATAAGCGATGTAATGA
>JAGODE010000397.1 GCA_017998385.1 Chitinophagaceae bacterium | reverse complement strand
ACCTTGTAGGGTATGCACTCAAAAATGAGCCACTAAAAGGCGTACTCCATGTAGCAGTAGATAAAATGAACCTGAATGACTGGATGGGCACCTCAGCTACCGAAGCGGCAGCAGGCAGTACCACCACCAGCAGCACATCCGCGGGCCCCTTCCTGGTACCTGCCAATCTCAACCTGCAACTCAATGCCAGTGCCGGACAGGTTACCTACGATAAAGTGAATTATAATAATATTAAAGGCACGCTGGTACTGAACGATGAAACGGTAAAACTTCAGAATGTATCTGCCGCTGCACTTGATGGCACCATTATATTCAACGGCACCTACTCTACCAAACAAAGCAAGTCCGATCCTGATATTGCACTCAGTTACGAAGTAAAAGATGTTGATATCCAGAAAACTTTTTTTGCTTTCAATACCGTACAGAAACTGATGCCGATAGGTCAGTTTCTGGCAGGAAAACTCAACTCTCAGTTATCTATGACCGGCCATCTCAACGGAGATATGATGCCCGATTTTTCTTCGCTGAGCGGTAAGGGCAACCTGCTGCTGCTGGAAGGTGCTTTAAGAAAATTTGCGCCCATCGAAAAACTCGCTAACACATTGCAGATAGATGAGCTCAAATCCATTACTCTCCGCGATATCAAAAACTCTATTGAATTTGCAAATGGTAAAGTACTGGTTAAACCATTTACTGTAAAAGTAAAAGATATAGAAATGCAGATAGGCGGTATGCATGGCCTCGATCAGAGTATTGACTACGTAATTGCCATGAAAGTACCCCGTAAATATCTTGGTGAGCAGGGCAACAACCTCATCAACGGACTGGCGACACAGGCCGCCAGCAAAGGCATCAACGTAAAGCTGAGCGATGTGGTGGACCTGAATGTAAAAATGGGCGGCAGCATCAGCAATCCGTCTATCAAAACCGACCTGAAAGAAGTAGCAGGCGATGCCGTGGCAGATCTCAAACAACAGGCACAGGATTTTGCCCAGCAAAAAATAGACAGCGCCAAACAAACCGTACGTGATACCCTTACCGCAGTAAAGAATCAGGTGGTCAATGAGCTGAAAGATGAACTGAAAGATAAACTCCTGGGACAAAAAGACACCGCCAAATCAAACTCAATCAACGAAACAAAAAAAGAAGCTGAGAAAAAACTGAAAAACACGTTTGAAGGACTGCTCAAAAAACCCAAAAAAGCAGCTGCAGACAGTGTGAAGCAGTAAAATGCATACTCCCAAAATGACAAAGCCGGCCCCTATCTGGAGCCGGCTTTTTATTATCCCACCTTAACCCTGAAAGTATATTTAAGGAATCTGCTGGCGGCCTGCAGTGCTGCTTTTTTGCTGTGTACTACCGGCGCTTAATGTTCCATTTCCAACATATCGTATCTGAACAGCTGCCGAAGGATCTGCTGCTCCCGGCAAACCAGACAGCAACACTGTATATATTTTGTTGGCCTCTACAGTAATACTTCGGCTAGCCTGAATATTGCCGCCATTCGATACGGTTATATCTACATTACCCGGTGCAATAGCTGTAAACTCAGATGCGTGCCGGTAAACAGCTGATTCATTTACCACATCCGTTCCACCTGCCTGAAATGTAATTACCGGAGCCGATGAATCGGGTATGGCATTTACATAACGCACATAGGCCTGATTGGTACTGGCATCGAGACTGTCCAGCTTATCTTCGATTACCAGATTCTGATAGTTGCTGTTGGCGCCAACTACAAAAAGCGAATAATACCTGCCGGTCATAAAGCTGCTGCTGGTTGTGGCGATCGGGCTACTGGTCGTAAAATCATAGCTCTGTACCTGACGTGTACCGGGATAAATTCCCAGATATACGCCGGTATAATTGCCAAAAGCCAATGGCGTATTGGTAATTATATTTCCCGAGAGCGCCAAGCTCACCGACGGCTGGTCTGGTGCCAGATTAAAAGCCATCAGTCCTGCCGCGTCCGATCCGCCATTATTCCCATTATCATTTTTGCTACAGGCTGTAAACAACGCACCGACACTGAGCAAGGCCATTCCTGCCACGAGTACAGATAAACGCAAGGGTCTTTTCATCATCATTGCTGTTTTAGAATTAAATAAATAAAGTTGAAATCCTGGTGCAGTTGTCCTGGAAAAAGCAGGATAAATCCTGCGGAAGGAGACTTATACAGCCGAAAAAACAATGCCAGAATAGGATAGTCCCGATAACCTTCACGAGCCGTTAACAGACGGAGGAAGATATAAGGGTATAAAGAGTATAAAGAGTTTAAAGGATTTAAAGTGTTTGTCAATTGTCCTCGCCTAGTGTCTACTACTAACTATTATCTGTCAACTACTTATTGTCGATGTGAATTATTTTTTTACGTAACCGATCAGTTACATATATTTGCGTAACTAATTGGTAACATATTATGCGAAGAGATGTTTTTCAGGCAATTGCCGACCCCACCCGACGCGAAATAATTCGGCTGCTTGCCAGGCAACCGCTTAACCTCAATGCTATTGCAGAAAATTTTCAGGTCAGCCGGCCCGCCATATCCAAACATATCCGGATACTGACAGAATGCGGGCTCGTGAGCATTCGCCAGGAAGGCCGTGAACGGCATTGTAATGCCCGCCTCGAAAAGCTGGGCGAAGTGAGTGCATGGGTGGAGCAATACCGCAGCTTCTGGACAGCCCGCCTCGATCAGCTCGATGTTTATCTCGAAACATTACAAACTAAAAATAAACAGCATGAACAACCTTCCACAAAACGAAAACGCGGCCGTCGCTGAGCGGCTGGTATTCAGCCGCAGCTTTAATGCGCCGCTTGCCCTGGTTTTTGAAGCATTTACCAGGCAGGAACATTTGCGACACTGGTGGACACCTGCCGGCTGCAGTATGAAATACTGCACACTCGATCTCCGGCCCGGCGGCCAGTTTCATTATTGCCAGGTGCTTCCCAATGGACAGGAAATGTGGGGAAGACTGGTATACACACAAATCGTTCCGCCAGATCTGCTGGAGTTTATTGTATCATTTTCCGATAAGGATGGCAACATCAGCACCCACCCGCTCATGCCCGACTGGCCCGCTGAGATACTGAGTACGGTTCGCTTTGAGGAAAAAGCGGGTATTACAACCATCCAGATGACCTCATACCCGATTAATGCCAGCGATCGCGAACTGGAAATATTTAAAAAAGGGAAGCCATCTGTACATGCCGGCACAGAAGGTACCATGCGTCAGCTGGAAGCTTATCTGCATACACTAGAACAATCCTGAACCTTCAACCCAACCTTTAAAAATGAAAAAGCAAAAACAGATCTATCGTATTTCAACAACGCTGTTTACAGTTGGTATTGGTA
>JAGODE010000122.1 GCA_017998385.1 Chitinophagaceae bacterium | reverse complement strand
TTATAGTAGTGGGCAGTTCCAATATGGATATGGTGGTTAAAACAGACCATATTCCCGTACCCGGCGAAACTGTCTTATCTGGTTCCTTTTTTATGAATGCCGGTGGCAAAGGTGCCAACCAGGCGGTGGCCGTAGCCCGGCTCGGCGGCGAAGTCGTTTTTATCTCCAAACTTGGTAATGATCTTTTTGGCAAACAGTTTTCACAGCTGTTCAGCAACGAGGGTATCGATATCACCCATCTGCGTTTCGATGATGAGCGTCCCTCTGGTGTAGCGCTTATCACTGTCGACAAAGCCGGCGAAAACAGCATAGTGGTTGCTTCCGGCGCCAACGCCCACCTCAAAGACGAAGACATTGCATCAGCCCTGAAAGAAATAGAAACAGCAGGTATTGTATTGCTGCAACTGGAAATTCCCCTGCTTACTGTACAGCACGTGGTTGCATATGCAGCTGGCAAAGGAGTGAAAGTAATTCTTAACCCGGCACCGGCTGCTGCATTACCTGCCGATATGCTGAGCAAGGTCGATATTCTTACGCCCAACAAAACAGAGGCCGCAATGATTGCCGGTATGGAGGTGACGGATATTGATTCGGCTGGTCGCGCTGCCCAGGCCATCTGCTCGATGGGCGTAAAAAATGTAGTAGTTACCATGGGGCCGCTGGGTGCGGTGATCTGTGATGGAAAAAAGATCAGCCTCGTCAGGGCGCGTGAAGTGGAGACAGTGGATACCACAGCTGCGGGCGATGTATTCAATGGAGCGCTGGCTGTAGCGCTTTCGGAAGGGCGCGACCTGGAAGCTGCGGTAGGATTTGCCTGTGAGGCAGCTGCTATTTCGGTCACAAGACTGGGTGCGCAATCATCCATTCCGCATAGAAACGAACTGGTGGCAGTACAGCTCAACCTGGCTTCCATCAATCCGGCGAACTAACCAAACTAACCCCTTAATTGCTGTCATATGTTTATCGTCGAAAGTTATCCTTTGGCCATTGTCTTTTGCTTCATCACCATGTTGTGCTGGGGCTCCTGGGCCAATACACAAAAGCTGGCGGCAGGCCGCTGGCGCTATGAATTATTTTACTGGGATTATGTGATCGGTATTTTCCTCTTTTCATTGCTGGCTGCCTTTACATTGGGTAGCAATGGTGATCAGGGGCGTCCTTTTATGACCGATCTGCAGCAGGCTTCCAGTGCTAATATCGGTAGTGCCCTGCTTGGCGGCATCATCTTTAACCTGGCCAATATTCTCCTGAGTTCAGCCATTGCTATTGCCGGCATGTCGGTAGCCTTTCCGGTAGGCATCGGCCTGGCGCTGGTAGTAGGCGTGATCATCAACTATGCCAGTCATCAGAAAGGTGATCCGTTGCTGCTCTTTGCGGGTGTGGCACTGGTGTCGCTGGCGATAATACTGAATGCAGTGGCCTATAAGAAAAAATCGGCCACCGTTTCCAAAGCCGGCGCAAAGGGTATCCTGCTTTCTATTGTGGCCGGATTGCTCATGTCGTTCTTCTACCGGTTTGTAGCAGGTGCTATGGATCTCGACAATTTTGTGAATCCGGAAGCAGAGAAGATGACACCTTATACCGCGTCAGTAGTATTTGCCGCAGGTATCCTGCTCAGCAATATTCTTTTCAATACGGTGATGATGAAACGTCCCCTCCAGGGATCACCGATCAGTTACGCAGAATATTTCAAAGGCCGCACATCGCTGCACTTTATCGGTGTGCTCGGCGGCTCTATCTGGGCGCTGGGAAATATTTTCAATCTCATTGCAGCCGGCAAGGCCGGTCCGGCTATTTCTTATGGACTGGGTCAGGGTGCCACCCTGGTAGCTGCCATCTGGGGCGTGCTGATCTGGAAAGAATTTGCCGGCAGTTCAAAACAAGTTAAAAACCTGATTGCAGCCATGTTTATCCTGTTCGTAGCAGGGTTGGCACTGGTGATTGCAGCAGGTCTCTGAATAACCCTTTCGTTGATTAACCCCCTTTCGTGAAACAAAAACGACTGTCAAATGAAAAAAGTAGCGATTTGCTTGCTCGCTGTCTTTTTTGCAGGTATAAGTTCCTGCAAAAAAGACGAAGCACCGCCTCCGGTGCCTATTGCCCCCATTCTTAAAAACATTGTTTTTCCCAACGAAAATGATGTGATGCCTGGTAGCCCGGCTACAATCCGCGGCAAAGGCTTTGATGTGTCTGATAAAGTATTTATCGAAGACGACAACGGTATGACTCAGGTAGAAGTACTGGAGGTGACCGATGAGTCGATCCGCATCCTGGTGCCCCGCGAAGCCGGTGGCATCTATACAGTCACAATTGAACGAGCCGGAAAGCAAACCACGCTGGATGGTGAACTGCGGGTGCCTTTTGTGATTGTACTGGAAAATGTAGTGATGCCTGCTGCGCCGTTTCCGCAAGGTGCTACAGTCAGCATCGGTGGCGAAGGCTTTGAGTCAGGCGATATGATTCAGCTTACTGCATCTTTCTATCCTGCCGATAAAGTGATCTCCATTCCAACTACGGTGACCGCGCAGGGACTCAGCTTTCAATTGCCCGCCGGTGTATATGGGGTAAATAACGTGATCGTTACCCGCGGTACACAACGTAAAACCATCCTGGGTGCAATTGGTGTACAGGTAAACCCAGGCGATGAAGTAGGCGGTGGTGTCGTTTTCTACACCGAAAGCAGCAAACTGCATGGCTTTATCGTTAATAAAACCAATACAGGTACGGCTATTGAGCAGTTTGGCCCCGGTGTAGCACTCTCCGGTGCTGCCGGTACCAGCAAAGACCTGGGTGCGGGTAAAAGCAATACCAGTAAACTGCAGGCCAAGATGGTTACATTCCGTCAGAATTTCTCCAACTGGAATAATAAGAAAGCTGCATTTGAACTCTGCGATGAGCTGAGTGTAACCGTCAATGGAGATACCTACACCGACTGGTTTCTTCCCTCACAACAGGAATTAATAGAATTGTTCAAAGCCAAAGACATGCTCTGGGCCCACGGCGCTGGTATGCCTGCCAACAACTACTGGAGTTCCAGCGAAGGTGATGGCGATGCTGCCGGCTGGTCGGCTTTCTATGTCAATTTTTATGAAGCCGTCAATATCGTATCCGGCAATTCGGATAAGGAAGGGTGGAAGATTGGCGTGCGCGCCATCCGTTCTTTCTGATGCCTGCGGCTATCTAATTCAAGTCTTCAAATAATTACAATATACGGCTATGTATAAAAAACTATTTTTTGCATGCATCGGCTTGCTGTGTGCCAGCCTGCTGTATGCGCAGAACAAAATCAGCGGCCTGGTTACCGATGAGGTCAATGTACCCCTGGCAGGTGTATCAGTATCCGTTAAAAATACAAAGCGGGGAACCGCTACAGACTCTGCCGGGCGTTTTTCGCTTCAGGCAGATAAAGGAGAGATCATCGAATTTTCGCACACAGGTATGGTCAGCAAGACAGTAGTGGTAGGCAATGATCTTACTATCACAATTCAGCTGATCAGTGCAGCAGTTAATCTCAACGATGTGGTGATAATTGGTTATGGTTCCACCAAAAAAAGTGATCTGACGGGATCGGTTACTACCATTAAACCCGATGGGTTGAAAAATGCACGGGTAGGAACCGCCACCAGCGCCCTGCAGGGCCTGGCTGCCGGTGTATTCGTATCTACCGGCTCCGTAAAACCCGGCGGCGATGCTTCTGTGGTTATCCGCGGTTCAGGTTCCCTGCGTGCCGGTAATGCTCCGCTCTATGTGGTAGATGGGATACCCGTAGAAGGAGGTCTGCAGGATCTTTCACAGGGCGATATCGAATCTATTGAAGTACTCAAAGACGCCTCCTCTGCGGCTATTTATGGTTCACGCGGTTCAAATGGCGTAATACTGGTTACTACACGCAAAGGTGTAAAAGGTAAAGGACGTGTGACGCTGAATGTCAATAGCGGCACACAGCGTATGCTCAATAAGCAAAAGATGATGAATGCCCAGCAGTATTATGAGCTGGCATCTAAAGCGGTGCCTGATTATACCTGGACGTCGGAAGAACTGCGCCTGCTGAGCAGGGGCGAAAGTACCGACTGGCAGGATGCCATCACCCAGAATGGAAGTTTCAGCAACTATAACCTCGGTATCTCCGGCGGTAATGAAAAAGTAACACATTTCCTCGGGGCTGATTATTATAACCAGATCGGCACGATCAAAAACTCTTCGTTCCGGAAAGTAACCCTGCGTTATAACATGGACGCCCAGACAATGGATTGGCTCCGTACCGGTATTCGTTTCAATATTATTGAGTCAAAACTCAAAAACATCAATGAAGAAGGCGACTCCGGTTATGGTACCATGTTTAGTGCCATCAGTTCACAGCCTACAGCTCCCATCTATACCAGCAATGGTGATTACTTCGATGGTTTCCTTAATACCAAGGCCAACCCGGTAGCTATTGTAGACCTGCTGGATAAGAGTACTGCCAAGAGCCGTGCAGTAGGTTCGGTATACTTCGAGATTGAACCGGTTAAAAATCTGAAGATCCGTTCCGATAATGGAGCCGAACTGGAGTTTTTTAATGTAAACTCTTACGAAGATGGCCGCATGGGACAGCATTATCCCGATGGAGGTCATGCCGTGAAATTCAATGGCAAGAAAAGATACATGCAGACGGAGAATACGGCTACGTATAATTTTGACCTGAGCAACCGGCATAAGTTTGTAGTGATGGGTGGTTTCTCTGCCTCCAAATATGATTATGAAAGCACCACTGCCGACTCCAAAAACCTTTCTCCTATTCTTGGATATGATAACCTGGGCGGCGCACAAAACCATGGACCGAATTATTCTTATGCATCGGCTTCCACACTCACTTCTTATTATGGCCGGGTGAACTACAATTTTGATGACCGCTACCTCTTTACCGTTACTATGCGCCAGGATGGTTCATCACGCTTTGCACCCGGACATCGCTGGGGCTTCTTCCCGTCTGCCGCGCTGGCCTGGCGTATATCGAATGAGCAGTTTATGGAAAATGCCGGAGCCGTAAGTGAACTGAAGCTGCGCCTGAGTGCAGGTAAACTCGGCAATCAGAACATTGGCGATTACGCCTACGCTGCTACAATTGGTCAGGGTGGCGAATGGGCCGATTATGTATTTGGTGGTAACCTGGCTACCGGTTCTGTGCAAAACACGATTGCCAATCCCAACCTCACCTGGGAAAAAGCCAACCAGTTTGATATCGGTATCGATTTTGGTTTCTTCAAAAACCGGATTGCCGGTACGCTGGATGCCTATTATAAAAAAACAACCGATCTGTTGTGGCTGGTGCCCCTGCCAATTGAATCCGGATTTGATAATTCGCTGACCAATATTGGCCAGATAGATAATAAGGGTATTGAGCTTTCACTGACAACCGTAAACATCAGCACCCGCGATTTCAGCTGGACAACAGCCGGTAACATTTCTTATAACCAGAATAAGATTGCCGAATTGTATGGTGGTAAACTGGATGTAAATAAGTCGTTGTTTGTAGGCCGCCCCATCAATCTTTTCTATACACTGAAGTCGGAAGGTATCTGGCAAACGAGCGAAGCAGCGCAGGCTGCGCAGTACAATGCCCAGCCTGGCGACCGCAAAGTGGCCGATCTTAATAAAGACGGAGTCATCAATGGTGATGACCGTCAGTTTGCCGGTGTGGCAGTACCTAAGTTCTACGGAAGTTTTACCAATACATTCAAGTACAAAGGATTTGATCTGATCACGTTCTTTACCTATGCCGGCGGACATATGATCAACAACTCACTCAACCGCTATCTCAATGCTTTCAATACATGGGGTAATATGGGCGTGGATTATTACAACGGTTACTGGACACCCACACGTCCCAGTCAGCGTTATCCCGCTCCGCGTGTGGGTAGCCCCTATGCCAATGGTGATGGTACCGATGCCAACCTGCAAAAAGGCGATTACCTGCGCCTCCGCAATATTGAACTCGGTTACAGTTTCCCTGCCAGCAGCTTTGTGCGCCGTATCAAATCAACCGGTATGCGCGTATATGCTTCTGTACAGAATGCATTTACCTGGACACAATTTACCGGGTATGATGTAGAGTCAGGCGACAATACCAACCCTTATCCCAATGCCAGAACCTTTATGGCTGGTCTTTCAATCAACTTCTAATGAATTGCAATATGAAAAAGAATTATTTCATCATCATTGTAGCCTTGCTGGCGCTGAGCAGTTGCCGCAAGTTCCTTACCGAAGATCCCCGTAGTATTCAGACGCCGGAAAATGCGTATACCACTCCGGAAGATTGGCAGAAAACCCTCAATGCCGCCTATGCTGCCATGCAGCGGGTATTTGTAGGAAAGTATACGATTACCCTTTCTGAATTTGGTACCGATGAAGTAGAGCCTTATGATCTCGGCTGGGCAGCCTATTCGGAGCTGAAGATGTACACCTTCAGCGCCAGTCACCCTTTTTTCCAGGATCATTACCGGGTATGTTATGAAGGCGTGAAACGCAGCAATGCAGTAATCGATATGCCGGCAGGTGTTGTAGATAACAATACCAGGTCGCTGATGGTGGCACAGGCCAAATTTCTGCGGGCTATTTACTATTTCGATCTCGTGAAAATGTATGGCGGCGTACCCTTGTGGACTAAATCATCTATTGACGATGAGATCATGAAACCGCGCGCTACTGCCGATGAAGTGTATCAGCTGATCACACAGGATATGAAAGATGCGGAAGCTGCGCTGCCCACCAGCTGGCCCAATGCAGCCGATAAAGGCCGCGCCACTTCCTATGCGGCACAGGCGTTTCTGGCCCGTATTTACCTGCAATGGGGTAAACCCGGCGATGCGCTGGTGTATTGCAACAAGCTTGATGGTAAATTTCATTTATACACCAACCTGAAAGATATCTTCCATCCCAAAAACAAGAACGCAGAGTATGAGAACATTTTTGAAGTACAGTTCCGTCATTCCGGTTCATGGGGGTTGGAAGGCAGCATTCAGCACAGCTACTGGGGACCGCGCGGTGTAGGCGGCCCAACCAATTTTGGTGGCTGGGGTGGTTTTGGTCCTACGAATTATGTGTACAACAGTTTTGAGAATACCGATAAACGTAAGACAGCCTTTTTCCTTACATCTTACAATGGGGTTACACAGTCACCCGCCTGTAACAATAAATTCTGGGATCCTGAATTCGGGAATGTAATTGAAGATGATCAGCTCAATTTTATTCTCATCCGTTATGCAGATGTGTTGCTGATGAAAGCCGAAGCCCTCAATGCCGTGAATGACGGTACTACAGCAAAATACGAAGCGATTAACCAGGTGCGTCGCCGCGCAGGTATTGCCGATATTACTGCAGCTGATAATCTGAGTCAGCAGCAGTTTGCCGATGTGGTACTGCAGGAGCGTCTGCATGAGCTTTGTTTTGAGCACCTGCGTCGTTTTGACCTGATTCGTTTTGGTAAACTGAAGCAATACCTGGCAGACCGTGTTGGTATTGCCATCCAGGATCATCATAACCTGTATCCCCTGCCGCAGGCGGCACTGGATGCCAACGAGGCAATTACGCAAAACAATCCCGGTTATTAATTCTTCATTCAAATCGATTAAAGATGACAACACAATATAAAAGAATAGGTCTTGCTGCCGTGTCGCTTGCGCTGCTGGCGGCATCCTGCCAAAAAATAAAGCCGGAAGTATTTCCCGAGGTGCCTGTAGCGCCCAAAGTGGAAGTGGCCAATGGTATCGTGACGGTTCATCCTACAGAGTTTACCGGAGCTATCCGTAATCCCATGAAGGGGCTGCGGGAATTTTTTGCTCCTGGTTTTGATCCAAAGCGTTCTGATTATCCGTACCCCTATGGAACGCTTATTAAAGAATACATGCAGTGGAACATGCTTGAGAATTATGCCTCCGATGGGGTGGATAAGATCATTGCATACAGCAATCACCGGTGGGCGGGAGTGGAGGATATGAATATGAAAGTGATTCCCCGCATTTATATCGTATGGATGGAGCCCTGGCATGGTGGTGTTGCTAAAAACACCTACACCAATAACCCCGATGATCTGAATGGCTGGCACTGGCCTGCTGATATTCCCGGACAGGTACGTGTAGACGATGACGTGACTCCTATTACCGGAGGCTATTTTTATCCCACTTTCCAGGACCGGGTAAAGGCGCTGGTGGCCAAAGCAGGCGAAGCCTGGGACAATGATCCCAGGGTGGCTTATGTGGAAATGGGTATTATTGGTGAGTGGGGCGAACAGCATGATCCCAATATTTCTACGTACTGGCTGCCGCATGATGAGCCTGCTCACGTAGCTAACCGTACGTATATACCTGGTATGGAGAAAACACTGGGCGATGCATTTCAATCGGCTTTTAAGAATAAAAAAGTAATGGTGCGGTATGCCTACGAATTCAAAGACTATGAGTTTGGCATCTACTGGGACTCCTGGTCGCAGCCCGAAGAGAAAGTGCGCGGCTACGAAGAAATGAAAAAGCTGGGCGACCGCTGGAAAACGCAACCCATTGGCGGTGAGATTACCTGGAACTGGGGAGGCCTTTCGCGCTTCAATTCTTTTGAGCAGGTAGTAGCCGACCCGGCCACGCGTACCGAAGTGATTGAGCAGATCCGCAATTTGCACAACAATCACCTGGGTGGCATTACCTGGGCCAATTTTGATAATACAGAGTTTAAGGTAAATGCCGAGTTGCTGCAAAAGTCAATGGGCTATAACTATGTGTTGTCTGATTTTACCTATCCGGGCCGGATTGAAAAGAATAAGCCATTCAAAGTGTCTTTTAAAGTGGTTAATAATGGATCCTCACCATTCTATTATAACTGGCCCGTAGAGATTTCTTTGCTCAATAAACGCACAAAGAAAAAAGTGTGGAGCAAGGTGCTCGATGGAGTGAATATATCCGAATGGATGCCCGGCGACAACTGGGACAAAGCTACCAGCAAATACCTGAGTGCTCCGCCTGTGTATCAGATCGAAAAGGAAATTACGCTGGATACCGATCTGCCTGAACAGGAGTATGTGATTGCTGTTTCGGTACTCGATCCGGCGGGTATGGAGCCTTCGCTGCGTTTTGCGATCGAAAATTATTTTATCGGAGGCCGTCATCCCATGGGGTATATCGGGATCAATAAAGAGCTGGAGAATTATGAAATTCCTGCTACCGAGTTCCGCAGCATGAAGGATGACCGCACCCTGAAATATAAAAAACAATAACACCCGTCAGCGATGCAATTTTTTAAGCAAATACTGTTGATGGGGATGCTGTCAATGATACTGGAAGCATCAGTGGCGCAGGGTGATTTGCCACCGGTGCCGCAGGGTATGGTACGTGTTGATTTGGCGGAATATCCCCAGGCTTTTCGTAACCCCATGAAAGGGTTGCGGGAGTTTTTTCAACCCGGGGTTGACAGAAAACGAGTGGGTTACCCTTATCCCTATGGCAGCATGATTAAGGAGTATATGCAATGGAATATGATCGAGGACGATGCATCGGATGGAGTGGGAAAGATCATTGCGTATAGCAATCATCGCTGGAAGGGGGTAGAAGAGATGAATATGAAAGTCATTCCAAGGGTATACCTCGTATGGGTGGAGCCCTGGCATGGCGGTCGCCCCAAGGATCCTAAAAATCCCGATGACCTCAGTGGTTCACACTGGCCCAAAGGGATTCCGGAGCAAGTCGGTCCGTATAAGCAGGTACCCGGATCCTGGGGTGCCCGCGTTGACTCGGCCGATAAGCATACGCCGATTACCGGCGGTTATTTTGATCCTGCTTTTCCCGATCGGGTAACAAAGCTGGTCGAAAAGCTGGGTAAGGCCTGGGATAATGATCCCCGCGTGGCTTATGTGGAAATGGGTATTATCGGTGAATGGGGCGAGCATCATGATCCGGATCTTTCAACCTACTGGCCTCCTCATGATGAACCGGAACATGTTGCTAACCGCACCTGGGTACCTGGTATGGAAAAAGTGCTGGGTGATGCTTTTGCAAAAGCATTTAAGAATAAAAAAGTAATGGTGCGTTATGCCTATGAGTTCAAAGATTATGAATTCGGCATTTACTGGGACTCCTGGTCGCAGCCGCAGGAGGAAGTAAGGGGATACGAAGAAATGCGCAAACTGGGCGATCGCTGGAAGACACAGCCCATCGGTGGTGAGATCACCTGGAACTGGGGTACGCTGGCACGATTCAAAAGTTTTGAGCAGGTGGTAACAGATCCTGAATTTTTCAAACTTACCATCAAACAGATCCGTAATCTGCATTGTAATCACCTCGGTGGTATTACCTGGGCCAATTTTGAAGATCCCGCTTTTAAAGAAGCCGCTGCCAATCTGCAGAAGGCATTGGGCTATAGGTTTGTAATCGGAAGCGCGCTCTACAACCGGCGAATAGATAAAGGTCAGTCCCTGTCGCTCCACGCAGAAATCCGCAATACAGGTTCTTCGCCTTTTTATTATGACTGGCCTGTGCAGGTATCGTTGCTTGACCCAAAAACGAAGCGACCGGTCTGGAGTACGATTTTAAAAAATGTGAAGATCAGTAAGTGGATGCCCGGCGATGATTGGGATGAAGACAAACAAGTGTATAGGAAAGAGGCGCCCCTTTACACGATCGACGAACAGTTGAAAGTTTCAGGAGTGCCCAAAGGCCGGTATCTGCTGGCATTGAGTGTACTCGATCCGGCAGGGAATAAACCGTCTTTGCGGTTTGCCAATACCCCTTATGTGAAGGGTGGATATACGGTTCTTGGTGCTATCGGTGTTGGTCAGTCGCTCGATCATTTCGATTTGCAGAGCAATGAACTGACCGACCTGCAATCAGACAAAAGTTTATTTTATTCCAAATAAAATAGGAAAGCATGAAATCACTGATATGGATAGCTGTTTCGCTGACGCTCCTGGCCGGTTGCCAGTCCGCATCTAAGCAGCAGCAAAAGGACGAAACGCCGTTGACTGTAATTTTTGATACCGATATCGGCAACGATATCGACGATGTGCTGGCGCTTCAAATGTTGTTTGATTATGAAAGGCAGCAGAAAGTAAAGCTGCTGGGTGTCACCATCAGCAAGTCTAATCCACGGGTGATTGACTATATTGACGGCTACTGCCGGCTCAATGGGTATAACGATATGCCGCTGGGCTACGCTTATAATGGCGTAAACCCGGAAGCAGGCAAATATGTGCCGGTCACACTCGATACATTGATAAACGGGAAAAAACTGTTATTTCCCAAACGCAGCATTGCCGATAGTCTGCCCGAAGGATATAAACTGCAACGCAGGCTCCTGGCTGCAGCGCCTGATCAGTCGGTCGTGTTGATTGTGGTGGGCCCCGAAACCAATGTGGCCCGTCTGCTGCAATCAACCGGTGACGAATACAGTCCGCTCAATGGCGTGGAGCTGGTGAAGAAAAAAGTAAAACTGGTATCTGTAATGGGTGGCGTATACACCAATGAGTTTGACTTTCCTGAATGGAATATTGTGCAGGATCTGGACGCATCGAAAGTGCTGTTTGCCCAATGTCCCGTACCACTGGTGGCCAGTGGCTTCGAAATTGGCGACAAATTCCGCTATCCCGCCAAAAGTATTGAACAGGATTTTGAAGGGGGCGATGCCAACCCCCTGGTGATGTCGTATAAGGTATATGAAAAAATGCCGTACGACCGGCAGACCTGGGATCTCACTTCGGTGCTGTATGCCGTAGAACCTGATTCAGCCTATTTCGACCTTTCGCCTAAAGGTCGTATTGTGATTGCTGCCGACGGCAAATCGGTTTTTACCCCTGGCGAAGGCCAGCATCAGTATCTTATCTATAAGAACAATCAACAGCAAGTGATGAATCGGCTGGTAGAGTTGGTGACGGGACGGAAGGAGAAAGGTAAAGGGTGAAAGGAGGAATCGTAGATAATGTATGTGAGGAGCAGTTATAATAACTGCTCCTTTTTTATATAGCTCGCTAGAGGAATTGCTACCTTTGTATTCAATGCAAAATCGCAGAGTGTTAGCTACTATGTTTAATAAACTCCGCAAGATCCTCACCCGCGAGTTTCAGGCGCTCTTCCAGTTTCGTAAAACGGAGCGGCCCTGGTATGTACCTGTGCTGGCAGCATTGAGTACAGGGCTCCCGCTTTTTCTCGGGTATATGATTGACCGGCCTGATTATGGCAGCCTGGCCTGTCTCGGCGGTCTGGTGATCCTTTACCTGCCCAATACAGCTCTCGATCACCGCATGGCCACACTGGCACTTTGTTCCTTTGGTTTTGTGCTGAGTATGGGTGTGGGACTGGTGCTGGGGTTTCATCCTTATTTATCTGCAGTACTGGTAGGATTGTATGCTGTGCTGGTCAACTGGCTGGTCAATTACGCACAACTCAATCCGCCCGGCAATTTCTTTTTTATCATGATCGCCTCCATGGCTAGTTGTATGTCGTTTGATGTACAGGCTGTGCCTGTGCGGGTTGGACTCATTGCTATGGGAACCATTTTTGCCTGCGTTTTCGCCCTGCTTTTTAGTTTATATCTATTGCGGATAAGAAAGAGGCCGGTGACGGTAAAAGTAGGCGTGGCACCCAAGCGCTCCTACGCCAACCTGAGTGAGTCGATCATTTTCGGTGTATTTATTATGCTCTCGCTGATAGTGGGGCATCTGTTTAAACTGCATAATCCTTACTGGATACCTATTTCCTGCCTCGCCATCATGCAGGGTGTGAATGCAGCGCATGTGGGGC
>JAGODE010000123.1 GCA_017998385.1 Chitinophagaceae bacterium | reverse complement strand
GTGGTAATGCCCGTACTGGCTTTAATGATACGCTTGCGCTTACCTTTTTCTTCAGGGGCGGCGGATCCTTTGGAGCCGGCAATGGCCTGGCTGTCCAGAATCTTATATACCAGCTCCTGCTTGTCTAACTTTTTAGCATTGGGGATGTTGAGCTGCTCGGCAATGTCCAGCAGTTCAGGAACGAGCATATCGTTCAGTTGCAGAATATCGTACATACAAAGTCTTGAAGTTTAACACAAAGCCTCGATCACAAGTCTGAAAAAAATGAAAAAGGTTGAGTTTATTTTGAATGGAAATGGGAAAACCTGATGAGCTTATCTAAGGGAGTTGTAGAACTAACCAGTCGTCTTTCCGCTGCAAGTATACGCAGAATTTCGTAAAAACAAAAATATTTGGATGGTATCAAAATGCCTCAAAACCCCGGCAAAGGCTTGAAAACCTTGCATTCGGGAGCATTTGGTAGCTATCTTTGCTATCCCAATTTTCACATTATGTTCAACAAACGAATCAAAATTAAAGCCCTGCTGGCACAGGAGCCGGCGGGTCAGGAAGTAACCGTTATGGGCTGGGTAAAGTCCTTTCGCAACAATCAGTTTATTGCACTTAATGATGGTTCTACCAATCAGAATATACAGGTAGTAGCCGGGTTGGGAAAGTTTGATGAAGCACTCATCAAACGGTTTACAACCTCTGCTTCATTAAAAGTGACAGGCATCATTCAACCGTCGCTGGGCAAAGGGCAGAAGATGGACCTTATTGCCAGTACTATTGAAGTGCTGGGCGACAGTGATCCGGAAAAGTTTCCCATGCAGCCCAAAAAACACAGCATGGAGTATATGCGCGAGCAGGCGCACATGCGTTTCCGCACAAACACGTTTGGTGCCGTGTTCCGTCTACGGCATGCACTCGCTTTTGCCGTGCACCAGTTTTTCAATGAGCGTGGATTTGTATACATGCATACTCCCATCATAACAGCCAGTGATGCAGAAGGAGCAGGTGAAATGTTTAAAGTAACCACATTACCTCTCGACGGTACAGCGCCCCGTAAAGAAGATGGCAGTATTGATTTTTCAGCAGACTTCTTCGGACGCTCAACCAACCTTACCGTGAGTGGACAACTGGAGGGTGAACTGGCTGCCACAGCCTTTGGCGAGATCTATACATTTGGTCCCACATTTCGTGCAGAGAACTCAAATACCGCACGCCACCTGGCTGAGTTCTGGATGATTGAACCGGAGATGGCTTTTCATGATCTCGAAGACAACGCCAACCTGGCCGAATCATTTATTAAATATCTCATCCGGTATGCGATGGAGCACAACCGAGAGGATCTCGAGTTTCTCGCTCAGCGCCTTGTTGATGAAGAGAAACAATTGCCCCAGGACAAGCGCAGCGAAATGGGATTGATTGAAAAGCTGGAGTTTGTTGTCAACAACGAATTTGAGCGGCTCACCTATACCGAAGCAATCGACATACTGCGCGAGAGCAATCACAATAAGAAAAAGAAGTTTCAGTATCCCATTACCGGCTGGGGTATGGACCTGCAAAGCGAGCATGAGCGCTACCTCGTAGAAAAGCATTTTAAAAAACCGGTTATTCTCACCAATTACCCTGCTGCCATCAAAGCATTTTATATGCGTCAGAACGATGATGGTAAAACCGTAGCTGCTATGGATATACTTGCACCGGGCATTGGCGAAATTGTTGGCGGCTCACAGCGTGAAGAGCGCCTCGACCGTCTGGTAGCACGTATGGAAGAGATGCACATACCCACCGAAGAACTCTGGTGGTATCTCGATACCCGTCGTTTTGGTACGGTGCCACATGCCGGCTTTGGACTCGGATTTGAGCGCATGGTGCAGTTTGTAACCGGCATGTCAAATATTCGCGATGTAATTGCCTTTCCGCGTACACCAAAGAATGCCGAGTTTTAAATACCGGCATAAAACTAAAATAAAAGAGGTCCGCACTGCGGACCTCTTTTTGTATCAATGCATACACAACACCGGTACATGTGATTCAAACACCAGCTGTCGGGTAGAGCTTTTCCGGAACAATCCTTCCAGTAGTTTGTGCCGTTTGGGTATGGCAATAATAATATCAAGATTATTTTTTTCAGCAAATGCATTAATACCGTCTTCGATATCCGGATGTTCGATGAAATGGTATTGCGGTTTGAGCGACTCCAGTTCGGTATGCAGCAGTACAGACTGCTCGGGTGTATCGGGTTTGAATTGTTTGTTTTGGTAATCCACATTGAGTACATGCAGCTCAGCATTGAACGTAGATACAAACTCTTTAATAGCAGCAAAGGGTACACTGTCCACTACCTCTTTAAAATCGCTGGTAAGTCCGATTTTGCGGATGCCGGCGCCGTATTCCTTTCCTTTGGGCACCGCAATTACCGGCCATCTCAGATGTTTTATAACAGTAAGAGTGGTGCTGCCAAAGAGCGTACGCTCCAGTGCTGTATGACCCATTGAGCCCATTACCACCGCAAAGGGATTGATCTTTTCGCAAAGCTCCTGCAACTCATCTACCACATCGCCGAGAATGGCTTCGGTATAAATTTTCAGTTTACCGGAGGTAATATGTGTAAGATCCTGTTTCATTTCAGCCAGGCGATCTTCTGCGCCTTTACGAAGCTCTTCTACTGATACCATAACCAGCGGAGTATCGGTGACAGCAACAGGAATCTGGTAAATATTTACCAGCATTAAACTGGCATTTATCTGCAATGCCATATCAGCCGCATAGTTCATAGCGTTGATGGCAGCGGGAGAAAAGTCGGTTGGAACAATGATGGTCTTCATTTCAGAAAGATTTATACTGTAAATCTAGCAATAACAATGCCTGTGCGGCATGATTCCGGTCAGCCGCCGGGCTGACAAAAGTGTGGAAAAAGATCGATTACCCGTCTTAATTCAAAAATAGCGTATGGCCACTATTAACGAAACCACTGTATCAACACGGCAGCGAGCCGGCGTTGCCCGAATGAAAAAGAACAATTTACGGATCGACATGACTCCTATGGTTGACCTGGGTTTTCTGCTGGTTGCTTTTTTTGTAATGACAACAGAACTCAGTAAACCATCGGTTGCGCGTCTCAATATGCCGAAAGAGGGTCCTCCCTCTCATCTGGGTGAATCAGCGGCATTTACCATTCTTATTGATGGAGATAACGGCATAACTTATTATCATGGCCCTGCAGAAAAAGCATTGAAAGAAAAGACAGCCAGGCAAAGCAGTTTTTCTCCCAGGGGAGGTGTAGGTGATGAGATAAGGACATTGCAACGATGGCTTGATGAGCCGGGGGTATTTAAAGAAGGCCGTGCCGGTTTGATGTTGCTGATAAAGCCAACAGCAAATGCCAGCTA
Source organism: Chitinophagaceae bacterium (assembly GCA_017998385.1). Classification (GTDB taxonomy): domain Bacteria; phylum Bacteroidota; class Bacteroidia; order Chitinophagales; family Chitinophagaceae; genus CAYMZZ01. Next base: position 9,378 of record JAGODE010000123.1, on the reverse strand, counting down.
TAGCCAGGTAATAAATGCCATGGATGAAGCATTGATCAATAAAGTAGACAAATATGTGATTGTGTCTCCGGATGAGACGGATAAGGAGATATTGAGATCAGTGGCCGGTGGTCGGTGATCAGTGGCCGGTCACCCCCATAATTGTTATGTAGGCCCGCGATGCTTCGCGGGCCTACTGCTTTAATCTAATGCCGCTCATTTATTCCCGCGTTTTTTTGCCCCACTCATCCATTTTTTTCTCCATTTATCCCAAAGCGAAAAAAATAAAAAAGCAAAGTTTATATTCAATAGATTGAGGATCAGTGTATTGTATCCAATATCGGCTGTAGGCTTTGAAAGTTACCTTTAAAAATATGGTACTATGTGTTGCATAGTACCATATTTCACCTTAGCTTTGTGTTGTGATTGGCAGCGTAGGGTATAAGATGGAAGTGAAAAGAACCCGGCCGGCCGGTTGCGATTAACAAACCTAGTTGTATGAATATAGAGAACACACAGAGCCAGATGCGGAAGGGGATACTGGAGTTTTGCATTCTCTCCATTATTCGCCGGGGTGAGGCCTACCCCAGTGATATAGTAGAGGAGATGCGGGCCGCCAATCTTCAGATTCTGGAAGGAACACTTTACCCGTTGCTCACCCGGCTGAAAAATGCAGATATGCTCACGTATCGCTGGGTAGAAAGTAATTCAGGCCCACCCCGCAAATACTTTTCGCTCACAGAAAAAGGCGAACAATTTTATAAAGAACTGGAACAAACCTGGAATGAGTTGTCAAACGGGGTAAATGCACTCACCAGCAAAAATTCGACTAACCCCATCAATTAGACTTCAACCAAAATATTCCCGACATGAAAAAGATTATTAACATCAACCTCAGTGGTCGCGTAATACCGATAGAGGATTCTGCCTATGAAAAGTTGCAGGATTATATCGAGAGTCTGCGCCGCTATTTTGCCAATGAAGAGGGTCGTGATGAAATCATTAATGATATTGAGAGCCGGCTGGCCGAACTGATGAATGATAAGGTACGAAAAGGTGCTGCCGCTATTACAGATGCAGATGTGGAAGAGATCATTCGCAGCATGGGCCGTCCGGAAGATTTTGATGCTGTCGAAGAAGAAACAGACAATCAGGCAAAATCGAAGCAGTCTGGTCCCCGTCAGGAGTACAGCAACCAGGGTACACGCCGTGCAAAGGGTCGTTTGTATCGCGATACCAGCGATAAGTTTATCGGAGGTGTGTGTAGTGGTATTGCCAATTATCTGAATGTAGATCCTGCCATTGTACGCATACTCTTTGCAATCATCACCTTTGGTGGTTTTGGTCTGGGTTTCGTTATATACATCCTGCTTTGGATGATACTTCCCACCCGCGATCTTGACAGCTATGGCGGCAAACGCCTTTTTCGCAACCCCGATGATCGTATGCTGGGTGGTGTGGCTGGAGGTCTGGCTGCCTACTTCAATGTACGCACCACCAATGTGCGCCTGATATTTGCAGCACCCCTTATTCTCAGTATTGTACTGAGTATGCTCGACTGGTTTAGCTGGGGTAATAATTTTGATTTCTTCCCCAACATTGTATTCGGTTCACTCACCAGCACTTTTACACTGGCCTATATTATTCTCTGGATTGTACTGCCCGAAGCCCGTACACAATATGAGAAAATGGAAATGCGTGGCGAAAAGGTCGATGTAAATTCCATCCGCCAGAATGTGCAGGAAGGTATTGGTAATATGCGCGACCGTATGAAAGACTGGGGTGAAGAAGTACGCGAGTCGGCGCAAAACTTCAGCGAGCGTGCCCGTGACTTTGCACAGACCCGCGGCCGCAATTTTGCTTCCGAAGTGGGCGATACAGCACGCAGGGGTGGCACCGGCCTGGGCCATGCAATTGGGGTCCTGTTTAAAGCCTTTTTCCTGTTCATTGCGGGTACTATTGCCTTTGCGCTGTTTGTAGCCCTGCTGGCCCTGCTGTTTGGCGGCATTGCCTGGTGGCCGGTCAATAATTTCTTATGGACCAGCAAATGGCAGCAGCTTTGGGGTTGGGGTACACTTATTTTCTTCCTCATCATACCTCTTATTGCGCTGATCGTATGGGTGGTGCGCCGGATCATGAATGTTCGCTCACGCGGCAGTTACCTGGGTTGGGTGTTTGGTACACTCTGGGCCTTTGGATGGGTATGTGTGGTAATGTTTGCCTCCAGTGTGACGCGCGATTTGAGCTCAGAAGGCCAGGTGCTGGAAACACAAACCATACAGCAGCCTGCCAACGGCAAAATGACCGTGCTGGTATCGGAGCCCGAGCTGGAATACCAGGGCCGGTACAATTGGATCAATGATGATGGTGGTGGCTGGGACCTGAGCGATGATACCCTCAAGCTCACTTTTGTATCACTCAACGTAGATAAAAGCCCCGACAGCAACTATCATGTAACCCTCCGCAAAGTGGCTTATGGAAATACTGTAACCGAAGCGCGTGAACGTGCGTCACATATTCTGTACCGCGTGCAGTCGAATGGCAATTTGCTCGATTTGGGCAACGGCTTTGCCGTGGACAAAAACAGCAAATATCGTCTGCAGCATGTAGTACTGGATATTGAAGTACCTGTAGGTAAAAAGATCATCCTTGACCGTACGCTTTTCAGAAAACTCAACCTGAACGATTTCAGGGTAAAACGAAGCTATCGTCGCGGTCGTGTGGTGGGTATAGAGTGGGACGAAGACCGGAGTTTTCAACTGCAGCCCGATGTGGAGTACACCATGCAGGCCGATCGTTCGCTGAAAGATACCAATGGTAAACAGGCGGAGATAAAGGATGGCTATCGCTATAGCGATGACTCAGGTAGCCGCGAACAGCTTGATGAAACTACAGAAGAAACTGGCCGTACAGTAGTGAGAAAAGAAGATGTGATCACCGAAATAGGGTCACCCACTGTTTTTTCGCTGCTGAAAAGCTTCTAGTATAAATTCGGTTGAAGTTGAGCCCGATGTCGATCGGGTGGGCAAGCCCTGGCAACAGGGCTTTCTCTTTTTGTAAAAACGGGGAACGGTCAACAACCGTTAGCTCCTTAATCTTACCTTTGCGCATCAAAATGCATTTATGAAGAATACGCCCTTTACGGAAAAACACATCGCCCTCGGAGCCAAAATGGTTGACTTTGCCGGTTACAACATGCCCATCAGCTATACCAGCATCAACGATGAGCATGCTGCTGTACGAAAAAATGCCGGTGTTTTTGACGTAAGCCATATGGGCGAGTTTATCCTGAAAGGCGATCAGGCGCTTGATCTCATACAGCGTGTTACCAGCAATGATGCCTCTAAGCTCACTGCCGGCCAGGCCCAGTACAGCTGTCTGCCCAATGATGATGGTGGTATTGTAGATGATCTCCTGGTTTATTGCATTGAGCCCAACAAAACCTATATGCTGGTGGTAAATGCATCAAACATTGAAAAAGACTGGAACTGGATCAGCCGCCACAATACAAATGGTGCAGAAATGCATAACATTTCGGATAAGACTGGTTTACTCGCTATACAGGGTCCCAATGCCACGCGGATTCTGCAGTCGCTTACAGATATGGACATTCTCAATCTCAAATATTACACCTTTGTAAAAGGCCGTTTTGCGGGAGTAGACAATGTGCTGGTAAGTGCAACCGGCTATACCGGTGCTGGTGGCGTGGAAATATATTTTGAAGATAAGGGAGATGATGCAGACCGTATCTGGAATGCGATTTTTGAAGCCGGTGCTGCTGCCGGTATTCGCGCCATTGGCCTGGGTGCACGCGATACACTGCGTCTCGAAATGGGATATTGCCTCTATGGAAATGATATCGATGATACCACGTCGCCGCTTGAAGCGGGTCTGGGTTGGATCACCAAATTTTCCAAGCCATTTACTGCCAGCCATATCCTGCAGCAGCAAAAAGCCGATGGTCTCGAGCGCAAGCTGGTAGGTTTTGAAATGATTGACCGCGGTATTCCCCGCCATGGATACGAGATCAAGGATCAGCTGGGAGCCTCCATTGGGGTAGTAACCAGCGGTACACAGTCACCAAGCCTGGGCAAAGCCATTGGTATGGGATATGTTCGTACTGCTTATGCCGCCATAGACACGGAAATTTTCATAAAAGTGCGCGATAAATTACTGCTCGCCCGCGTAGTGCGTATTCCTTTTGCCTGATAGAAGCGGGTGTGGTTGGATTTTTGCTGTGGGGGAGATTGCCAAACAATCAAAAGCCAGATGAAGAAAATGCCTACCATCCATCTTACAACCTTTATTGCTGCCCCGGCAGACAGGGTGTTTGATCTTTCACGGAGTATTGATCTTCACAAGCAGTCGATGTCTTCTTTTGCAGAAGAAGCAGTGGCTGGTACACGTTTTGGCCTTATTGAAAAAGATGAAACAGTGACCTGGCGTGCCCGTCATTTATTTAAAAACCGCCTGCTGCGTACCCGCATTTCTGAAATGAAAAAGGCCGATATGTTTGTGGATGAACAGGTAGAAGGCGATTTCCGCCAGCTGCGCCATGAGCATTATTTTAAGCCCTGCGATAACGGCACGATTATGATTGATCTTTTTCAGTTCGAGTCTCCATATGGTATGCTTGGCCGTGTTTTTAACCGCCTTTATCTGACCCGTTACCTCCGGATTTTGCTTGAAAAGCGTAACAAGGCGATTAAGGAATTTGCTGAATCAGATAAATGGCAAAAGCTGCTGCATAAATAAATCAACTGGCCGTTTATCCTGTAAGCCGGGAGCCATCCGGCGAAAAACATTATTTTTGCCGCCTTGATTATGAGTAACAAGCCCTCTCTGCACACGTCGCTATCGCCCGCATTATTACACCTTTATGATCTCAGCAACAGCGTTGTTGTGATTATTGATGTCTTTAGGGCAACCTCCACAATTGCATCTGCCCTCCACAACGGCGCCAAATGCGTCATACCGGTCGACTCTGTGCCCAAGGCCATTGAGATCAGCCGAAGCATTGATGGCATTGCCGCCGGTGAGCGGGATGGAAAAATTGCAGATGGCCTTGCTCATGGCAACTCACCTCTCGAGTATGGCCGTGATTTTATAGAAAACCGCACCCTGGTGCTCACAACTACCAATGGCACCCGCCTGCTGCAGATGGCGCTCGACCGGGGAGCCGAAACCATCATTTCCGGCTCTTTTCCCAACCTGAGTGCAGTATGTGAGTTTCTGATTGCAGAAAAGAAAAATGTGGTGCTGGGGTGTGCCGGCTGGAAAGACCGCTTTAATCTCGAAGACACCCTGTTTGCCGGAGCGGTTATCAGCCAGATAAAAAAACATTTTACCATTCATTGCGACAGCTCACTCATGGCAGAGCTGATGTATAACAAACAAAAGGGAAACCTTATCGGCTTTGCCCCCAAACTCACCCACTATCACCGCCTGGTAGAGCGGTTTGGTCTTATAGAAGATATCCGCTTTTGTCTTACGCCGGATATTGCCAATGTGTTGCCACTGTATAAAGATGGCCGTTTGATTGCCCATCAGGGCTAGTCTGGAACGGGCAAAACCATACAAGGTAAAGAATTTTTCTGGCAGTACTGGCGGAACAAAATTTTTTTTAAAAGCTCCCGTTTTTCCAAGGAAATCCCATTTACATTCCTTTACATTTGCCGATTGCCCTTTTCGAAGCGGGGGCATGGATAAGCCTGTCAAAAAGGAGGGCTGTCCATTGTGAACTGTAAATGTTTTTATGGCATTACCTCATTTGCTGAAGTACGTATACACACATGGAACTGATGAAGTGATCAGACGCGGCAAGAAGATCCATGCAATAGGATTTGTAGAGCTGATAGAATATGATGACCTCTTTGGTTCAGCGGTATTCCGTGTTAAAGATGACAGTTACTCTACGTACTATAAGGTTTATATCCAGAAATTCAAAGATCCAAAAGGACTTTCGCTTCGCTGCAGCTGTCCTTATAATATCGGCGATATCTGCCGTCACGAAACAGCGGCATTATTTCAACTGCAGGAAATGATCGATAAAGGTCATCTGCAGGCAGAAGAGGTACAGTATGACCAGCGCCATACGGTGGCTAAGATGAAGACTATTGATCTGAAAACACTGCGTCTTCTCTGCTCGCCTACGACCATGCTGGATGCAGAAAAATATCTGCGTACGCAAAAGGCGAATATTGAACAGGCCGAAAATGAAATGGTGAAAGCCACCGTAATGCTCGATGGCAAATCGTACGCCGTACTGATTCGCAAAAACGAAGAACGCAACTTTGATACGAGCTGCGATTATCATGATCCCGATCATCCGCTATGTCTTCCCAAAGTGATTGTTTTTTTACAATTGCTCAATGCATATGGTGCCAATTACTTTGACAGCATTCGTAACTGGGATAAAGAGAAAAACAAATTGCTGGAGGCGTATGGCTACTCGCTCTCTGATGACCTCAAGGGTAAGTTTGAGTTTGCCTACAAAGAAGGCAAGCCTTTTCTCCGGGTACTGGATAGCAGCATCAAGCGGGTGACACCTATGGCTAATCCCAACAGGCCGGTACTATTGCCCGTGAAGGAAAAAGAACCGGTTGTAGCCGAACCCGATGAAGAAGAAACTGTGCGTCCCTCTCTTCGGCTGGGTCTAGTATTTAATTTTAATAAAAAGGCCTATCCCCATTTTACTATCGATGCGCTGCTGGGCGAGCCCAACGAGAAAAATGACGGCTTTGCCGGCAAGGTCGAAAAAGCAGATATCAGCCGCTATGTAGATACAGATAAGCTGCCCGAAGAAGACCGTACCCTGCTGGCCCTTTTAAGGAAACTGCAGGAGTCAGAGATCAATAAATTTGTTAGCCGCAATTCTCCCTTTTCGGGCATATGGGAAAATATCATTCACCAGGAAGAAGATGATCTGCCTGCAGAGACCAAGGAGCTGGTGGCAGAGTATCTTTTTCCGCGCCTAAAACAACTATATACTCCGCGCGAAACAGCGCCACTATACTACCTGCTGCCCGAAGGCAAATCGTTTAAGACAGCCAATCTGCAGCCGCTCACCATTGCCGAAACCGAGGCCCGTCCCCTGTTTAATGTGAAAAAAAATGGCGACTACCATATTATCTGTAAGGTACAGGCGGGCATTATGGAGTATAACATGGACGACAATGAAAGCGTGAGTCCTTTATTTTTTCTTTACAACCATCAGTTGTTTTTATGGAAAAACAATGAGGTGGTACACCTCGTAGAAAAATTTCTTCCAGGTGGCCGTGTGACAGTGCCGGCAGACGAGTGGGGGAAGACCCTGCAGGAATTTGTAATGCCGCTGGCGCGTGAATATAAAGTCGATTTTGACCGGTCGCTGATACAGGAAGTAAAGGATGGAGATCCGGAAGTAAAATTATTTCTTGTAGAAAAAGGTGACTTCCTCGTTTTTCAACCTTCGTTTTCCTATAAAGGATATGAGACCAAATCGCGCGACCGCGATGAGATTGTTGTGCCACAGGGCGAAAAACTGCTGATCGTGCATCGAAACCGCGAAGTGGAAAATGCCTTTATTGCCAAACTGCAGGCACTGCATTCCAACTTTATTGTGAATGAAGACAATGGCTCACTGGTACTTAAGGGAACAGATGTTTTAAAAAACAACTGGTTCTTTCTGTTTGTGGATGCCATGAAAGAAATGCATACTCCCGTGTTTGGTTTTGAAGCGCTGAAAAACTTCCGCTTCAATACGGCCAAACCGCAAACACGCATTTTCATCAGCAGCAATACAGACTGGTTTGATGCCAAAGTAGACATTGTGTTTGGCGATCAGAAGGTGACGGTGGCAGAGGTGAAACGGGCGCTGGCCAATAAGCAGCAGTTTGTACAGCTCAATGACGGCACACTGGGTATTTTGCCCGAAGAGTGGTTAAAGAAATACTCACTTCTTTTCAGAGTTGGCGAAGGTAATAGCAATAACCTTAAGTTATCACGCTATCACCTGAGTGTGGTTGATGAACTGTACGAAAACCGCGATGAAGAAGAGCTCGTCGTACAACTCGAAGAAAAGTACGAGCGTCTTCGCCAGTTTAATACAATCAATGAGATAGACCCGCCAGCTACATTAAAGCCAATCCTGCGTCCATATCAGATAGCAGGTTTTCAATGGCTCAACTACCTCAAGGAGGTAAACTGGGGTGGTATTCTGGCCGATGATATGGGTTTGGGTAAAACCGTACAGGCCCTTTCTTTTCTCGAACACTTCAGGGCCGACATAGGCCATGGCCAGGTAAAGGCGCTGGTTGTTTGTCCCACTACGCTGATCTATAACTGGGAGAGTGAGATCCGGAAGTTTACCCCCAAGCTCACCTACCGTATTCACCATGGCGCTACCCGCACGCGGCTGCGCGAAGAGATACTGGATCATAATGTCACTATCACTACCTACGGTACATTGCGCAGCGATATCAAACTGCTGATGAGTGTCAATTTCGACTATGTGATACTGGATGAAAGCCAGGCTATCAAGAATCCTTCGAGCAAGGTGACCAAGGCTGCCTGCCTGCTCAATGCCCGCCACCGGCTATGCATGAGTGGTACGCCGCTGCAAAACAATACATTCGACATTTTTGCTCAAATGCATTTCCTGAATCCCGGCATGCTGGGTACCATGGAGTTTTTCCGCCAGGAGTTTGCCATTCCCATCGACAAGTTTGGTGAGCAGGACCGGAAAGAGCATTTACGTAAAATACTTTATCCCTTCATTCTGCGGCGTACCAAGGAGCAGGTAGCCAAAGATCTGCCCGAAAAACAGGAGATGATCCTGTGGTGCGAAATGGAAGATGAGCAACGCAAGATCTATGATGCCTACCGAAACGATTTCAGAGATAAGATTCTGGGTACCATCCAGGAGCAGGGCATTCAGCGTTCACAGCTTACCATCTTGCAGGGCCTGATGAAGCTGCGTCAGATCTGTGATTCACCGGCGATTCTCAATGAGGAGGAAAAATTCGAAAATCATTCCATCAAACTCGAAGAGATTGGCCGCGAAATCACGGAAAACATCAGTAATCATAAAGCCCTGATCTTTTCACAGTTTCTGGGCATGCTCGCGTTGATCAAAGGCAAGCTTGATGAGCTGGGGGTGAAATATGAGTATTTTGATGGCAGCACTTCGGCACCTGATCGCGAAAAGGCGATCCAGCGTTTTCAGAACGATGAAAGTGTACGTGTATTCCTGATCTCCCTTAAAGCCGGTGGCGTGGGTCTTAACCTTACAGCGGCCGACTACGTATATATTGTAGATCCCTGGTGGAACCCCGCTGTAGAGCAACAGGCAATTGACCGTACGCACCGGATTGGCCAGACAAAGAACATTTTTGCTTATCGCATGATCTGTAAGGATAC
>JAGODE010000396.1 GCA_017998385.1 Chitinophagaceae bacterium | reverse complement strand
ACTGTACGGCTGCAATGGTGGGCGCAGACAGATGCACAGCATGCCTATTTTGAAGTAGAGAAATCAGCCGACGGAGCCCGCTTCACAACTATTGGAAGAGGTCCGTCTTCGGCTCCCTATATCTTTACCGATCCATCTCCCTATGCAGGCACCGGCTACTATCGTATCAGGCAGGTTGATATGGATGGATCTGTTACCTATTCTGCTGTGGTGCTGGTCAATTACCAGTTAAAGGCAGCACAGGTGCAGCTGTTTCCCAATCCGGCAGGAAAGCAGGTGGAGATTCGTATACTTACTGACAGATCCGGACGCTATAACCTGCGTATAACGGATTATGCAGGCCGCGAGGTAAAGCAGGCAACGATCTGGGTTACGCCGGGCACTGCATCGGCGAGCATCGATATTTCAACACTGGCTGCCCAGCTTTATATTGTTAACCTCTACGATCAGTCAGGACGACCGGTTGCAACCCGGCAGCTGGTTGTAAGCCGATGATATGTTGTGGGTGGCATATGCTACCTTTGCGACCATGTATACGCTCAAAAAATCGCTGGGCCAGCATTTCCTTCGGGATGAGAATGTATGCCGCAAGATAGTGCAGGCATTGCAGCAGCATCCCTTTCAGCGTTTGCTGGAAGTAGGCCCGGGAGGAGGAGCTCTCACTAAACATTTACTGGAGATACCTGGTATTGACTTTAAAGCAGTGGAACTGGATGAAGAAAAAGTACAGTACCTGCTACAGACCTTTCCCGCTATTGAAGGCAAAATCATCCATCAGAGTTTTCTCGAAACGCCCATTCCTTTTCAGGAACCTTTTACACTGGCAGGCAACTTCCCCTATAATATCTCTACGCAAATACTCTTTCGTGTGCTGGAATGGAAAGACCAGGTAGAAGCAGTGCTGGGAATGTTTCAAAAAGAAGTAGCGCAGCGGGTGGCCGCACGCGAAGGCAATAAAGTATACGGTGTAATGAGCGTGCTGGTGCAGGCATTTTTTACCGTAGAATATCTTTTTGATGTAAAGGAAAGCAGTTTCAATCCACCGCCTAAAGTAATGAGCGGAGTGATCCGGTTGCTGCCCAGAAAAGATATTCCTGCCATGAAAGGAGAGAGGGAGTTTTTTTTACTCGTGAAAACCGCGTTTAATCAGCGCCGGAAAACACTTCGTAATGCTGTACGCGGGTTATTTGAACCGGCTGTACTGCAGGATAAATTATTTGATAAAAGAGCAGAACAGCTGAGTGTAAATGACTTTGCTGCGCTGACCTTTAAAATGCGCTAAATAGCACCATGAAGAAAGTGATTATTACCGGAAAGGCCCATCCGGTTTTACAGGACACGCTGACCGCACACAGTTACCAGGTAATCTATGATCCCGCAATTACTTATGAGGAACTGAAAGCACAAATAAGCGATGCAGAAGGATTGGTGGTTACAACCCGCATCCCGATTGATCGTGCCCTGCTCGATACAGCATCATCGCTGAAGTGGGTGGGCAGACTGGGAAGCGGTATGGAATTGATTGACGTACCGTATGCCGAAAGTAAAGGCATTCGTTGTGTAAGCAGTCCCGAAGGGAATCGAAATGCGGTGGCCGAGCATTCGCTGGCATTGCTGCTTTCATTGATGAATCGTATCCACTCAGCGTCTGAAGAAGTAAAACAGGGCATCTGGAAACGCGACGAAAACCGCGGTGTGGAGCTTTCGGGGCGTACAGTCGGTATTATCGGGTATGGAAATACAGGAGAGGCTTTTGCCCGCCTGCTGCAGGCTTTTGATGTAACCATTCTGGCCCACGATAAATACCGGTTTGGTTTTGCCAAAGGACCGGTAAAGGAAGCCAGTCTGGAACAAATAGCCCGCTATGCAGATGTGATCAGTCTGCATCTGCCGCTTACTAATGAAACATTTCATCTGGCTGATGCCGGTTTTTTTGACAGCCTGCGAAACAAACCTTATTTCCTGAATGCGTCGAGAGGCAAGGTAATGGATACCGATGCTTTAATAGATGCTCTGAAAAACAATAAGATAGCCGGTGCCGGCCTCGATGTGCTGGAAAACGAAAAACTGGCTACCTATCAGCCCGCAGAAAAAGAAAGGCTCGACTGGCTGCTGAGCCAGCCCAATGTGCTGATCACTCCGCATATAGCAGGCTATACCTATGAGGCACTGGAGCGTATGGCTACCATACTGTTACAAAAATTAGGATTTCGCTAAGAAGGCGTATTTTAAAATACTTTACTATCTTTGCACCATATCGCAACGCTTCAGTTCCCCGGAATTGAGGCGTTGCTATTTTTTTCATTTATACCTAAGGAGGTTACTATGAGTACTATTCAGTATGTTACCAAGGAAACACTTGAGCAAATGAAGGTGGAACTGCAACGGATGAAATCTGTTGAGCGGCCGGCTGCCAGCCGTGCTATTGCAGAAGCCAGAGAAAAAGGTGACCTGAAAGAGAATGCAGAATACGATGCCGCTAAGGAAGCCCAGGGTTTGCTGGAAGCTAAAATAGCCAGTATGGAAGGTGCCTTAGCCAATGTACGTGTACTGGATGAGTCGAGCATTGATACCAGCAAAGTATCTATCCTTACCAAAGTGACACTGACCAATCTCTCTACAAAAAAACGAGTGACTTACCAGATTGTAAGCGAAAAAGAAGCTGATCTGAAAGCCGGAAAAATATCCGTGACCTCACCTATCGGCAAAGGTATACTCGGCAAAACCGTGGGTGAAACAGCCGAAGTACAGGCTCCCGCGGGCACGCTCCGCTTCAAGATCGAAGATATCACTGCCTGATAAAAGTCGCCGGCAGAAACTCGCTTTTGCAGTCAATAAAACAGTACCAATGTCAATATTTTCCAAAATTATAAACGGCGAAGTACCCTCTTACAGAATTGCTGAGAATGATAAATTCTATGCTTTTCTCGACGTCTTTCCCCTGCAGGAAGGGCATGTACTGGTAGTGCCAAAGCTGGAAACGGACAAACTGTTTGATCTGCCGGCCGACTATCTCGGCGAACTGCTCGTATTTGCGCAGCCGATTGCCAAAGCCATTGAAAAATGTTTTGACTGCAACCGTTGTGGCATCAGCGTAATCGGCCTCGAAGTGCCCCATGCACACCTGCACCTTATACCCATCAACTCGGCCAACGATCTGAATTTTACCCGCCCCAAAATGAAACTCACCGAATCGAGATTCCTGGAGATACAGGAGATGATTGTGAATGCGATGGATTAATGTGCTAATGGATTTGAAGATTTGGTGATGGTGGGAGCAATGTGCTAATGTGTTAATGTGCCAGTGTGCTAATGCTCCTCTGCGTCCTTAGCCTGCTTTGCGTTCTTTGCGCATCTGTACAAATC
>JAGODE010000395.1 GCA_017998385.1 Chitinophagaceae bacterium | reverse complement strand
GTATAAAGGTTTAAGGGGTATAAAGAGTATAAATGTAAAACCCGGCAGTTGATCTGACAGGTAATCTTGATTGACAAAGATTGATCCTGCCGGGTCAACTATTTTCCTGGCAAGTCCTCTTTTCAATGTGGGAGGACATTGCCAGGAAAATATTAAGGGTTCAAAACTGTACGATTAGTTTAAGTTTATCTGACACTGTCTGTAAGATCAAATCCTGACTATTGCAGATTAGCACATTAACACATTAGCACATTAGCACATTCTCTCCCTCCATCTTCAAATCTTCAAATCAATTAGCACATTCGCACATTAAACACATTAGCACATCAGCACATCCCCCTTTAAACTTTTAAACCCTTATACTTTTATACTTTGTCCTCCTGCTTCGTTATCCGAAAACACCACCTGAACAGCCGGCCTTCGAAATCAAAGGGGGTGGTAGCACGGGTTATATCCCGGATGCCGGTACTCCGGATGGCAGATTCCTGCAGTTGAAATTTCCGGGCATTGGTACTGAAGTAGAGAATTCCTCCCTGGTCAAGCAGTTGAAGACACTGGTTGATCAGTTGCACATGATCGCGCTGAATATCCAGGAACCCTTCCATTTTTTTGCTATTGCTGAAGGTAGGCGGATCCATGATGATAAGATCAAAACTGCCGGGATCCAGTTGTGTCAGCAGGGCGAGTACGTCGGCCTGCACAAGGGAATATTTTTCGCGATCGGCGAAGCCATTGAGCGCTAAGTTGCGCCCCGCCCAATTGAGATACGTGTTAGACAGATCGGCGGTCACCACACGGCTGGCCCCGCCAGCCGCTGCATATACGGAGAATGAGCCGGTATAGGCAAAGAGGTTCAGCACCCGCTTGCCGGAGGCTTCTTCCCGCACGCGTGCACGGGTAAGACGATGATCCAGGAAAAGGCCGGTATCAAGGTAATCGGTGAGGTTGACCAGAAATTTCAGGCCGTTCTCCTCAACTTCAAATTCCTCTTTTTCCTCCTGTAGTTTTTGGTATTGTCCCAGTCTGCCCTGTTTGCGGCGGCGTAATTTGCTATAGACCTGATCCGGATCAATTTCCATCACCCCGGCCATAATGGTAAGGCTGGCATCAAACCAACGCTGGTGTTCTTCTTCGGTGAGGCCATGCCGGCGATCATACTCGGCCACATAAAGGCGGTCACCATACAGTTCGATACAAAACGGGAATTCCGGCAGATCATGGTCATATACCCGGTAGCAGCTTACTCCCTGCCGGCGGGCTATCCGGCTCAGGTGACGGTATACTTTTGTAAGCCTGTTACGAAACATTTGCATTTTTTCTTCCATGCCAACTGCCGATTTTTTGCGAAATTCGTGATTATCCCGCAAGGCGCGGGAATGAATATTACGATCTGTACATGTATGCTGTTGTTGATATAGAAACTACGGGTGGTTATGCGGCTGCTAACGGCATTACAGAAATCTCCATCCAGCTTTTTGACGGAGAATCTATCACCGGTAAATATGAGACCCTGGTCAATCCTCACCAGTCCATTCCCCGTTATATCCAGGCCATGACGGGTATTACCGATGCCATGGTAGCCGATGCCCCTTCTTTTGAAGATATAGCGGCCAATGTGTACAATCTTTTACACGACCGGGTATTTGTAGCCCACAATGTAAACTTTGATTATTCTTTTATCAAAGCCCACCTGGCAGCACATGGCTATCAGCTCAACAGTAAAAAGTTGTGTACAGTACGCCTGAGCCGTAAACTCATACCGGGCTATCCCTCCTACAGCCTGGGCAACCTGTGTCATTCGCTCGGCATTCCCGTATACGACCGTCACCGTGCAGGTGGCGATGCGGCAGCTACTGTAGCCCTGTTTAAACTCCTGCTCGAAAAAGATCAGCAGCGTTTCATTGCCGGCAGCCTGCAGCGCAATTCAAAAGAACAGGCATTGCCGCCTCATGTACCCAAAGAGCAGTTTGAGCAACTGCCGTATATGCCGGGTGTTTATTATTTCCATAATGAAAAAGACAGGATTGTATATGTAGGCAAAGCCAGGAACATAAAATTCAGGGTCAACAGTCATTTCAGCAATAATTCAGACAGCCGGCAGAAACAAAATTTTATGCGGCATGTGCACCGCATCTCCTACCAGGTTTGTGCTACTGAACTGATGGCGCAGATTCTGGAGTCGGCCGAAATCCGGCATTACTGGCCCGCATTCAACCACTCTCAGAAAAGATGGGAGGATGTATACGGTATCTTCTGTTTCGAGGATCAGCGCGGGTATCTCCGGCTGGCTATTGAAAAAAATAAAAAAAACCTCCGTCCGGTCCATACGTTTCATTACCTCAGCACCGGGCACTCCTTACTTCGGCAACTGATCCGGGATTTTGAACTCTGTCCCAAACTCTGTTTTTTACAAAAAGACACCGGAGAATGCCAGGGTATTACTGACAGTTATTGTAAGGGCGCCTGCGAATTCAAAGAGGAATCAGCCAGCTACAACGAACGGGTGCAGCAGGCTATTCAATCGCTGGAAGCAGCACCGTCTTATCTTATCAGGGACGAAGGCCGTGATCCTTCAGAAATATCGTGTATACTGGTAAGTAATGGCCGGTTTTACGGTATGGGATATCTGCCATCTGATCATCCTGTAGATGAACCTGAACTCCTTAAAACCGTATTGACGCCTTATAGGGAAAGTATGTTTATACGTAACCTGGTACAGGGGTATGCAGCCCGTTATCCCGAAAAAGTTATTTCTTTTCCAGTACCCGTACCCGTCTCCGCAGCAGATCGTTTAATAAACGAAAAGCTTTAAGATCACTTTAAACCCATTAAACACCTTATCCCCTTTTACCTTCTACCGTTCTTCACTGCCATTCAAAATCGGCGGCATGAGGCATTTGCCCAAACACCTCTCCCACCTGCGGCGGCGGTGTGGCCAGTTTTCTTTTTTCCACATCCAGCCAGGCACCATCTACGGTAAGGATGGCCGATAGCGTATCTGCATTCTTATATATCTGATGTCGTATAGACCAACGGCTGTAATCGGCTTTTGCCCTTATCAGTTGCAGATCAATCGTAACCTGGTCGCCCAGGCGTATTTCTCTTCTGAACTGGCACTCTTCGCGAAACAGGATGGGGCCAAATTTCAGCTGTTGCAGTAAACCGGTCGATAATCCCATTTCGTCGAGAAAAGAAATACGACTGTAAGCGCCCCAGTCATAATATACAGAATGCCGTAAATGTATATTGGGGTCAAGGTCTGACCAGCGGACCTGAACCTCCTTTATATATGTTTCCATAGTGCTAAAATAAACCGGCATTCTTATTATTTCCTCCTGACCTGTTATTTTTGCACCTTAACCTTTACG
>JAGODE010000121.1 GCA_017998385.1 Chitinophagaceae bacterium | reverse complement strand
CGGTGTGAGCTGAAAGAAAACGCATGAAAATGCGTCCATCGCGCTCTTCTTCAGACACATACCCGTAGTAATATTTCTGAGAAAACATATAACGGGCCATCTCTTTATCAAAACTGACAATGACCTCCGTAAGTTCCCGTTCGCGGGTCAGCTGGCTCATATATTCCTGCAGAGAGGGGTGTGTCGACTCATCAAAACGCGTATCCATGATCTGCAATCGTCTGATACGATCCATCCTGAAATCGCGGTAATCCTGCCGCAGTCTGCACCAGCCTATAAAATGCCAGGCCTGGCTGTAATGCAAAAGTCCGATAGGCTCCGCCTGGCGCTCGGTGGTCTCTTCTTTGTAAGCGGAATAATACTGAATGGTAATAACCCTTTTTTCAACGATCGCCTTTCGCATAGCAGAAAGATGAAGTTCCAGACCTTCGTCAACGGGTACGGGACCGGTTTGCACCGCTACACGGCTGTCGAGTTCTTCTACAAATTCCTTGTCGGTGGAGCGTAATACAGCTTTTATTTTAAAAAGAGCCGATTCAAAATTTCGTTTGTCCTGCTGATCGGCAAACTTCCCGGCAAATTTGCTGATCAGTATCAACGCAGCTGCCTCATCCTGTGTAAACATGACCGGTGGCAGGCGATAACCTTCCATTACAGAATAGCCTATACCCGCTTCGCCGATTACCGGTACGCCGCTTTCATCCAGTGCTTTGATATCGCGGTACACTGTACGCAGGCTTAGCCCAAAGCGATCTGCCAGCTCCCGGGCTGTCACCCTCTTCTTGCTTTGAAGATGCACCAATATGGCATGCAACCTGTCTACCCTGTTCACAGTTGAAGTTATTTGAAAACGAAGATACAGACTCATTCCTCTCCCCGCGGCGCAGCCTGCCGAAGATAAAGAAGTATGCCTCCGATAATGAACAACTGCGCCAACCCATAAGTAAGCATAACAATTGATCCGGCAGCATTAAAAGAATAATAAAATTTATTAACCGCCAGCACAGAATCTGATAATACAAAAAGTAGTGCACCTATTGCCATTTCGCGGCCGGCCCTGCCAATACCGGCAAAAGCAAACTGTGCTGCCAGCAGCAACATGACACTGATCACCAGTCCATATATCCGTACCGGCCATAGCAACCCGTCCAGATGTGGAGTCAGCAGATACAGCAAACAGCCATAATATGCCAGCAACAATAGGGCTATCCAGGTTTTGATCTGTGTACCCAGGTGATGCATCAGGCGATAAAAGAAAAAGATATAACACACATGCGCCAGCAAAAAAGCTCCCAGCCCCAGCATAAAGAACAGGCTGTTTTTAGCTTCCAGCATCAGGAAAATATCGCCCAGCCACGAAAAAGCCAGAGCAGCAGCCACCAGTCCTTTCAGCAGTGGACGCATTACGCCGGCCTGCAGCAGAAACCAGATCAACAGCACAGGCATCAGCAGCGGCTTGCTTATATAACGCCATTCATCCAGCCTCAGCCAGCCCAGCAGGATATCGAGGGCCAGTAAAAAAAGAAATAATAGCGGCAGCCATTCACTCTGCCGTTCCTGTTTAGTATCGGACGGTGTAGGCATATTTTTCGGGATGTTGGTAGATGTCAAGCAGACTTCCTTTTTGCTCCAGCACAAGGCCATCTGACGATGCTGTAAGGCTTGCTCCTTTTATTTCTTTCGCCTTATTCGGTAATTTGATACGATTCACAAAGCTGGATGACCCAAACATGCTCTGCGCCATTTCATCTTCCAGATCAAGCGTTTTTTTCATCTCGGCCATAGCGGCATCATACTTTTCCTTATTCAATACACAACTTATGAGGCCTTTACTGTAACTGCAGGTAAAATAATCAGGGAAAATTGATCCGAAAATATTGTCGTTTTCACGTTTTGACGCTGGTTGATCCTCTTCTGATTTCCCCAACTCTGTATTGGACATTGCTTTATCAAATACCTGGTCAAATTCCTTACTCGACATGATCTGGTTGATCTCCTGCAGCTCTTCGGTATTTTTAAAAGGAGCAAGTATTTTAAACCGGAATATATTATCGTCTGAATTGATTTTAAGTCCCAGGGTAATATTGCGCAGCAATTCTTTTTGCCGTGCCGTGAGGCTTGTGCTTGTATCTGTAAAACTGCTGAAGCGGATAGTGGAGTCTACTTTTACTTCCTCCTCTGCCGACTCGCTTTGTTTCATGGATTTCAGCATCTGGATCATTTGTCCCATATCCACCACTGCTTCGAGCTGACCGGAGCCGTCTTTTTCAATAGTGGTAGTTGTTTCAGTTTCGATACAGCCGATAAGCAATAGGGTTATCAGCACGCAGGAGATAAGATTTTTTCGCATAATAAAGCTGGTATGGTTGGTCAAAGATAGTCAGGAAGACGCAAAGAGCGCAAAGCAACGCAAAGGACGCAAAGCGGTGCGAAGGACGCGAAGCAAATCGAAAGACGCAAAGAGCGCAAAGCAACGCAAAGGACGCAAAGGACGCAAAGCGGTGCGAAGGACGCGAAGCAACGCGAAGGACGCGAAGGACGCAAAGCGGTGCGAAGGACGCGAAGCAACGCAAAGGACGCAAAGGACGCAAAGCGGTGCGAAGGACGCGAAGCAACGCAAAGGACGCAAAAGAGTCATTTAGCACACTGTCACATTAGCACACTAGCACATTACTCTCTCCATCTTCAAATTTTCAAATCAATTAGCACATCAGCACATTAACCACATTAGCACATTCTCTTCCAATCACTTCTCCACCCACGCATCATTCTCTTTCAAAAGTGTTATCAGTTCTTCTACAGCAACTTCGCTGTTTACATTCCTTTTCACTACTTCTTTTCCTTTATATAGTGTGATTTTACCGGGGCCGCTGCCTACATAACCAAAGTCGGCATCAGCCATTTCGCCGGGGCCATTTACGATACAGCCCATGATAGCGATTTTAACGCCTTTTAAGTGATGGGTTACTGCACGGATGCGGGCCGTTGTTTCCTGCAGGTCAAACAGCGTACGGCCGCAACTGGGACAGCTGATATACTCGGTTTTGGAAATGCGTGTGCGGGAAGCCTGTAAAATGGAAAAGGCGGTATTGTTGGTAAACTGATAAATATCATTTACCGGCAGGTAAGTGCGGCCGGTGGTTTGCAGGTTGCTCATAGTTGCACCGGAAGAGTACCCCAGGCAAATACCATCGCCCATGCCATCGAGCAGGAGGGCTCCTGTTTCTGTTGCGAAGTGAATCAGGTGTTCGTCAGGCGAGTGGCCGGTGCTGTCGGCGATGAGGATAACGGGGTTGTGTATACCCTGCTCTTCGATATAAATAAAAAGTGAACGTACGGTCTGCATGGCATTTTGAGCACGGCTGCTGAAACAAAGCACTACAGATGGATCATTGGCCAGTTGCATGAGCCAGGGCTGGCTTTCCGCATCTGCATCCAGCATCACAAAGTTGAGCGATGGGTGCCTGTATTCTGCCTGCACGAAACCACTATCTTCAAAAATGGGATAAAAAGATGCCGGATCTATATCTGTGCGTAACTGCAGTTCCTGCCAGGCAGCAGGGTACACGAGTACACGCAACGTGCCGGGCAGTGCAAAGGCTGGCACCTGGTGGCCGGTAAAAAAATAATCGGCTGCGCCATCTGCAATCGACCATTTATCGGTGTCTTCGTGATAGGTATAGCCAATGCTTTTGAGGCTGGCTGGTGTAATTACATCCAGCTTACTCAGGTCGGCCACAACTACAGGTACCTGTTTGCCTCCTATGTTGCCCACTTCAAAACTTTGCCGGCGCCGGTATGTAAAGGGATCGTAGGGCAGTTTTATTTTTTCCCGCGATGGTGCAGCATCTGGCTGCTGACTCTGAAGCGGATATCTTTTAACGAGGTCCCGGCATACAGGTATTTCAAACTCGGGGTCTTCGGTGAGCGATACACGGATGGTGTCGCCAATACCATCTTCGAGCAGGCTGCCGATACCGATCGCACTTTTTATACGTCCGTCTTCCCCATCACCTGCTTCGGTCACGCCCAGGTGCAGCGGGTAGCATTCGCCAAACTCAGTATGCATGGTTTGAATCAGCAACCGGTAAGCCTGTACCATTACCTGGGGGTTACTGCTCTTCATGCTAAGCACAATATTGTGGTAGGATTCACTCCGTGCTATGCGCAAAAACTCCATGGCACTCTCTACCATACCTACAGGCGTATCTCCGTAGCGGCTCATAATACGGTCGCTGAGTGAGCCATGATTGGTACCGATACGCATAGCAGTGCCATACTCGCGGCAGATACGCACCAGTGGCGTAAATCGTTCACGGATCCGATCTATTTCCTCTGCATAATCGGCATCGGAGTATTCAATGAGTTCAAATTTCTTTTTATCAACATAGTTGCCCGGATTCACTCTTACTTTTTCTACAATACGTGCGGCAATTTCTGCAGCATTGGGTGTAAAATGAATATCGGCTACCAGTGGTGTGCGGTATCCCCTTTTGCGCAGCTCATCGCGGATGAGTAAAAGGTTTTCGGCTTCCCTGCGCGATGGAGCGGTAATACGCACGAGTTCAGCACCGGCTTCAATGCAACGTATGCTTTGCTCAACGGTAGCCAGCGTATCCATGGTATCGGTGGTGGTCATGGTCTGGATACGGATGGGGTGGTAATTGCCTAATAACAGATCACCTACACGCACCTCACGTGTGGCCAGGCGTTGATAATGTCGAATAGATTCAGTATACAATTGCATGTAAGCAGAAATTATCGCCTATCCGGAACCCGGTATGCGACTGCAAAAATAGCAAACATTGCTGAAGGAGGTTGAAAGCAGATTTACCAGTCCCGGCCACTGCCACTGCTGTTTTTAGATCGTTCTTTCTGAAGTCGTTCCTGTACGTTCTTCTCTTTTTGCTCCAGCAGGCGCAGTCGCTGGCGGGCCTCCTTTTCATTCATCCGGGGCTGAGGCTGTTGTTTCTTTTGCTGCGGCTGGGGTTTATTTTCCTGTTTTTTCTGGGGTTGCTTTTTCTTTTGCTCCAGCAGTGCTTTTTGCAGATTTTCCCTTGCCTGGCTGTCTGCGGGATTCATCATAAGGGCTTTTTTGTACGCCGTTATACTTTCCTCGAGTTTGTTTTGTCCGGAATACACTACACCTTTATTGTAGTAAGCCTGTGCCTTGATCGCGTTATCGGTGCTGCGAAAAGCCACTTCATCAAACTCTTTTACCGCTTCGTCCATTCTCGACAGACGCACCAGGGTATTGGCCCGGTTGAAACGTGCCTTCATATTGGCTGGCTGCTGTTCGATAGCACGAGTATAGGTCGCTTCCGCCTCCCTGTACTCCTGGCGGCTGTACTGGGCATTGCCTTCGCGCAGCAACTGATCAGGATCCTGTGCCGCGGCATAAAAACCGGCAACCAGGCATATGAGCAATATCATACTACAGCAGCGAATCATGCCTTTTTCTTTTTTATTTCCGGAACAAACAGTTCTGCCAGCAGCAATAAAAGCATCAATCCGGCAAAGATCCAGTAGAAACTTTTGAAGTTGACCAGCGACACATCGCCATATGCTTTCTTTTCTATCTGTCCTAACTGCCCTGTCAGTTGACGAATGGCCGCATCACTGTTTTCGAGATGTACGTAGGTGCCATTGGTGACACTGGCTATTTCTTTGAGCGTTGTTTCGTTGAGCCTCGAGAGCACATCGTTGCCCATTTCATCTTTTTTATTGCCACCTGTTGACGGGTCGGGAATATAACTGCCCTGTGTGGAGCCCACTCCCACGGTATTGATCATCATGCCCTGTTCGGCAAGATCCCGGGCTGTGGCCACGGCATCTTCGTCCTGGTCTTCCCCGTCAGAAATCAGGACCACGGCCTTGAACCGGCGTTCGGCAGCATTAAACGCGCCGGCACTGCGTTTCAGGGCTTCACTGATTACGGTACCCTGTGAAGGAACTGCATCAGGCGAGGCTGCCGACACAAAAAGGGCAGCGGCTCCATGATCTGTGGTAAGCGGCATTTGCAGATAAGCCTGGCCGGCAAAAAGGACCAGTCCGATACGATCATTGGGCATGGCGTCCATCAGTTTGCTGATGAGCTGACGTGCCCGGTCAAGACGACTGGGAGCCATGTCTGTAGCCAGCATGCTCTTACTTACATCGAGCGCTATCACTACATCTATACCCTTGCGGCTTACAGCACCGGAGTCGCCTGGTTTGCGCAGATGCATTACAGCCACTACGCCTGCTGCAAAAGCAAGGCTCAGCAAGCCAAAACGAATACCGGCATTATAAGGGGCATAATGGGAAAACAATTTTTTGACCAGCAGCGGGTCGCCCATACGGCGGATAGCCCGTCTGCGCCAGCGCATGGCCATAAAGAATAGGCCAGCAGCCAGCAACAGTCCGGCGAAAAGCCAAACCAGTTCGCGGTATTGAAAATGTAAAGTCAATGATTCTTACTGAATATGGGCCGCACTGGCGGCTTCTGGCTACTGCAATAATCCTACCAAATCGCCTACATCTTCCCTTTCATAAAGCCCATATCGCCCAGGATTTCTTTCAGCATCTTTATACGCACAGCCGGCATATCGAAGTCCTGCTGATGCGATTCTATATTAAGTACGAAAAAATAGGGGTGTTTATTTTCCTCAATCCAGCCTACTATCCAGCCAATATGCCGCTGGCGTACCGGATCCCAGCCGCTCCAGCCGGTCTTGTAACCCAGCCGATAGTCGGGGGTATCTTCAAACAACATCGCCCTTTTTACTGTTTCCTGGTATATTTTAAAGAAACCGAGCTGATCGAAATACAGCATTTTCACCAGTCCCAGTTGCTGATCGGGGGTAACACGCAGCGAATTATCAAGCCAGAACGTATCTACAGCTGTTTGAATATGCACTACATCCGTATCGGTACGTGCACCATAATGAATCCGGTTGAGCCAGTGCTCCATGCTATCCTTACCGATACGCCTTGCCACCTCCTGGTAGTAGGGAACTGCCGATACGCGGAAGGCATCGTACATATTGAGATCCCTGTTCCACGCCGCAACCGGCCGGGTAACTCCATCCCAGGGAATAACCATGCTGTCGCTGCTGATAACACCAGTCTGAAGACCGATAAGGGAGTTGACGATCTTAAAGGTGGAAGCAGGCAGATAGCTGCTGTCGCGATAGCGGGCGAGGTTATAAATGGTGAATTTGCCCGTGCCATTATTCATGAGCCCAAAACAACCGGTCACATTGTTTTCTGTAAAATACTTACCCAGGCTGTCGTCTACTTTTACATTATTGGGTGAGCAGCCAGCCAGCCAGATCAGCAGAACTGCGCTACAGGAAAAAATCAAACGCATGCGTGAAAACATATTTCCGCAAAGGTAACCATCAGTGCTCTCTTCGCAATACGGCTTTTTGATATCCCTGCAGGCGATAGCTGTCTACACGCGGCGAAGACGCTGTACCTTCTCCGCTGGTGCTTACAGGTGCTGCGCCCATGGAGTAAAACTCCACCATCAGGCTGTCGCCCTGCAGATAATAGGTATTTACAAGTGTGGAGGTCTGTACTGTAAATGCACCCGAAAGCCGGCCGCCTGTCCAGAACTGATCCAGGACAATCCCATTTCTTTCATCAATAACCCAATGGCCGCGGGCGCTGTCACGTGGCAGTAGACGGTAAGGTCTGTAGTCGGCCGCCTGTGTGCCATAGGTAAGTTGCCAGTTATAACCCGTATCTGCAGCTGTTATATGCAATTGCATGGGCACCAGTTGCGGAGCAACGGTGCCGGGCCGGTACCAGTAAAGTGTTCCTTTCCAGCTGCCCAGCCAGCTGCCGGGAAAAATAGTTGTCTGTGCCTTTACTGTAGCACCAACCAGCAGCAGCAGGCATAACAGTACCGGTCTTAAACGGACGAAACAATACATACCTGCAAGTAACCGATTTGTTTTCATTATCCGCACTATGCGTTGCTGCACAAAAAATCCCGCCGGCGATGGGCGGGATAATTATTTTCTTCTGCGTGGTTTTACAAATAGAAACCACCTTTTTGTTTGTAATGTTTTACTCCCTGGCAATCGCGTTTGGTTGCCGCGCAGGACGACAGGGTAAAGACCACTACCACAATAGCCATAAGGAACAGCCACGTTCTTTTCATGAAAACGATTTAAACTTTTGAACAATAAAATTTGGAGGAATTCCAGAGGAGTATTCGGTAGAATTAGATCATCGTAGGAGAAACGAATGTACTATTTTATTATTGTTACTGCGAATATTGTGCCGTTGTTTTTTGAATGGGATCAATATTCTTTACGGCAACAGCGGATCGTAAAAATCCGATTTTAGTAAAAAAATATTTATAATAACCTTATAGTCAAACGTTGTAATAAAAAAGGCGGGCATGATGCCCGCCTGCTGAATTTATTAGCTCTTCTCATTTTCTGTTACCCCTTCAGCACACCCAGCGCCTTACCCACTTTGGTAAATGCCGCAATAGCCCTGTCGAGATGTTGCTGTTCGTGAGCTGCCGACAGTTGCACTCTTATGCGGGCCTGCCCCCTGGCTACTACGGGGAAGAAGAATCCGATTACATAAATACCCTCCTCAAGCAGTTGTGCCGCAAATTTTTGCGCCAGCACAGCATCATACAGCATGATAGGCACAATAGGATGTTCGCCCGGCTTGATATCAAAACCTGCCTGGGTCATTTTTTCGCGGAAATAACGGGTATTGTATTCCAGCCGGTCGCGCAACTCGGTGGTTTCGGTAAGCATGTCGAGTACGGCAATAGATGCACCCACAATAGAAGGCGCCAGTGTATTGCTGAACAGATAAGGTCTTGATTTCTGACGCAGCATGTCAATCACCTCTTTTTTACCGGAAGTAAATCCACCCGAAGCACCACCCAGGGCTTTGCCCAGTGTGCCGGTAATGATATCGATCTTACCCATTACACCGCGGTATTCGTGTGTACCGCGCCCGGTTTTGCCCAGGAATCCGGAAGAGTGGCATTCATCGACCATGATTACCGCATCATACTTTCCGGCCAGTTCTACAATCTTGTCCAGTTGGGCGATGGTACCATCCATACTGAATGAGCCATCGGTAACAATGATACGGCTGCGGCAGCCTGCGGCTTCCTGCAATTTCGCTTCCAGATCGGCCATGTTATTGTGCTCATAACGAAACCGCTGGGCTTTACAAAGGCGCACGCCATCAATGATCGAGGCATGATTGAGTGCATCGGAGATGATAGCATCCTGCTCATTGAAGAGCGGTTCAAATACACCTCCATTGGCATCAAAAGCCGCTGCATACAGGATCGTATCTTCTGTGCCCAGAAATGCAGATATCTTTTCTTCGAGTTCCTTATGTATATCCTGCGTACCACAGATAAAACGCACACTGCTCATACCGTAGCCACGCTCATCTATAGCTTTATGAGCCGCCTCTATCACCCGGGGATGGCTGGAAAGGCCCAGGTAATTGTTGGCGCAAAAGTTCAGGGCCGTTTTGCCGTTTACAGTAATCTCAGCGCCCTGGGGACTGGTTATGATACGTTCGGTTTTGTACAGACCTGCCGCTTTTATTTCTTCTATTTCGCCGGCAATACGCCGGGCAAATTGTTGATTCATATGATTGATTTGGAATGCAAATATAATAGGATAATGTGCTGATGAAATTAATATGCTAATGTGGTTAATGTGCTAGTGTGCTAATGTGGTAATGTGCTAATGGGATCTTTGTGCTTTACCCCTTTAAACTCTTTATACTCCTTAAACCCTTTAACCTTTCTTCGTTCACCCCCATTTTTCCGCAGTTCATTGGCAAAAATCAACTGTCTGTCAACTAGCCCTTCCGGACTACCCGGAGAGATTCTATTTTTGCTGTAACATTTTTTGGAGAGCTGTCGTCAAATGATAGTAACCCGCCAACACATGAGACTGAAATTGAATATACAAGTCCTCCTTTTTGCCTTACTGCTGACCGGTACGACACTGGTACTGTGGGCCTCCCAGCCGGCAGCTACCGGTGCAGGATCTGACCGGGAATCGCTGGAAGAATCCTGCAAAAAGGAAGAAAAAGGCGGGAAAATGATCTGGGAAAACCTCCCCAATCAGTTTTTCTCCGCTTTCTGATTTTCAGGCTTTTTTTGCCTGACTGTAACTTTTTTGTACACTATCTCGTATTAATCATAAATCCCGGGCGGGATGATTAACTTTATTGCCTGCCCACTACTCCGGCTGTTTATGACTGAAAGGGAATACAATGAATGCGTCAGCACCTGGTCTGACAACGTGTATAGGTTCATTCTCAAGAACTTAAAACATGAAGAGGATGCGCGCGATGTGGTGCAGACCGCTTTTGAAAAGCTGTGGCGCAACCGGGCTGAGGTAGATGCCAGCCGGTCGAAGTCTTATTTATTCACCGTAGCTTACCATCAGATGATCGATCATATCCGCAAAGTAAAGCGGATAAGCCTGCGGGAAGAATTCAGTGAAGACAGCCGGGTGCAGGACCGTCCGGTATCTAACCTGCGGAAGGTGCTGGAAAAAGCGCTCGACCGGCTGAGTGAAACCCAGCGATCGCTGGTATTGCTAAAAGATTATGAAGGTTATAGCTATGATGAAATAGGCCAGATAACGGGATTGAGTGAAAGCCAGGTAAAAGTATACCTGCACCGTGCCCGCGTACAACTGAAAGAATACCTGGTGAAAATTGAAAATGTGATTTAAGAAAACGATGGCTAGCTGCCAGTAAAACAAGTAAAGATGATCACACGTCATAATTACGAAGAATATTTCATCCTTTATCTCGACAGGGAACTGGATGCGGCTACCAGCCGTGAGGTGGAGGCTTTTGCCGCTCAGCACCCCGACCTGCAGGCCGAACTCGATCTGTTGCTGCAGACCCGCCTGCAGCCCGATATGGACATTTCCTTTGCCGGAAAAGAAAGCCTGCTCCGCAGCGGGGCTACTACTGAAATCAATGCCGGCAATTATGAAGAATGGTTTTTCCTGTATATCGATAATGAACTTACCCCTCAGCAGCGACTGGATGTAGAAGCCTGGGTAACCGATAAGCCTGGCTACGCAGCCGAATTACAGGTGCTGCAGCACACACGCCTGCAACCGGATACCGGCATCGTATTTCCCGACAAACAAAGCCTGTATCGTACAGAAACGAGGATACGCACCATTTTTTGGCGGCGTATTGCTATTGCAGCATCGCTAATACTGGCAATCGGCACAGGTACCTTGATGCTGATCCGCGATGAGGCCGATCAGCAGAACGGTAGCGGTATGGCAGTCACCGGTCCTGTTATTGAACAGTCCAAAACTACCAGACCAGGCGGCAGCACAGCAAACGGCAGCTCCGGACAAAACAGCAGTACCACCACAGAAAATACCGCCCAGCCAGAAAACCCGGTCAACATAACCACTGCTGATCAGGTTAAAAACCCGGATGCTTCCCCGGCTCTTTATCAGCCTTCGGCAACCAACGATGCCCATAGCCGTACAGAAACTACCGGCAAAACATCGGGCGAAGAACCGGGCAATACGATTGAAAATGCAGTGATCGCAGCTGCCAATATAAATGAAAGTGCAGAAGATGTTTTTATCCGCCCGGTTGCTCCTGAAAGCGCAGCATTAACATTTTCAAAAGAAATAAAACCCGCTACGGCTGTAACTCCTGCCAATATTCAGCCGTTAGACAATAGAATAGCGGACGGCAATGCAGCTGATGAAGAAGATGCAGAGCCTGCCAAAAAGAACAAGCTCCGTGGATTTTTCCGGAAAGTAACACGGACCTTTGAACGAACCACTAATATCAAGGCAACGGACAGCGATGACCGGTTATTGATTGGTGGGGTGGCCATCCGCCTGTAATTTTACAAACAGAATCAAACGATTTTTATGAAAAGGATTTTTACCCTGTGCATAGCTTTATGCACAATGCTCACCGGCTTTGCTCAACAAGACAGCAGCAGCAAACAAAAACCTGATACAATCAAAATTGGCGGCATGGTCATCATCCGTGAACCTGGTGGTGGTGGCGGAGATACTACACGCAGAGGCAACCGCGTGTTCCGTTTCACCAAACGCTACCGCGACAAGCCATCAAATATCAGCACCAACTGGTGGATACTTGACCTGGGTTTTGCCAACTACAGCGACCAGACAAACTATGCAGGTGCAGATGCACAGGCTATTGCTCCCGGCAGTAATGAAGACTGGTTTAAACTGCGCGGCGGCAAATCAAGAAGCGTCAATATCTGGTTCTTCATGCAACGCATCAACATGATCAAACATGTGGTGAACCTGAAATACGGACTGGGACTGGAGCTGAACAACTATCATTTCGAGGACAAACACATCCGTTACAGCAAAAACCCAACCCTGATCGATCTTAACAATCCAGGTACCGGTAAAAACAAACTGGCAGCAGACTACCTCACTTTACCTGTGATGATCAATTTCAACTTTACACCCGACCGCTCCAGCAACTATGGCATTAGTGCCGGTATAAGCGTGGGCTACCTGTACAGCGCCCGTCAAAAAACAAAAATTGACGGCGATGTGGAAAAAGTAAAAAGCGATTTTGATCTGCGTAAATGGAAACTGTCTTATGTAGGCGAAATATCGCTGGGTATTATAAAACTGTATGGCAGCTATGCATTCAAGAGCATGTATGAAAAAGGACTTGATCATACTCCTTATACTGTAGGGTTCCGTTTCAGCAACTGGTAACAGAAAATACGGTCCGGCCTGTTTTACTACGGCTAAAAACTACTACATATACTTTTTACACATATTAATCC
>JAGODE010000394.1 GCA_017998385.1 Chitinophagaceae bacterium | reverse complement strand
CTTGATACGCCTTAATACTCACCACAGAGAAAGATGCCGTTCGATTGATTAAATTCAGGTCAGAAATGGCTGACCTGCCATTGTATGTGATACCAGTCCGGCATCATTTTTTATTTGGTGAAGAAGACAAGTTTGCAAATAGAGTACGCCGGTTCATTACCGGATTCGAACGTCCTCAGAAAAATTAACCTATGGGAAGAAAAAACAACTCAAGAAAAAAAAATAAACAAAGAGGAGCTGATGGAAAGCTCTATAAAGGGAAGCTCGACATTACACGCTCAGGCATGGGATTCGTCATTGTTCCCAACCAGGAAACAGATATCCTGATCCGTCCTGCAGATTTTAATACAGCCATGCATGGCGATACGGTACTGGTAAAAATTAAATCCGGCGGTGGCCGCCGCCTCCAGGGCGAGGTAACTGAAGTAGTGGAAAGAAAACGGGTAGAGTTTATCGGTCAGCTGCAGGTAAGTGAAAACTTCGCCTTTTTTGTGGCAGAATCAGATAAACCCATGCCCGATCTTTTTATCCCGATCAATCAGCTTAACAACGCTAAAAACGGTGATAGAGTAGTGGCCCGGCTGGTAAAATGGGACAATAAGGATAAACGCCCGGTGGGTGAAGTGATCAGTATACTGGATGCCGAAAACAGCAACGATGCCGCTATGAAGGAGATCCTGCTCGAAAACGGATTTCCGCTCGAGTTTCCTGACGATGCACTAGAAGTGGCAGCCCGCATCCCCGATCAGATAACTGAATCGGAAATAAAGAATCGGAAAGATGTAAGAGATGTACTCACTTTTACCATCGATCCGGCAGATGCCAAAGATTTTGATGATGCCCTTTCGTTCCGTGAGATAAAACAAGGGCTCTATGAAATCGGCGTTCATATTGCCGATGTAAGCCATTATGTAGAACCCAACACCGCATTGGATAAGGCCGCTTATCAAAAAGCCACCTCCGTATACCTGCCAGACAGGGTGAATCCCATGCTGCCGGAACATATCTCCAATGTGCTCTGTTCACTCCGGCCCAACGAAGACAAACTGACCTTTTCGGCCATTTTCCAGATCAACAGCAAAGCTGAAGTAAAACAATACTGGCTGGGCAGAACGATCATGCATTCTGATCGCCGCTATACATACGAAGAAGCACAGGAAATCATCGAAACAAAAGAAGGCGATCATGCCGCCACTATTCTTATCCTGAATGAACTGGCGCAGAAAATGCGTAAGAAGCGATTCAATAAAGGAGCTATCAACTTCTCCTCGCAGGAAGTACGCTTCAAACTCGATGAAAAAGGCAACCCGATCGGCATTGTAATCAAGGAAAGTAAGGAAGCTCACCAGCTCATCGAAGAGTTTATGCTCCTGGCCAACCGTTATGTGGCCGAGCATGTATCCAAAATAAAAGTCAATAACAAACCACTGCCATTTCCCTATCGTATACACGATACTCCCGACGAAGAAAAACTGCTGCCCTTTATCGCCTTCGCCAACAAGTTTGGTCACAAGTTTGACTCCTCCTCGCCGGAAAAAATTGCCGCATCATTTAATCAGTTGCTGAAAGATGTAAATGGCCGGCCCGAGCAGCATGTGCTGGAGCAATTGGGTATACGTACAATGGCCAAGGCTAAATACACAACAGAAAACATTGGTCACTATGGCCTTGGATTTGAATTCTATTGTCATTTCACCTCGCCTATACGCCGTTATCCCGATGTGATGGTACACCGGTTGCTGCAGGAGATACTCGATGAGAAACTGGTGGCAGATAAAAAACTCGAAGAGCGCTGCCAGCATTGCAGTGAGCGGGAGCGTGCTGCCATGGAAGCTGAGCGGGCCGCTAATAAATATAAGCAGGTCCAGTTTATGCAAAATCATGTGGGTGAGGAATTCGATGGAGTCATCAGCGGTGTGGCCAGCTTCGGCTTCTGGGTAGAAACGGTAGAGCATAAATGCGAAGGCCTGGTAAGTGTAAACAGCCTGCTGGAATACGATGAATTCCGTCATGCAGAATCGGACTACAGCCTCGTAGGTATGCGCAGCGGTAAAAAATTCAGGATGGGCGATAAAGTACGTATACAGGTGGCTGCTGCCAACCTCCTCAAACGCCAGCTCGATTATGAATGGATAATGCAGGAAGAAGAAGAAAAGGAAATAGCAAATAGAAAAGCGAAAAAGAAGAAGAAGTAATGTGCTAATGGGATAAATGTGCTAATGTGATAAATGTGCTGATGTGATAAATGTGCTGATGTGCTAAATGTGCTGATGTGCTAATGGTTAGCATACGTAATGCCTATATTTTTTATACCTTTCGCCATCATCCCATTAACACATTTATCAAATCAGCACATTAGCACATTTTCTTACTTAAAACTCACTACTTAATACTTCCATGTATTCGTTCGAACAGTTTTTACAGCAATTCAACCAGTATTTTGCCGGTTATCGTTTTCCGGATCAGCCGGCAAGTCTTTATGAGCCCAATGCTTACTTTCTGAAACTGGGAGGCAAACGCGTACGCCCGGTTTTGTGTCTTATGGGAAATGAGCTGTTTGATGAAGTGCATCCCGATGCCTGGCAACTGGCTACGGCTATTGAACTTTTTCACAATTTCACCCTCATCCATGACGATATCATGGATAAGGCGCCCCTTAGACGCGGACAACCAACCGTTCCATATAAGTATGGCGATAATACAGCCATCCTCTCTGGCGATGTAATGCTCATAGCAGCTTATGAACTGCTGAGCCAGGTAGATCTTGGTTTTATCAAACCCATCCAGGTGCTTTTCAACACTACCGCCCGCGAGGTATGTGAGGGACAGCAACTGGATATGGATTTTGAAAAAGCCGGTCAGGTGTCGCTAACCGAATACCTGCGAATGATAGAACTGAAGACCTCGGTACTGCTGGCTGCCAGCCTCAAAATGGGGGCTATCCTGGGTGGCGCAGGAGAGCGTAACCAGGGACTGCTGTATGAGTTTGGCCGCAAACTGGGCCTGGCCTTCCAGGTACAGGACGACTACCTCGATGCGTTTGGCGATCCTGCGCGTTTTGGTAAACAGGTAGGTGGCGACATCCTGGCCAATAAAAAGACATTTTTACTGATCCATGCCCTTGAAACCGCCAATGCGGAACAGGCTGATCAGATCAATCAGTTGCTGAATAGTAATGCCCCCGATAAGGTGGAGCAAATGCTGGGCATTTTCCGGGCCTGTGGTGTGGATGCCTGGGCCATGGAACTGAAGAATAAATACCTCGACGAAGCATTACGCCACCTGGATGATATTGCTGTACTCTCAGGCCGCAAAGCGCCATTGAGAGAACTGGCTCAGTTTCTGGTACAACGGGCATATTAAGCACCCGATAGTAC
>JAGODE010000120.1 GCA_017998385.1 Chitinophagaceae bacterium | reverse complement strand
ATATACGCTCAGTGCGGGTAGCGGGTCGCATGTGTTACCTGATAGTACGTAACAACGCCAGTGCTTTGCTGATTGATTTTGCAGGCAAATAACGTATTTACATCACCGGATAATAAATGCGGGTAATCCATTGTGTGCTGTCGGGCTGCTGCCGGCGGTCTGTTACAAGCGACAGAAATGGTATGGCGGGCGACATGCGCTTAAAATCTTTGATATAGTTCTCTATCTGTACCGATGCTTTTTCCAGCTGAACCGTACCTCCTTTTACTTCTGTGATGAGAATATTACCACCGGCCAGCATGCGTTTGAAGCTGATGTCATGTTGCTGAGGCAGTTCACGGTTCACGGGCAATGCCACGCGTACGAGATAACCGCCTTCGGGTTGCTTCAGAATATTGAGCATGGGAGCACCTGACGCTTGTGCCTGCTGTTGCCGCAGATAACTGTATAATTTATCGATAAGGGAATAAATGAAAGGGATATCGGGATAGGTGTTGCTGTTGCCGGATGTGGAAATTAACAATGAATCGCTGACAACTGCTTCATTGATCGCAAAACCGTACACGCCCTCAATACTCCGGAAATACCGGTCGGTATGGGCCGATAGCTGATCAAGTGCATCCATCACCGATTGGGCTTCCCTGTAGCGGTTGATCCGCTGAATGGGATTATAAGAGGTGGCGGAGCGGTACTCCCATTGCAGGCGGGTTGAGTCGCCGTTGGCAGGGCTGATCGCAAGACGCAGCTGATAGCCCTGCGCAGGAGCCACCGGGCTGAAGTAAAGGGCAGATTGCGAAAAACTATCGGCACGAAAACGGATATCGCTAAGGTGAATCAGCCCATCTTTCGCCAGCAGAGACTGACTGTCGGCCCAGCAAAGCCAGTTGGCCGGTTGTTTGAGCCGCCGCAGCACAGCGTCGTAACGATAAGGTGATGAATGGCCACTGGAGTGCTGTACCACATTAGGAATAAAGAGATAGATACAACAAAGTGTAACGAAGATCAGCGCCAGTAGTATCAGGAGTATTTTTTTCATATGGACGATGCAGGTTAGTAGTTAGGCAACTCAAACAAATTTACCACAGAGTTTAATAAAACAACGTGTTATGAAACGATTGCTTTCTTGCTTTTTTGTATGGTCCCTGAGCACCGCAGTGCCGGCACAGGAATCCTGGAAAATAACGGCGCCGGCTGTGCAGCCTGCCGGCTATTATGGCGTCACTGTTGCCAATGGCATGATTGGTATTGTATCGGCTCCGGAGCCTTTTCGCGTAAAAGAAGTAGTGCTGGCCGGGGCCTATGATCTGTATGGGCGCGGGCGGGTCAGCAATTTTCTGCGCAGCTTCAATTTGCTCAATATGAATCTGGATATCGATGGCACCCGCATCAGCGCCGGTAATATCACCGGCATGAGGCAGGAGCTGGATATACGCAGGGCTTCTTTTACGTCCACATTTCTCTATGGAAATAAGGCCGAGATCAGTTATGCCTATTACGCTTTGCGTCATTTGCCCTATACGGTATTAATGGATGTAACTATCCGGGCGCTGAGCGATATCCGGTTTACCGGCTCAGGCGTGATGGAAGCACCCGATGCGTTAAGGGATGTTCAGAATTATTATAATGAAATAGACCGGCCGCATGTGGTTATCAGTTTGCTTACCTCGTCGGCCAAAAGTCCGACGGGCAAACTGCTTATGTGTGCCAGTAATACCTTTCTTTTCGCCGAACCGCATGGAGCTGAACCACGGGTTATTCACGAAATGTGGGACAATAACATGCACCTCCTGAAATTTACCAAAGCACTTAAGGCCGGTGAAACATATCGTTTCTCCATGGTGGGGTCATCAATTACATCAGCTCATCATGATGATCCGCTCAACGAAGCTGAGCGCCTTACGATCTATGCTAAACTGGAGGGCCGTGAGCGGTTGCTGCGTTTTCATGAGCAGGCATGGGATCAGCTCTGGCAGAGTGATATTGAAATAGAAGGAGATCCGCAAAGCCAGCAGGATGTACACAGCATGTTATATCACCTGTATTCATTTTCGAGGGAAGGCACAGCGTTATCTCCTTCTCCAATGGGGCTGAGCGGATTGGGGTATAACGGGCATGTATTCTGGGATACAGAGTTATGGATGTTTCCTGCTCTGCTGGTTTTGCACCCCGAACTGGCGAAGAGTATGGTAGAGTATCGTTATCAACGTCTCGGGGCTGCCCGTCGCAATGCTTTTTCAAAAGGGTTTAAAGGGGCAATGTTCCCCTGGGAAAGTGCCGAAACAGGTGTGGAGGAAACGCCTGTATGGGCGTTGAGTGGCCCGTTTGAGCACCACATCACGGCTTGTGTAGCCATAGCTGCATGGAATTACTATTGTGTCACGCAGGATAAAGAGTGGCTGCGTGAAAAAGGCTGGCCCATCCTGCAGGCTACGGCGCAATTCTGGGCAAGCCGGGTAGAGCGCAACGGCCCCGGGCATTATGATATCAACAATGTGGTAGCTGCAGATGAGTGGGCTGAGAATGTAGATAACAATGCTTTTACCAATGCTGCGGCACGGGCCAATCTCCGCTATGCCACAGAAGCGGCCCGCCTGCTTGGACTGCCCGCTGATCCCGACTG
The DNA here is from genome assembly GCA_017998385.1 of Chitinophagaceae bacterium. Taxonomy (GTDB): domain Bacteria; phylum Bacteroidota; class Bacteroidia; order Chitinophagales; family Chitinophagaceae; genus CAYMZZ01. The sequence continues at coordinate 10,303 of JAGODE010000120.1, read as the reverse complement.
GCAGTTGGTTGCAGCCAATATTCCTGTTCTTAGTATGGAAGATGGCGTCACGCGCGAGCATGCCAGCTACAAAGGCGAAGGCATTAAACAGGCCGATGTAAATCTGCTGGCCTATCCGCTCAAAGAGATTACCAGCGTACAGCAAATTCAAAAAGACCTCACATACTATGAAGCCCGTGTACCCAATGAAGGCACACCGGCCATGACGCAGGCTATCTTCACCCTGCTGTATGCACGCCTGGGCAATCGCGAAAAGGCCTGGCACTGGTTTCAGGAAGCTTACCTGCCCAACCTCAATCCGCCTTTCCGGGTGATTGCAGAAACAAAAGGAGGCACCAATCCCTACTTTGCTACAGGTGCAGGCGGTATCCTGCAAAGCGTACTCATGGGTTTTGGCGGTCTTGATATCACACCCAAAGGTATTGTGCAGGTCAGGTCGGTATTGCCTCCTCACTGGAAGCGTTTGACCATCAAAGGAGTGGGCCCGGAAAAGAAGAATTTTACGGTGAAATAAAATAAGGATGTGGCCTTATCGCTATTGAAAAAAACCTTACCTTGTTGGTGATTATTTGCTTTGAGAAAAAAATTAGCTGCCATATTTCTGTTGCTTATGCTGTTCTTCAACTGGTACGGCTACCGTATTATTACCAGTCTGATGGAGAGCCATGCAGATCAGCAACTGGAGGCCCGCCTCGACAGTCAGCAGTATGATGAGGCAGAACTCATAGAAGTAAAGATCCCCCTAGAGGTTCCCTATCAGATCAGTCAGCCCGAATTTGAGCGTCATTATGGCGAAGTAGAAGTAGAAGGCAAACATTACACTTATGTAAAAAGCAAAGTGGTAGATGGCTTCCTCGTACTGAAATGTATTGCCAACAGTGCTAAAGATGAGATCAAGGCGGCCGGCTCCAACTACTATAAAAAGACAAATGGCCTCGACCAGCAATCATCCGATAAAAAAAGCGGTGACTATGCCGGTTTTGCAAAAAGCTTCTGGAGCGAATACAACAACAAAACTGTTTATCCCGAATTGTCTGTGATTGTACAGCAGTCACAACATTCTTTTCCCGTTTTTACTCAAACACTTCCTGTCTGTTATGCAGAGGTAACTGGCCAGCCTCCCGAAACGAATGTATAAGCATTCGGTTTTCCTGAATCGGATTGAACGTTTATTTTTTCATGCTGCACTAAGCAGGTGGAAGGAATTGTATTTAGCAATAAAAGATTTATTGAAAGTGAGAACATTTGTTGGTATTTCTCTGCTGGCACTGGTATTGTTTACTTCATGCACAGGTAAAGGAGACAACTATAAAAAACTGGCAGCTGACCCTATTCAATTCAGCGAGATGGTACACGAACTGAATACGGTGGTGATGGGGAATAATTTCAGTCCTATTGTGGCATCACGCAATTATATGTATGCCAGTGTGGCTGCCTATGAAGTAATCGCGGCTGGTTATCCTGACCAGTATTATTCCCTGGCAGGCCAGATCAATGATCTGAACGCCGTACCTGCACCTGATACTACGTCCGGGATAAATTTCAATTTTGCTTCACTCCTGGCTTTTTGCCAGGTAGGAGAAGCGGTGACTTTCCCTGCCGGTAGCATGAAAGACTATGTAGACAGTCTCAGGCAGTTGATGCGCGATGAAGGCATGCCCGCCAAAGAGCTGGAAGCCACATCGGCCTACGCCAGCCAGGTAGCAGAGCATATCATCAAATGGAGTAAAGGTGACAACTATGCACAGACCCGTAGCGCGCCCAAGTATACTGTAATTGATACTCCCGGCCGCTGGGTACCCACACCACCTGCTTATACTTCAGCCATGGAACCCCACTGGATGGAGATACGTACAGCAGTGCTGGATAGCGCAGATCAGTTTACACCCCCGCCTCCCATTCCTTTCAATATCAAAGACACCAACAGCGCTTATTATAAGGAAGTAATGGCAATTAAAAATGCCGTCGACAACCTTACCGATGAGCAAAAGCATATCGCTAATTTCTGGGACGACAATCCGTTCAAGTTAAACGTATCAGGTCACGTGATGTTTGGTACCAAGAAGTTTTCGCCTCCCGGTCACTGGATGGCCATAGTAGGTATTGCAGCAAAAAAGGCGGGGTTTGATTATGCTGCTACCGTATATGCCTATGCAATTACTGCTATTGCGCAGTTTGATGCATTTATCCATTGCTGGGACGAAAAATTCCGTCACAATACCGTGCGTCCTGAAACGGTGATCAATAAATATATTGATCCCGAGTGGCAACCATTGTTGCAAACTCCCCCTTTCCCCGAATACACCTGTGGTCACTCTACCGTGTCGGCTGCCAATGCAGAAGCGCTGACATCGGTCTTTGGTGACAACTTTGCATATACTGATACTTCTGAGCTGGAGTTCGGAATACCCAGCAGATCCTATACATCCTTCAGGCAGGCAGCAGAAGAAAATAACTGGGCCCGTTTTTATGGAGGTATTCATTATCACAGTTCATGCATTGTAAGTACAGAGTATGGCCGGAAAGTGGGCGATTTTATTGTCCAGAAACTGAAGTTCAGGAAGTAACCAACCTTCCAGAACCCGAAAACCATACTACTTACTTATGCGTCGCATAAAATTTTTTATGCTGCTGGGCCTGCTGGCCACGAAGCAGCATAGCGAAGCACAGGGTTGCGTAGCTATACGCAGCACTGGCTCTTCCTGTTCATTGCAGGAACCCGTTGCCGATAATACCAAATGGCAATTCAATGCTAACTACCGTTACTTTAAATCATTTCGCCATTTTAAAGGCAAAGAAGAACAGAAAGAAAGGCTGGAACAGCATACAGAGGTTATCAACTACTCGCATGCACTTGATCTTTCCATAGTACGTAAACTCAATAGCCGCTGGTCATTGAGTCTTAATATGCCGTTACTTTCCAATGTGCGCTCTTCATTGTATGAACACGGGCTCGTGAATGGTGTATATGTAAAACGTGAGCGCCGCAATACCGAATCTTTTGGCCTGGGCGATATCCGCGCCAGTGCTTATTACTGGGTATTTGATCCTAAAAAGGCTCATAAAGGAAATGTACAGGTAGGCATGGGTATCAAATTTGCCACCGGCGATTACAATTACCAGGACTACTGGCACAATGTAGGCCCCAACGGAAGCAGCGAACTGCGCACCGTGGACCAATCTATTCAACTGGGCGACGGCGGCACAGGTTTCACTGTCGAAGTCAATGCTTACCGCCATGTAGCACGCAATCTTGGTGTATATGCCAGTGCCTTTTACCTGATCAATCCACGTGAAGTAAATGGCACCCGCACGTATCGTGAAACGCTCTCTCCGGCGCTCGCTAACGAAACTATTTGCAGTGTACCTGATCAGTATATGGTACGTGCAGGCTTCAGCTATATGACAGGGAAATTTACCCTCATGGCTGGTGGCCGTATCGATGGTATACCCGTATATGACCTGTTTGGCGGCAGTGAAGGGTTTAGAAGACCCGGCTATGCTATTGCCATTGAACCGGGGGTAAGTCTGACGGGCAAAAAAACTAACTGGTTTCTCACCGTGCCGGTTGCCCTTGCCCGCAACCGTACACAAAGCGTAACCGATAAAGAAAGATCAGCAGCCACCGGCACTTTTCAGCAGGGCGATGCTGCTTTTGCCGATTATGTGATCAACCTGGGCATGAGCATAAAATTCTAACATAACCGGAATCGAAACGACAAAACAACTGCACTATGCCACGATATAAAACGCTTTCAAAAATACTGATGCCGGCACTGCTGCTTGTGCTGGCACCACAGGTTCAGGCCCAGACAGAAATAGATGGCCTTATGATGGAAAAAAATGCCTTTTGCGTGGGGCCCATGTATAGCTACAGCAGCTGGAAAAATTACTGGGAAGGCACCCGCAAACGCGAAAACCTGAACCTTGGCCGTGTATCCACACAGATGTACAGTGTGATGGGCAACTATGGCATCAGCCGTAAACTGAATGCACTATTTTCTGTACCATACGTAAAAACAAAAGCTACTGCAGGCACCCTGCATGGCCTTGACGGTCTGCAGGATCTCAGCCTCTTCCTTAAATGGAGAGGCTATGAGCACCGCACCAGTGGCGGAGGTAAACTCACCGTCTTTGGGATTGGTGGTGTATCATTCCCGCTTACCAGCTATGTAGCCGATTTCCTGCCTCTTTCGATTGGCATGCGCAGCAAAACACTGCAGGCTCGTGTGATGGCAGATTTTCAACAAGGCAATTGGTTTGTAACCGGCTCGGCCACTTATGTGTTGCGTAGCAACATCGAAATCGACCGCGACTCGTACTATACCACCAGCATGCATAATACCAATAAGGTAGAAATGCCTGATGCAGCCAGTTTCAATTTCCGGACCGGATGGCGCAATAACCGGCTCATTGCAGAGGCGATCGTCAATAACTGGACTACGCTGGGTGGTTTTGATATTACCCGCAACAACATGCCTTTTCCCAGCAACCGCATGAATGCGACTACAGTGGGGGCCAATTTTAAATATGTATTGCCCTGGCTGCCCCAGCTCTCTATTGTAGCCGGAGGCAACACTACCATTGCAGGCCGCAACATGGGGCAGGCTACCGGCTTTTACGGCTCCCTGTTTTATGTGTTTGACCTGAGTAAGAAAACAACATCTGCAAAAGCCCCTTCAAAAACCAACTGATATGAAAAAAGTCATTTTCACAGGCATTGCTGCTCTGGGCAGTCTGGCGCTTTTCTTTACTGCCTGTAATAAGGATGTAGAAGGGCGTACCGATAATATTCCGGCACTTAATCCAACTAATCAGGATCTGGATGCCGGTACCTGGAAACCCGTGCTGCTCACGAGCGCCTCCGAGTTTCCCGTAGCAGCTCCTATTGCTACCAATACCCCCGAGTATATTGCACAGATTAATGAGATCAAAGGCTGGCAGGAGAATATCAGCGAAGAAGAAGAACGTATAGTTAAATACTGGAGTGCCGGCGCCATACTGCGCTGGAATGAGATACTGCGCGAGCTGGTGGCTAAATATAACCTGCCTCCCTATCAGAATGCGGATGGTACTTATCCATTTCCAAGTGCCAATAATCCGCTGGCCTATCCGCTGTTTCCTTTTGCCAACCCACCTTATGCGGCACGTGCCTATGCATATGTAAGTGCAGCCCAGTACGACGCACTGGTGGCTGCCTGGCATTATAAAACCACCTACAATCGTGCTGCTCCTTACCGGGTAGACACAACGCTGAAAGTGCTGGTTCCTAAAAATACATTGCCTTCTTATCCCTCAGAAGATGCCGTGGTAGCCGGTGCGGCCGTGGAGTTGCTGAAACTTTTGTTTCCCGGCGAGCAGGATTATATCAATCAGAAAGCGGAAGAACACAAGCGGGCCCGTCTTATTGCCGGAGCCAATGTACGTAGCGACCTGGAAGCGGGTGAAGCACTCGGTCGGGCCGTGGCGCAAAAATTTGTAACACGTGCCCGTGGCGACAGGGCCGGTGCAGCCGCAGGTAATCAGCAGCAGTGGACTCAGCTCGAAACAGATTGTATCGCCCGTGGCGAAACTCCCTGGTACAGCCTCGAAGTACCCCGCCGCCCGCCCATGCTGCCCCTGTTTGGTAAAGTGAAAGCATTTTTATTTGACTCACTTACTACCATTTCGCTTCGTCCTGATGCACCCCCTCCGGTCAAAAGTGATCTGATGAAAAAGGAAACAGAAGAGATTCTCGGTTTCGTCAATAACCCAACCCGGGAGCGAATTCGTATCGTACATTACTGGGCAGATGGGGTAGGTACTTCCACTCCTCCCGGTCACTGGGATCTGATTGCTTCGGAAGACTTTATTAAACTCAACTTTAGTGAAGTACGCTGGGCACGTAATATGGCGTTGCTGAATATGTCATTGATGGATGCTGCTATTGTGTGCTGGGATACAAAATATCATTATTTCAATCCCCGCCCCGCCCAGTTAGATCCACGTATTAAAACACTCACCGGTATCCCCAATTTCCCCGCATTCATCTCGGGTCACTCTACATTCAGCGGGGCTGCAGCGGCTATACTGGGTCATATTGTACCCGATAGGGCGGAAAGTTATAAAGCCATGGCACAGGAAGCATCTATGTCGCGCATGTATGGCGGCATCCATTATCGCAGCGATTGTGAAATTGGTTTGGTAGTGGGAACAAACGTAGGCAACTATGCGGTAGCGAGAGCCCGTACAGATGGTGCCGAATAAAATTGTAAATCGGTTATTTCAATAAGCATTCGTCACGGCGTTGTAATTCCTTACGGACGCCCACTTTTTAAAACCGTAAAAAATTAAATTTCTGTTGCATTAGTACAGCAGGATTTGTATAAGAGTTTGATACAATATAAGCATTCGATTTTACGGCGTTGTAATTCTTTACGGACGCCCCTTTTTAATTTATTAGTTATGAGAAAAAAAATGCTGGGGGCAGGCTTTGCCCTCTTCCCCATGCTGCTGGTAGCCCAGCAGGATACTATTGGTAAAACCAGGTCGCTCGATAGTGTGGTGATAACTGCTTATCTCAATCAGAACATTATTAAACCGCTGCCGTCTGTGCAGGGCACGTTTATTTTCGGAGGAAAGAAAACAGAGGTCATTGACCTTACTCAAAGCCCGGCTGATCTTACCAATAAAACAGGCCGGCAGCTATTTGCCAAAATCCCCGGCGTATTTGTATACGATATGGATGGTACAGGCAACCAGGTAAATATTGCCGCCCGTGGACTTGACCCGCATAGGGGCTGGGAATTCAACATCCGCAAAGACGGCGCGCTGACCAATTCAGATATGTATGGCTATCCTGCCAGCCATTATAGTATGCCAATGGAAAGTATTGCCCGCATTGAGCTGGTTCGGGGTACCGGATCGCTGCAATATGGTGCACAGTTTGGCGGCATGCTCAATTATATTTCCAAACAGGGCGATACCACCCGCCCTTTTTCGTTCGAAAGCATTAATACGGCAGGCAGTTTTAATTTATTAAGCACGTATAATGCCATCGGCGGAAAATCCGGCAAATTCCGGTATTATGCCTATATACATCGCAAATCAAGAAACGGTTACCGCGACAACGAACGTACAGAATCGGAAGCTCAATCGGTGATGATTGCTTATGAGGCCTCTCCCCGTTTCTCTATCCGGCTCGACTGGTCGCGATCCAAATACCTGTATCGGATACCGGGAGCGTTGACAGATAGCATGTTTTACGTGAATCCGCGACAGGCTACGCGCTCACGTAACTATTTTAGCCCCGACATTCATGTACCTTCCGTTACTGTCAACTGGCAACTGGCCGATGCCACCCGCATTCAACTCCTGAGTTCAGCAGTACTGGGCAGGCGTAATAGTGTGCAGTTTGATAAGCCTACCAATGTAATGGACACCATCAATGCCAGCACCATGCAGTACAATAACCGGCAGGTGGATATTGACCGGTTCAATAGTTACACAACAGAATTACGGGTCTTACAGGAATATAAAACCGGGGCAAGATCGCATACACTGGCAGCAGGTATTCAGTACATGAATAATGACCTGCATCGTACGCAACTGGGTAAGGGTACAACGGGCAACAGCTACGATCTTACACTGGTTGATCCCGTATGGGGTAGAGATGTGCATTTGCGCACCAGCAATGTGGCTGTTTTTGCCGAAAATAAATTCGAAATCACTTCACATCTCAGCATTAATGCCGGTGTGCGGGTTGAATCGGGCAAAACCGATATGAGTGGCACAATCGTATACTATCCGGCCAGTGAATTGCCGGTTAGCATCCGGCACAGATTCCCGCTATTGGGTGTCAATTTCTCTTATCGCCTCAATAATGCCGGTGAGTTTTATGGTGGCTGGTCGCAGGCTTATCATCCCATGCTGTTTAAGGATCTCATTCCGGGTTCATTGTATGAAAAGGTAAATCCAAATATCAAAGATGCAAAAGGATATAATGCAGAACTCGGTTTCAGAGGCAGCTGGCGTTTTCTGCGCTGGGATGTAAGTGCGTTTGCGCTTCGCTACCAGGATCGTTTTGGCACTCTGTCCGAAACAGATAATCTCGGCAATTTCTATACTTATCGTACTAATATCGGTAACTCCTTTACTACAGGACTGGAGATGTTTGTGCAGGCGGGCTTTATGTTGTCCGGTAAAATAGGGCTTACGCTGTTTAGTTCCACAGCCATTACTGATGCGCGTTACAAAGATGCATGGGTGAAATCAGGTAACAATAATGCAGACGTAAGTGGTAACAAAGTAGAATCTGCTCCTGCACTCATTACCCGCAACGGTGCTTCTTTACGTTATCGTAAGGCCAGTTTTTCGTTGCTGTACAGTTTTACTGCCAGTTCGTATGCCGATGCATTGAATACAGAAGAGCCATTGAAAACTACAGGTGCAGTAGGTCTGGTACCCGCATATGGTTTGCTGGACGCAAACGCTTCCTGTCGTATTTCGGGCAACCTCGAGGTAAGAGCCAATATCAATAATCTGCTCAACCACCAGTATTTTACCAAGCGCCCTACTTTTTATCCAGGACCCGGCATATGGCCATCTGATGGCCGCAATGGGAGCGTGTCTTTTGTAGTGCGGCTTTAATTAAGAACAGGCAAAGCAAGGTCCGGCTGTTTTAAACGAAACACTGTTTGGCTACCACAAATAACTATGATGAAACCATTACGGATAAAGGAATAAAGATACCTGTATCAGGAATGGCCGGCAGGCCTCCTTCATCTAAACTAAACAGAGTCCATGAAAAAAATATTCTGGATCAGCTGGCTGGGTCTCCTGTTGTTTGAAATTGCCAACGTATACTTCATTATGCCCATGCCAGGCAGTCAGCGAATGAACAGTCTGCCACTGGCCTATTTTCTGTATACCTGGCGCTGGGGATTCAGAGCTGTCTTCGGAGTACTGCTGTTGCTGGGACTTTTTCGCTCATCATGGCGAAGAAAATGGGTGTTGTTGTTTCCCTTATTGTTACTGGCAGCGGTAGCCTATTTTGCCAACTTTGTAATGGCTGCCGATCAGATGTTTCGCCAGCCGCAAACACTGTCTATGGCCAATGCCGCTTCAAGTCAGGTTGATACAAACCGGCTCGTGATCGGCATACGTATCGGAGAGGTGGCCAAAGCATACCCCATTCAGTTTATTGGATATCACCATCTGGTGCAGGATCGTATCAATGGCCAACCCGTGCTGGTTACTTATTGCACCGTGTGCCGTACTGGTCGCATTTTTGAGCCCATTGTAAACGGAAAACCCACACGTTTCAGGCTGGTTGGTATGGATCACTTCAATGCCATGCTCGAAGATGAAGAAACGCATAGCTGGTGGCGTCAGGCAACGGGAGAGGCGGTAGCAGGTAAACTAAAAGGTACAAAACTAAAAGAGTTATTCAGCATCCAAACCACGTTGAAGCAATGGTTGCAGCTCAACCCGGGATCTCTCATCATGCAGCCCGATCCGGTCTTTGTATCAAATTATGACAGCACATTCAATTACGAAAATGGCAGCAGCCGCAAGTCACTGACCGGTTCAGACAGCCTTTCCTGGAATGAAAAATCATGGGTCATCGGAATAAGTGCCGGAGAAAGCCGGCGCGCCTACGACTGGAACAGGCTCAGGCAGGAGCGGCTCATACAGGATACCCTGGGCGGACAACCTTTACTGCTGGCCCTTGCAGGCGATGGTCAAAGTTTTTTTGCCCTGCAAAGACCGCATATGGATGTGTTTTTTAAGCTTTCAGGCGATACCCTGTATCAGAACACCGCCCGATATCGGATAGATGGCACATCTATTGACAGCCTGCCTTCATTAAAACCACTTCCCGCTTACCAGGAGTTCTGGCATAGCTGGCGCAGTTTTCAACCGTCAAGCAGTCGTTACTAATAGTATCTATAAATAAAGAAATAGCCGAACCAAAGTCAGGTGAAAACCACTGGACTGGTGCGCATATTTGTTTTATATTGTGGTACGATTGCTTATTTGGTATCAAACTAAACGATGGGGGTAATTATGCAGCAAAGCACTCTCAAGGAATTATCCACTGTCCTGGGTATAAGTGTTTCTACGGTATCCAGGGCACTCAAAGACCACCCTGATATTGCCGACTCCACCAAAAGAAAAGTAAAAGAACTGGCCGAAGCGCTGGAATACGAACCTAATAATAATGCCGTACAGCTTCGTACAAGGCAAAGCAATGTATTGGGGATACTCGTGCCTTCCGTTGACAATTTTTCTACGACTCTTTTATTGCGGCAGTAGAAGAAGA
>JAGODE010000119.1 GCA_017998385.1 Chitinophagaceae bacterium | reverse complement strand
TCCAAACTGTCGACCGGTTTGTATTATTATAAACTGCAAACAGAAGATTTCACCGATACCAAAAAGATGACCATCCGGTAATCATATTTGTCCAATCGAGAACCCAGCCCCCTCGCGCAAGCAGGGGGCTTTTTTTTAAGCGCAGAACCCGTTCTTTTTCCTAATTTTATTTATGCCTTTTTCGTCTAACAGTTCGACAACAATCCCTCCTGTTTCCGCAACCTATCGTTTTGTCTTTGTTTCTCTCCTGTTTTTTTTCAGCCTGAAAATTTTACCTGGCTGTACACAGGAGAAGAAAATACTGCAGGGCAATATATCTTTCCTGCCCCTCGCCGATTCCCTGCCTGATCTGCAGGCCCCCGGCCGGGGTGCCGAGCAATGGCACGACCAGTACCGCGTAAGCATTCCTACTATTAACGGCAATGGCAAATCGCTCGATAAATATTACCGCTTTAGCTGGGTACAACTCGAAAAAGGACCTGGTCAGTATGACTGGAGCCTTTTTGACCAGGAGATTAATGACGCTATTGCTAACGGACAGAAATTTTCTTTTGGTATCATGGCAGCCTGCCCCTCCTGCACACAGGGCAGTACCAGTATTCGGATTGATGGTAAAATAGCTTCCTACCCCCTGTACCTGCATCAGCAGATGCAGAATGAGCCGATCAAAGACTGGGTCACTCCTATCAGCGAGATGTGGGTGCCTAACTGGAACAGCCCATCCTACCTGACAGCGCTGGAGAAACTCAATGCCGCACTCAATCAGCATTTGCAGACAGGTTCATTCAACGGAGTGCCTTATAAAAATGTGATCAACTATATAGATGTGCGTGGTTATGGCAGCTATGGCGAATGGCATGAATCGGGTATTGTTGAAAACATGACAGACCACCCCGCAGGTACACGCGCCACTACTGCCAGCCTGCAACGCATCATTGACGCCCATGTGCAGGGATTTCCCGAGTTTCAACTCGTTGCCCTCCTCGCTTGTTTTGATGCCAATATGCTGCGCAATACAGCCAATCCGCCCGAGATCGGTTATTATGCACTTACTGTTTCCAATAAAAAAGGAAAGCTGGGCCTGCGCCGCGATAACTGGGGCGCTACCGACAATTATCTGAGTCGTTATCTCGACAATAACCCCGGACAGTTTAAAGGATTAAAATTTCAACAGGCCCTGAGTGAACGCTGGAAGATTGCTCCCGTAGTAGGTGAACCCATTCATGGTGGTGCCGAATACAATGGTTGCGAATACGGCGACCTCGAAAACCAGGTACGCCGCTACCATGCCAGCCTGTTTGGCAATGGCAATTATGCGGCATCCAATCGTCCGTGTATGCAGCAGCAGGTTATCGCAGCCAGCCGGGCAGCCGGTTACCGCCTGCTGCCTGAAGGAGGGAATGTAGATTCTGCTGCCATAGCAGGCGACACACTTACGAGCACACTCTTCTGGCGCAATGCCGGGGTGGCTCCCAGTTATGACGCCTGGCAGGTAAGCTATACCGTGCATGACCTGCGAACCGATTCACTGCTCTATACAGTGCCATCCCGTTTTCAGCCCCGTTTATTTTTGCCCGCCGATACTGCACAACCCTTTACTGACCGGCTTTTTATACCGGCTTCTTTACCGGAAGGCAACTACAATCTGCGCCTCATCGTCCGCGATATGAGCGGATACCGCCAGCCTCTGCCACTCGCCATCAGCGGAAGGCAGGAGGATGGGAGTTACCCTATCAGGACGATTCAGATCATAAAGCGGAAGTAACATTCAGTTTAAAAGTTTAAAGGTTTAAAAGTATTAACAGGAAAAAAGCAGACACCAGGCTTTTGAATTCCACGTTTCTACTTTTATACCTTTATACTTTTATACTTTTGCACTATGGCAGAAGACCTGAAAATCGCTACCGGCAGTAAAACCGAGCAATACACATCCTTAATTCCGCAGATCAAAGGATTGCTTGATGGGGAGACCGACCTGGTGGCCAACCTCGCCAATGTGGCAGGTGCATTGAAAGAGCAGTTCGGCTGGTTTTGGGTAGGCTTTTACCTGGTTAAAGAAGACCAGCTGGTGCTGGGACCTTTTCAGGGACCAGTGGCCTGCACCCGTATCCGTAAAGGAAAGGGTGTATGTGGCAGCAGCTGGGCCGAAGCCCGTACACTCATTGTGCCCGATGTAGAAAAGTTTCCGGGACATATTGCCTGCAGCAGCCTTTCCCGCTCAGAGATCGTAGTACCTATTATCCGCAATGGCGAAGTGCTGGGCGTACTGGATGTAGATAGCAGTGAGTTGAATGAATATGACAGCACCGATCAGCAATATCTCGAAGAAATTGTTTCACTGATTCCCTTTTGATCGTGCGTAAAACTATCCAGATAAAAGTATCGGGCAAGGTGCAGGGCGTTTTTTACCGTCAGAGCACACTGCAAAAAGCAAAAGAGCTGCATCTGTATGGCGAGGTATGGAATAATACCGATGGCACGGTAGGCATCCTGGCAACTGGCGACGAAGATCCGCTTCTCCAGCTCACCGACTGGTGCAGTAAAGGCCCTTCACGGGCACAGGTGCATTCCGTTGAAGTAACTGATCAGCCCCTGCAGGAGTTTCCTGACTTTAGTATCCGCGGCTGATCAGGGGTTGCGCAGGTTGGTTAGCATGTCGCTAGTCATTGCGGCGAGATCAAATTCTTCTTTCCACCCCCAGTCGGCACGTGCCACTGAATCATCAATACTCTGCGGCCAGCTGTCTGCAATATTCTGCCGGTAATCGGGCTTATACGAAATAGAAAAACCAGGAATATGACTGGCTATTTCTGCAGCTATCTCACGCGGTGCAAAACTCATACCTGACACATTGTAAGAGGTACGAACACTGACCTTATGCGCCGGCGCTTCCATGAGTTCTATGGTGGCGCGGATGGCATCTGGCATATACATCATAGGCAGGTAAGTATCCTCTTTCAGGAAACATTCATAGTGCCCGCTCTCCAGTGCATCGTGATAAATCTCCACCGCATAATCGGTAGTACCTCCTCCCGGAGCAGATTTGTACGAGATCAGGCCGGGATAGCGCAGGCTGCGTACGTCAACCCCGTAACGATTGAAATAATAATTGCACCAGAATTCGCCGGCATATTTGCTGATACCATAGACGGTGATGGGTTCGATAATCGTCTGTTGCGGACAGTTTTGACGGGGTGAACTGGGACCAAACACAGCAATGGAAGAAGGCCAGTAGACCTTATGAATCTTTTCTTCGCGGGCAATATCCAGCACATTGAGCAGCCCCTGCATATTCAGGTGCCAGGCCAGGTTGGGGTTCTTTTCGCCAGTGGCGGAAAGAATAGCCGCCAACAGGTAGATTTGGGTAATGTTTTGACGGATCACCTGTACATGCAGCATTTCCTTATTCATCACATCGAGACTCACATAGGGACCGGTACCCTCAAGCAACGGATTCTGCTCCCGCAAATCTGAAGCGATCACCTGGTTATTGCCATATATTTTACGAAGCGCCAGTGTCAGTTCCACCCCAATCTGTCCACTAGCACCTATTACAAGAATCTTTTCTTTGAGCATGCGTGTTGATTGAATTTTCAAAAGTAGGGGAAAAAAGAAAAATGTGCTAACGAACAATGTGCTAATGTGCTAAAGGGCTAATATGCTAATGCCGATCAGCCCTTTGATTCTGAGAGTTATTACGTAATTAAGTAATCGTAAAACAGGAAATGACCGAATTAAATAATCCCCCCTTCATTAACACATTAGCACACTAACCCTTTAGCACATTAGCACATTCTCTTCGTATCTTCGCGCTATGACTCCTTTTCTAAAAGACCTGTTTGCCGGGCAACAGTATGATGAAAAAAACTTTTTCCTCATAGCCGGCCCCTGTGTGGTGGAAAGTGAAGAACTGGTAATGGAAGTGGCCGAAAAAGTATCGGGTATCTGCCGCAACCTGGGCATCCCCTATGTATTTAAAGCTTCTTACCGCAAGGCCAACCGTACCAGCGCCGGCTCCTTTACCGGCATTGGTGATGAAGCTGCTTTGCAACTGGTACAGAAAGCCGGGCAGGCCTACAGCGTACCTACCACCTCCGATATTCATGCACATGAAGAGGCCGCTATTGCCGCCCGCTATATCGATATACTGCAAATACCTGCCTTCCTCTGCCGGCAGACAGACCTGCTGTATGCTGCAGGAGAAACAGGTAAAATCGTAAACGTAAAAAAAGGACAGTTCCTTAGCGGACCGGCTATGAAGTTTGCTGTAGAAAAAATCAAACATACCGGCAACAATAAGATCATCCTGACCGAGCGCGGCACCACCTTTGGCTACCAGGACCTGGTAGTTGACTTCCGCAATATTCCCTGGATGCAGGAACACCAGACTCCGGTAGTAATGGATGTAACGCACTCCCTGCAGCAACCCAATCAAAGCAGTGGTGTGACGGGCGGAAATCCGCAGCTCATCGGTACCATTGCCAAAGCTGCTATCGCCACCGGCGCCAACGGATTATTTATAGAAACACATCCTGAACCCGCCAAAGCGCTTAGCGATGGCGCCAATATGCTGCGCCTCGATCTGCTGGAGGGCTTGCTGCAGCAACTGGTAAAACTGCGGAAGGCGGTAATCAGTTAATTCCATTACGTAGCCCTGCATTGCAATACCAGGCTACGAACCTGATCCCGACATCTGTAGCCCTGCATTGCAATGCAGGGCTACGAGACCGATACACCCCTTTATCAGTAGCCTCGCATTGCAATGCGAGGCTACGATCCTGATACGCCATCTATATCTGTTATTCGTAGCCGCATCTGATCATACGATGATCGAACCTGCCCCCCATATCTATCGTACTGTATTGCCTTGAGACGCTACGGGTCCGATATACCGCCTCTGCCTGTAGCATCGCATTGCAATGCGATGCTACAAGCTCCCGATACCTCCCCTTTATCAGTAGCCGCGCATTGCAATGCGCGGCTACTTTGCAATGCGCGGCTACAGATATGAACCTGCCCAAAATCAAAAAACCGGCGTGAGCCGGTTTTTTGATTGAATATATTTTTCCGTTACCGAAGATCTACTTCTTCCACACCGGGATATTTGCTTTTATCAAATACGAAAACATTATCTGCAAGTGGCTGATTGGTCTTCATGCTGGTGACAGTATAGGAATAACGGTTGCCGCCATTTTCGAGCACGCGGGTGCTGTAAATGGTTTTGGCCGCTTTATCTATCTGGAGATATACCTTATGAAATGATTTGCTCTTATCGGTAGGAGTCATCTCAATTTCCTGGATGGTTTTGTTACCCACTTTTTTCTCTCCGTTAAGAAGTGAATAAAAATCCTTGTCGTAGAAATTGGTAAAAAGTTTCTGGGGAGTGATCATGCCGCTGCTGGCATCGAGGTTTGAAATCGTTACTTCTTTAGCGCTTTTATCATAGTTCCACACGGTCTTGCCATCGCTAAAGATCTCCTGGCCGGCGAAGCTTACTTTATAACGGGTGCCCTTCATCACTACGGTACCGGTTTTGGTAGACATCACCTTGCCTTTTGCATCTTCTACTTTGTAGGTGAAGGCTGCCTGTACGGTGGTGAAGGTCTTGAACTTGTCGCTCACGGCCTTGAGTACGGCTGTGGCCTCGGGGTCGTTTTTGGTGGGGTCTTTTTGGGCCAGCAGGGCGCCAACAAAGGCAAAAGAAAGTAAGGATAAATAAAACTTCTTCATTTACAATATTTTATCAACGGATTACAGAATGACCGATTTTAAAACCGGCGCAAAAATAAGCTATTACCATTCAAGACTGGCAACAAGGATGCCGGGTTGCACTATGCCATTTTTCTTAACATTTTTGTTTTCTAGCCCAGGTGTGAAAGGTGTTGTTCAAGATCCATTTCGGTCTTGATCAGCACATCACGGGCCTTACTGCCCTGGTTGGGCCCCACTATGCCAGCAGCTTCCAGCTGATCCATAAGCCGGCCGGCCCTGTTATAGCCCAGCTTCATCCGGCGCTGCAGCAGGGAGGTTGAGCCTACCTGCGCCTGCACGATGAGGCGGGCTGCATCTTCAAACATGGAATCGCGGTCAGAAAGGTCAAAGTCTTTCCCTTCCAGTTCCTTTTCGTCCACATATTCGGGTAGCAGGAAGGCCTGGGGATAGCCGCGTTGGGTACTGATGAAATCGACCACCTCCTCTACCTCGGGTGTGTCTACAAAAGCACACTGCAGACGGGTCAGGTCACCATTATGAGAAATCAGCATATCACCCTTGCCGATCAGCTGCTCGGCACCACCGGTATCGAGAATAGTACGGGAGTCGATCTTGGATGATACTTTAAAAGCTATCCGTGCCGGGAAGTTGGCCTTAATGGTACCGGTAATGATGTTGACAGAAGGACGCTGTGTGGCAATGATCAGGTGAATACCAATGGCACGGGCCAGCTGGGCCAGACGTGCTATAGGCATTTCCACTTCCTTGCCTGCCGTCATGATGAGATCGGCAAACTCATCAATAACCAGTACAATAAAAGGAAGAAACTGATGTCCTTTTTGCGGATTCAGTTTACGTTTTACAAACTTTTCGTTGTATTCTTTAATATTTCTGGCACCGGCCTCCTTCAGCAGATCGTAGCGGTTATCCATCTCAATACACAGGGCATTGAGGGTATGCACTACCTTTTTGGTATCGGTAATGATAGCATCTTCTTCGCCTGGCAGTTTGGCCAGAAAATGCTTTTCGATATGCCTGTATATACTCAACTCCACTTTTTTGGGGTCGATGAGTACAAACTTGAGTTGCGAGGGGTGTTTTTTATACAACAGCGAAACCAGGATCGCATTCAGGCCTACTGATTTACCCTGACCTGTGGCGCCCGCCATCAGCAGGTGAGGCATGCTGGCCAGGTCAACGATATAATTGTCATTATCGATCTTCTTGCCGATGGCAATGGGAAGACTGAAACTATTGTACTGAAACTTGTCGGAGGTCAGCAGGGTCTTCATACTCACTACCGTCTTCTTCACATTGGGCACTTCGATACCAATGGTACCCTTGCCGGGTATGGGCGCAATGATACGAATACCCAGTGCTGCGAGACTCAACGCAATATCATCTTCGAGATTTTTGATACGTGAAATACGTACTCCGGCGGCAGGCACAATCTCGTAAAGGGTCACAGTGGGTCCCACTGTAGCGCTGATTTTCTGAATCTCGATAGAATAATTGCGTAACGTAGCGATGATCTGATTCTTGTTATTTTCCAGCTCTGCGGGGTCCTGGATGATCTTTTCGCTGCCATGCGTTTCGAGCAGATCGGGACTGGGGTATTTATAATCCCGAAGATCGAGTGTGGGCTCATAAGGCGGCAGGTTTTCTATAGCCGACTCACCTTCTGGCACGGATTCTTCTACGGGTGCTGTTTTGATTTCGAGTTGCAGTCCATCAGGTGGTATTACCGGCGATTCGGGTTTTACTGGTGGCGGAGGTATGATCAGTTCCTGCTCTACCGGCGGTTCAGGATTGATCTGTGCTGCCAGCCGGTCATTCAGCGTAAGCTCTTCATGCTGATGAAAGAGATCGTTCACGATTTCTTTTTCTATCAGCGGCGTGGTGGCATCGAGCTCATCATCTTCTTCCTCTGGCGAAGGATCTTTTTCGATGAGTGTAAACTCATGTTTGGGAGCAACTTCCTCATCAATTACCAGCAGGGGTATATCCTTCTTTACTGTATTTTTCTTTTTATCAGCCACTGGTTGAGGCTGCACATCTTCCGCTGTTTCTTCTTCTGTATCTTCTGACTCGCCATCTGTTTCTGCTATAGCCGGAGCAGCTTGTTTTCTTTGCGGCAGGTTAAAGGCCGGGTTAAATTGCCAGATCACGTAGGCCAGTGCCACTACCAGCAGGAGTGCCGCTGTACCTACATTACCCAGTATACCGGTAAGCCAGTCGCTGATCATATTACCCACACCACCGCCAAAGCGGAAAAGGCCATTGGAAAAAATAAAGGCCAGGGATACGGAGAGTACCAGCAGGCCAATAGTCACGTACTTGAGGTTTTTGCGGATCGAAAAAACTTTTTTTCCGAAAAGCAGGTTCACTCCCATCACAAAGAAGAAGGTGCAGATTAGCAGCGAGGCGATCCCAAAACCTTTGTAAATAAAAAAGTGAGAGGCTACTGCACCCAGGCGGCCCAGCAGGTTATTGACTTTTACATCGTGGTCAAACAGAATGGACAGCCCACGGGTCACTTCTGTCTGGTCTTCTTTCCAGGTAAAGAAGTAGGAGAGAAAGGCTATCAGTAAAAATAAGGAGACAAGCAGGCATACCGCACCCGTGATCTTGAGGGTGCGCTCATCCCGGGCCAGCTCCTGCCAGTTGATCCGTTCTTCTGCTTCCTGTTTCAAGCCTTTGGCATCGGCCTTTCCAGTAGTCTTCTTGGTAGTTTTTGCAGGGGTCTTTTTCTGCTTTTGGGCCATATCGGCAAAGATAGCATAGTTTGCCATTTTGCCGGAATGCCACTTCCTGTCTTTCCAGACTGCTCCCAGGCCGAAAAATTACCGCAAAGTAGTAGGCCTGTTACGCGCAAAACCGTGCGGCTTATATTACTTTTGATTTTAGTGGTTGTCTCAAAACATACATCACGCTGCTTCCGGCTCCTGCTTGCCGGCCTCCTGTACCTGCTGCCCGCCATCTTGTGCGCACAGGATACCATCCAGCTTGACTATACGGATATCAGCCAGATACACCTCGAAGAGCCCTCGAGAAAAATGCGGAAAAAGATCGCTTCGGCCTATATCGGACCAGAAGATTCGCTGCCGGCGGTCTATCAGCAATTGCGGTTCACAAAAGGAGTCGTACATCCGATCTATATCCCTTCCGATCATGTTACCAAAAAGATCGCCGTACGCTTCAATCTCTGCAATAGTGCTGACTCAGCCCAATCCGTCTGGTTTTTTCCCGGGCTCTATTTCTGGAAAGTAACTATGTATAAACTGCAGGGTAATGGGCAATTGGAGCAGTTGCCTTCCATCCTGCCCAAACAACCGGCAGAGATCAGTTACCGGAAGCTCACCCTGCAACCGCATGACTCCTGCGTGATCGTAGCCGAGCTAACACAGGTGCGCACCCACCTTAATGGATTAAGACCGCGTCTTATTCATCCCGAATACCTGCAGGCTGCCGTTACTACACTTGACAACTCCAATATTGAATCGAAAGTATTCACGTATGTTTTCTGCGGGCTATTAATGATGATGATTCTGTTTTCGCTGGCCAACTACTTCATGAGCCGCAACGCAGAATTTCTTTATTATGCCGGCTATGCCTTTTTCCTGGGTCTGATGCTTTTTATCAAAGGAATTTACAGTTATCATAGCAGCCACTTCGGTTTCTTCCAGGAAGGCTATCTTGATTTCATCATGCAAAGCGTAGGCTGTTTGCTGTATATGCCTTTTATGCAAACCTATCTGGCCACGCGTACCCGCCACCCGTTTCTGCATAAGCTGTACAATTTTGGCATGATCATGCTTGTAGGCAGTATGATCGCCTTCACCTTAGTCCATTATTTCACCTGGAACTTTGCCCTCGAAAACTATATTGAAAATATTGCCAAGGGACTGCTCCTGATCATCATTTTTGTTTTCCTTGTATACAGTATTCGCCGCTGGGAAGACCGCCTGCTGCGTTACCTTTTCTGGGGTAACTTCTGTTTATTCTTCTTCTCGCTCTTTTCCCTGCTGATGCTTACCGGCAATATCATTCCCCGTGACCTGCCCGCCATTTTCAAAAGTTCTATTTTCTATTACGAACTGGGCATATTGCTGGAACTGATCTTTTTTCTGATGGGTCTAAACTACAAAAACCGTCGCCAGCTCATAGCGCAGGCACAGGAGCGGGAAAGGCTCAAAGCAGAAAACCTGATGAATGAATATGAACGGGAAATTGCCGTATACAAAGGCCAGCAGGAAGAGCGCGAGCGTATCTCGGCCGACATGCATGATGAACTGGGATCGGGTATGACGGCGATCCGTCTTATGAGTGAAATCGCCCGCAACAAGATGAAGGAAAACACACCGATAGAGATCGAAAAAATTTCCCGGTCTGCCGATGAAGTGCTCAATAAAATGAATGCGATCATCTGGAGTATGAACAGTGGCAACGACAGTGTAGACAACCTGGTATCCTACATTCGCAGCTATGCCCTGGAGTATTTCGAAAACACACCCATTGCCTGTCGCATCTATACACCTGAAACTATTTCGGAGCGTGAGTTATCCGGCGACAAGCGCCGTAATCTTTTCCTTTGCGTAAAAGAAACGCTCAACAATGCCCTGAAGCATTCGAAGGCCAGCGAGATTCGCATCTATTTTATGACAGATGAAATACTTACTATAAAAATTGTGGACAATGGCGTGGGTATCGACCTGCAGAAAATCCGCAAATTCGGAAACGGATTGAAGAATATCGCCAAACGTATGGAAAGCATCGGCGGCAGTTATCAGATTGAGAATAATAATGGAACGGTTACTACGCTGAGACTACCTCTTTAGTGGTCGGTGGTCAGTGGCTGGTGGCCAGTAGAATTTTAAAACTCTTTATACCCTTTAAACTTTTAAACCTTTATACTTTTATACTCCTCACTCCTACCGCAAGGCAAATCCATCCGGCAATAAAAAACACACCGCCAATGGGAGTGATGAGTCCCAGGCCACCCAGGCCTACTGAATCGGTGGCTTTGAGTACGGTGAGCAGATAGAGTGAACCGGAAAAGAGCAGTACCCCGATAAGGAAACACCATGCAGCCCGTTTTAACCATACCGAAGCCAGGCGTTCTGCGATCAATCCCACCAGCAGCAACGCAAGTGCATGATACATCTGATACTTTACGCCGGTTTCGAAAGTAGCAACCGTTTCAGGTGGCACCAGTTCTTTTAACTTATGAGCGCCAAAGGCTCCGAGGGCTACAGCGAGTCCGGCCAGCAGGGCTCCCCATGTAAGAAAACGTTTATGCATGGAATATCTTTTCTATAAACTGATCGAGGCCGATATTCTCGTCTTCAATCATCACATCGGCCTGTTCGTAATAAATCTTTCTGTCGGCAAATTTTCGGCTGATGAAACCACGCAACTGATCATCGGTAAGGTCGCGCAGCAGGGGACGGGCCTTACGTTCTTTGAGCAAGCGTTCAAACAGGATTTCAACCGGTGTATTGAGCCATACGGTTGTACCTGCCTGGTTCATGTATTCTATATTATTAAAAAAACAGGGCGTGCCGCCGCCACAGGCCATAATAAAAGACTGATGACTTTCCGTCATGATATGCATCACTTCTTTTTCCCTGATCCGAAAATACTCTTCTCCATGCTGTTCAAATATCTCATTGATGCTTTTGCCTTCAGCATTCACCACCTGCTCATCGAGATCAAAAAAATGAATCCCCAGTTTTTCTCCCAGGCGATGCCCCCAGTATGATTTACCGGAACCCATAAAGCCAATGAGAAATATTTTCATAGCGGATGCTGTTGTTTATTTGAAAGCATTGAAGCCTGTGACATCCATGCCGGTGATCAGCAGGTGTACATCGTGTGTACCTTCATATGTGATTACACTTTCGAGGTTCATCATATGACGCATAACAGGATACTCGCCGGTAATACCCATACCTCCGAGCATCTGGCGGGCATCGCGGCAGATATTTGTCGCTACTTCGCAGGCATTACGCTTAGCCATACTTACCTGCTGTGGGGTGGCCTTGCCCTGGTCCATCAGCACACCCAGACGCCAGTTGAGCAACTGCGCCTTGGTAATCTCGGTCACCATTTCGGCCAGCTTTTTCTGCTGCAACTGAAACGCACCAATAGGTTTACCAAATTGTACACGCTCCTGCGAATAGCGCAGTGCTGTGTCATAGCAATCCATTGCTGCACCGATTGCTCCCCAGGCAATACCATAACGGGCCTTGGTGAGACAGCCAAGTGGCCCTTTGAGTCCTTTTACATTGGGGAAAATATTTTCCTTTGGCACTTTTACATTATCAAAAACCAGCTCACCGGTAGCAGAGGCACGAAGACTCCATTTACCATGTGTAGTAGGTGTGCTGAAACCTTCCATGCCACGTTCTACAATCAATCCATGTACTTCACCGGCTTCATTTTTGGCCCATACCACCGCCACCTGTGCAAAAGGCGCATTGCTGATCCACATCTTGGCACCATTCAGAATGACGTGATCGCCGGCATCTCTGAAATTGGTAAGCATGCTGCTGGGATCAGAGCCGTGATTGGGCTCTGTAAGACCAAAGCAACCCAGCCATTCTCCACTTCCCAGTTTGGGCAGATACTTGCGACGCTGCTCTTCGCTGCCATAGGCATAAATAGGGTACATAACCAGCGATCCCTGCACAGAAGCCGTACTGCGTACACCGCTATCGCCACGCTCCAGCTCCTGCATCATAAGCCCGTAGGATACATAATCCAGCCCGCCGCCGCCATACTCAACCGGTACAGTGGGACCAAAACAACCTAACTCACCCAGTTGCTTTACGATATGCCGGGGGAATTCTGCCTTCTGGGCATAATCTTCGATAATAGGACTGATTTCTTTTTTTACATAGCTGCGAACAGACTCACGAATGAGCCGCTGCTCTTCAGTAAGCAATTCATCCAGTTGAAAATAGTCAGGACTTACAAACAGGTCGGTGCGGGCTGCCATAATGCAATCATTTAATTGAAACAGCTGCGGCTGATAATTGACGCCGGGCTGTGGCGGCAAAGGTAAGGCAAATTGGGAGGTGGAAAAGTTTAAAGGTTTAAGGGTATAAAAGTATAAAGGGTATAAAAGTATAAAGGGTATAAAGAGTTTAAGAGGTTTAAAGGGTTTTAAAACTTTACTGTCCCCTAACCACCGATCACCGATTAATCAAAAA
>JAGODE010000118.1 GCA_017998385.1 Chitinophagaceae bacterium | reverse complement strand
GTTCAGCAGCGACTGATCAATATTCATCAGTCCCATTTTTTCTTTCATCAGCTTCAGAAAACCTACTGCATCCAGTGCATCCTGTCCACGGTATTTACGTACTTCGTTAACGGCGGTCTTAATGAAGTTGGTGGTAGTGAGACCTGGAATTTCAACTGGGTATTGAAACGCCAGAAACAGGCCTTCGCCGGCACGCTCTTCGGGTGCCAGTTCCAGCAGGTCTTTACCATAAAACTCTACAGAGCCTTCTGTTACTTCAAAGTTTTCTCTTCCGGCCAGCACAGATGCCAGCGTGCTTTTTCCCGATCCGTTGGGCCCCATGATAGCATGCACCTCTCCCGGCTTAACCTCAAGGTTGATCCCTTTCAGGATTTTCTTTTCCTCAATGCCGGCATGTAAGTTCTGAATCTTCAGCATAATGATTGTCTATTTAATGTCACTTCTGTTTACAAATAATGATTGAATTAACCCACGCTTCCTTCCAGGCTGATGGCCAGTAATTTTTGGGCTTCTACCGCAAACTCCATCGGCAACTGGTTCATCACCTCTTTGGCAAAACCGTTGATGATAAGTGCTACGGCTGTTTCCGTATCGATACCGCGCTGGTTGCAGTAGAATATCTGGTCTTCACCAATTTTGGACGTGGTGGCCTCATGCTCTACTACAGCGGTATTGTTTTTTACTTCTATGTAAGGGAAAGTATGTGCACCGCATTTATCGCCCAAAAGCAATGAATCGCACTGAGAGAAATTGCGCGCCTTGTCAGCATTACGGCCTACCTGTACAAGCCCGCGGTAACTATTGTTGCTGCGGCCGGCAGAGATACCTTTCGATACAATACGGCTGCGGGTATTCTTACCCACATGCATCATTTTGGTACCTGTATCTGCCTGCTGATGGTGATTGGTCACCGCCACTGAATAAAACTCACCTACCGAGTGATCACCTTTCAGGATTACACTGGGATATTTCCAGGTGATGGCCGAACCGGTTTCTACCTGTGTCCAGGATATTTTAGCGTGATCACCTTTGCAGATGCCGCGCTTGGTTACAAAATTGTAAATACCGCCTTTGCCATCCTTATCACCCGGATACCAGTTCTGCACAGTACTGTATTTGATCTCTGCATGCTCAAGCGCTACCAGTTCCACTACCGCTGCATGCAGCTGATTCTCGTCGCGCATGGGAGCTGTACAGCCTTCGAGATAGCTGACATAACTGTTACCTTCCGCAACAATAAGCGTACGCTCAAACTGACCGGTATTCTCGGCATTGATCCGGAAATAAGTAGAAAGCTCCATCGGGCAGCGAACACCCTTTGGAATAAAACAGAAAGAACCATCGCTGAATACAGCAGAGTTGAGGGCGGCGAAATAATTGTCTGTTACAGGCACAACCGAGCCCAGGTACTGACGAATCAGTTCAGGATGCTCCTGGATCGCTTCGCTCATGGAGCAGAAAATGATACCCAGCTCAGCCAGTTGTTTCTTGAAAGTGGTGCCGATAGACACACTGTCAATAACAGCATCCACCGCTACACCTGTCAGTCGTTTTTGCTCTTCCAGTGAGATACCCAGCTTTTCGAAAGTGCGTCGCAGTTCGGGGTCGATCTCATCGAGACTATTCGGTTTTATCTTTTGCCTGGGAGCAGAATAATAAATAATATCCTGATAATTTACCGGGGGAAATGTGACATTGGCCCAGCTGGGTTCAGTCATTTTTTGCCACTGGCGAAAGGCTTTCAGGCGCCAGTCAAGCATCCATTCCGGCTCATTTTTTTTTGCAGAAATAAAGCGAACAATGTCTTCACTCAGTCCTTTTGGGGCCTCATCGGCTTCTATATCGGTGACAAACCCATACTTGTACTCATTAAGCACCGTTTGCTCCAGGATGTCGAGATCCTCCTTCCTGTCGGTCTTCTCCGGTTGGTATATCTCTGTTTTCATCCCGCAAAGGTACGGAGGGATTTATACAAAAAAGTATAAACAGAGAAAAAGCTTTGCTTTATTTGCGCAGGATCAGGTACAAAAAACCGGTCTGCCAGGCAGTACCGGTAATAAATTATTAAATAATTGTACATCAAATAATTAATACTATTCCATCCATATCGGAACCCCATTAATTACCGGCTGCAACCGGCTCCAGTTTTAGCAACTGCAGGTCGCAATGGATGGCTACTTCGTCAGACAGCAACACACCCTGTTTGTCAAAATACTGGTTCCAGTTGATATTAAAGGCTTTACGATCAAAAACGGTATTCATTTCAAAACCAGCCTTGGTATTGCCCATGGGATCCTGTACCGTACCCAGATACCTGGCCAGAAAGCGGATATCCTGGCTGGCATCCTTAATGCTCAACCGGCCGGCTACATCAATACCGTCTTTCTGCACCTTTACCGAAGTAGACCGAAACTCGATAGTGGGATACTTCAGCGTATCAAAAAAATCGGGCGAGCGCAGATGGTTATCCCGCTCTTCAATACCGGTATACAGCGAACTGGTATAGATGGTAAGCGCTATCTGACAACCGTCAAAATTGTCATGCTCTGTACTGACCGTACCTTCCAGTTCACGAAACCAGCCCGAAACCGATGTGATAAGAAGGTATTTTGCCTCAAACCGGATGCGGGTATGCACGGGATCAATGACCCAACTGCTTTGCTCGCCTTTTTTTTCCATCATTAATATATACTAGTAATGTACAGGGGCTTTCTAACGCAGATGTGCCCGCAGCATCCAGGCCATTTTTTCATGCGTTTCCATCAGTCCGGTTATAAAATCGCTGGTACCCAGATCCTTGTATTCGTTGGCAAACTGGTTGATATGCTCGCGCAGCCTTTCAATAATACTTTCATGATCATCCAACAGTTCTTTAATAAAACCCATACTGGTGTTGGGTGAACCTGACTGCTCCGATAAATGGGTCAGTTCGAGATAGACTTTTAATGTTGCCGGGGCATAGTGTCCCAGAACACGGATACGCTCTGCCACATCGTCCATCATATCATCGAGCTGCTCATACTGCCCTTCAAAAAATTTGTGCTTGTCGTGAAAGTCGGGTCCTTCCACATTCCAGTGCGCATTGCGGGTTTTGGTATAGAGTACAAACTCATCTGCCAGCACACCATTGAGGATATGCGCTACCTGTTTGAGGTTTTCTGCTTTGATGCCAATACGTGGTTCCATATTAAACTATTTAATGGTTTAAAATCTGAATTGAGAGGTGAGGCCTGTAAAGATCAGGTTTTTGTCTGCGCCTGATTCTTTCAGAAAGCTGCCGGGGTAAAACCAGGTAAACTCTGCCTGCAGGGAAAAAGCAGGGTAAGGAGTAAAGACCAGGCTTCCTGCAAGCTGCCCGCCGATAAATTTATTGAAATATTGTTTGCCTTCATAAAATAAAGCTCCGTTGGGACCATATAATCCATCGCGCCGGCTGTACCGCCAAAACAAATCATAATCTGCATTGAGCTCCCAGTGCGGATGGAGATGATAGGTAATGGATGGATGCAGGTCTATCAGGTTGGCCGGACCAATAAGTGCTGCCAGGCCAAAATAAGCCCCGCGGGGAAAAAGTGGATTAAATGTCTGCAAGCTGTTGTCTCCGTTATGGCGGTCGCCACTAATCCATTCCGTTTTTAATGCCAGTTCGGGTTTTCCTTTCCAGTGCAGCCATTGATGCAACAGGTGCAAAGAACCGGTCCAGGCATTTATTCGTTTGCCATTTATACTGCCCAACTGGTATACGGCTTCCACATCATATTGCCAGCTACCTGCTTTTTTCCAGAGACGTGTACCCCAGGAATGACGCAGCTCCTCCCCTGTTGCATCTTCAAACACGGCTTTCTTTTTCCAGAGTCCGAGATAATAAAAGTCTGCATTCGCTATCAACGGAAGCTGATTAAAAACGGTATAAACGCCCCACAGTCTGGTATTATTCCCGGGAGCATCATCAAACCATCCTTTTTCAGCTGCCACCCAATGGGTGTATAAAAAATCTATTCTCCGCTGCTGAGTATGCCACTGCAATCGCACTCCATCAAAAGCCTGCCGGTTATTAGGTCCTTCGCGCACACTCACCAGCCGCTGCGAGCCCAGCATCAACTCCTGACGGCCTGCCCTTATCATCCATGCCCCATCATTTCCCCATTTGTATTCGGCAAATACCTGGTGCAGATCCAGCGGATTCTGATCTACCGGCGATGGATCGGGCCGGTCAATAGCCACACTGCTTTGCAGTTGCACAAATGCACGCCATGCGCCATTATGAATGTCTGCATGCAGCAAGGCCCTTGTCAATCCATAATGATAGGAAGGGTTTGACTCAAGCCCCCAGCTTTCATGTTTGCTGTAGAAATACTGTGCCCTGAGTTCACCGCCAATACTCATATAGACCGGTTGGCGTTGCGAAAGGGTTATGTATTTAAATGCTGGATATTTTTTACGGATACTGTCATTGGCTAATGCGGAGTAGTCTTCTTCGTAGCGTAAGGGACGAAAAGGAATGACCGGTTGTGCCAGTGCCAGTAGACCCAGTACCTGAAGAATTGTTAAGAAGAAGACTTTTCTCATACATCAGAATTTGCGGATCAGCACCACGCCTCCCACAATCATCAGCACGCCCAGTACACGCCAGATGTTGACTGGATGGGGGTTTGCCACCAGTATACTGAAATGGTCGAGCAGCAGCGCAATGAGCATCTGGCCGGCCACTACAAGACCAAACGTGAGTGCAGGACCAATTTGCGGAAATGCGAGTACAATAGCCGTTACATAGAATGCGCCCAGCAATCCACCCAGCCACACATAGGCAGGAGCTTCACGCAGCCCCTGCCAGGAAACAGATTGCCGCGAAAAAGTGACATACAGCAACAATGCCAGTGTGCCGATTACAAAAGAAATAAGTGATGCATAAATGGGATTGGCTGCTGCACGACCAAGGCGTGCATTCAATCCGGCCTGTAGCGGCAATACCGCTCCCGATACAAGGGCCACAATGATCCAGGTCAGTTTCATAAACGTGTTTTTTGATATAACCAGTAATCGATTGAATACTTACCCGCCCCCAGTACAGCTATCAGTAAAAAAATAACACTGTATATAAATGGCGTGTCGCTTACCAGCAGCGGGTCATGCCAATGTAATACAAAATATCCGGTGAGGGTAATGGCAAGTACAGGCCACACGGCCAGTCTGGTCAGAAACCCAACGATGATAAAAACCGGAAATACCAGGTTGCCGGCTATGGCAAACAAGTGATTGAAGTTGTCTGGCAGATGTAGCGGATTGGGTACCTGCTCCGCCTGCGCCACACCTATCCCTATCTTCTTTAACCCGTGTACTATCATCAGCTGAAGCGATACAAGCACTCTGAAAAACAGCAGTGACACATGATATACACCTGCCGCCGGATAAGGCGTGCTTAGCAGATTAAGATATTTTTTCATAAACGCTTATTCGCAAGTATATAATCATTGTTTCAGTACTGGTAACCACCATAGGCTGCTACCGGACTCCAGGCAGGTAGTACAGGCAGTGGTGCCGGTGCCCATTGCGCAAAGGGAGCCTGCCCGAATACAATTTTCCCATCTACCAGGGTCAGCACAGACTGGAGTTTCAGTAATGCCTCATCCGGTATTGTTTCCAGGTCATGGTTGAGCAAAACGAGGTCGGCCAGATATCCTGCCCGTATCATTCCTTTATTCTTCTCGCGCAGCAATTCGTAACCACCGGTGGTAAATAAACGCAGTGCAGTGAGCCGGTCTATTGTATTGTTTGCTGTCATTACAGGAGTGCCTCCGATTGTTTTGCCGGTAGTGAACCAGTAAAACGCCACCCAGGGATTATAACTGGCTACGCGTGTGCCATCGGTACCAAGTGCTACAGGTATTCCCAGCTCTATCATTCTCCGTACAGGCGGGGCTGCTTCGGCAGCTTTTTTACCATAGCGATGTATAAAACTTTCGCCCTGGTAAGCCATACGATGCTGAATGGCAATAGCCCCTCCCAGCGCTTTTACCCGTTTCATATTTTCTTCGCTGATAGTTTCTGCATGATCAATAATCCACAGCAATCCGTTTAAAGGTGTTTCACGATTCACTGCTTCAATCACATCCAGATCGCGTGATATACTTTCATTATAGGTAGCGTGCAGACGAAAAGGCCAGCGCTTCCGGACCAGCAGAGAGATGACCGCTTTCAGGTTGTTTTCCATAGTTGCAGGCAGCTCCGGACGGGGAAACAGGAAATTTTCAAAATCTGCCGCATCCGCTACCAGATTTTCTCCGCCACCTGCTACGGCATAATCCACACCCTGCGTGTTGTGATGTTCTATGTCAACCATGCCGGTCCATCGCTGATAGTCGCTTAGTTCCGTACCTTTTTTCTGGGCAAAAAGAAAATAAGGAAGACGCACCGTAATCTGTCCCAGTTTATTCAGCGAATCGGTGATGGCATAATCGTCGGGGAAGTTCTGAAAGCCGCCACCGGCATCCATTACAGCTGTTACTCCAAGCCTGTTTAATTCTGTCATATACTGCAGCGTGCTGTTGATCTTTTCTGCAGTAGTCAGTTCAGGCAGTCTGGCCAGTGTGCTGTACAGGATAAATGCGTTGGGCTCCGCTATCAGCAGGCCGGTAGGATTGCCGGCATCATCTTTTTCGATCAGTCCCCCGGGAGGGTTGGGAGAGTTTCCATCAATGCCCAGCAGGGTCAGACCAGCTTTATTGAGCCAGGCTTTACCATATAAATAGAGGATAAACGTGGGTACATCACCTGTAGCTTCATTGATCTCCTGCAGGGTAGGCAGACGCCGCTCAGCAAACTGGTATTCATTCCAGCCGCCCACCACACGAACCCACTGCCCCCTGGGTGTGCGTTGCGCCTGCCCGCGCAGCATGGTCAGTGCGCGGGCCAGGGTAGGCACTCCATCCCAGCGGAGTTCCGTATTGTAAAAACGGCCGCCGCGTATTACATGCAGGTGTGTATCAAACAAACCAGGTATCAGCGTACGACCTCCGGCATCTATCACTTTTGTATGCTTCTTTTTCAGTTTAAGTGCCGCCTGCACACTGCCTGTAAATACAATCTGCCGATTGCTTACCACCACTGCTTCGGCCCGGGGATTGGCCGGATCCATAGTAAGCACCTTTGCGTTGACAATAATAAGATCAGTGCCCGTTTGCGCCTGTATCATTGTCGCTAGCAGCATTGTCAATATCAGCATTATTGATCTTAGCGTTTTCATCGTGCATCATTTAAAAAAGGGCAGGCAAGCCTGCCCTGAATGAGAAAAAGAGAATGAGATTTAGTGCTTCAGCATTTCATGGGCATACTGGATACCGATACCATAAGCACCGCCATATTTTTTAACGAGGTCTGTAACGGGTTTGTAGGTTTCGCCGCGCGCCCAGTCACGTTGCAGTTCGAGCAGGTACTGGATAGACGTCATGGGTTTTACACCAGCCTGTATCATACGGGCAACAGCCATCTCATGCGCTTCCTTGCTTACATCACCGCTTGCATCGGTAATTACATATACTTCATAACCTTCTGCCAGGGCACTAAGAGCGGGGCCTACAATACATACACCTGTCCAGAGTCCGGCAAAAACAATTTTCTTTTTGCCTTTGCCTACGATAGCCTTATGTGCATTTACATCTTCCCAGGTATTCATCGTAGTGCGGTCGATATAATTGCTGGTACTTTGAGGATAGAATTCTGAAATCTCGGCAAAAACAGGCCCGCTGAATGATTTTTCAGCCACTGTTGTTACCACTGTGGGCACTTTGAATATTTTAGAAGCGCCTGCTACTATAGCTGTATTGTTGCGCAGTTCATTTGTTTCAATATTTTTTACGGCGAAGGCCATCTGGCTTTCATGATCAATCAGTACCAATGCATGATTGGTTGGGTTCAGCAATTCCGGTGAAGGTTTCTGTGCATTTACAGAAAATACAGTAAGCGTGGCAACAAGCAGTGCCATCATTTTTTGAGTGAGTGTTTTCATTGTCCTGAAGTTTTATTGTTAGTTGATTAATTTGACAGGACAAAACTATTCACGCAGCCACCCTGCGTCAATTGACGGATTAAGGTTAGTGTAGTACATATCATGGAATCTGTAAAAAAGGGAGATCAGCTGGCCTGCGTTTTCCGGAAGTCGGTAAAGCTCTGGCCCGATACGTTCTTGAAGAATTTACTGAAGTGTGCCAGGTCGTCGAAGCCAAGGCTATAGGCAATCTCTTTGAGGCTGGCACTACTATAGGTAGCCTGCCTTTTGGCCTCCAGTATGATTCGCTGCTGTATGTGATGGCTGGCCGGAAAGCCGGATACTTTTTTTACAACCTCATTCAGATAATTGGGTGTTACAGCCAGTTCAGCTGCATAGTCGGCCACCATACGTTTGCTGATATAATTCTTTTCTACCAGCGCGAGGAAACGTTTTACCAGGTCTACACCTTTGCTTTGGGCTTCTGTGACGGGCGGGCGCTCAAAGCCCCGGGTAAGATAAATCAGGAAGATGCGCAGAAAGCCCCGCAATATTTCTGCCCGCAACAAATAAAAGTTGGCATATTCTTTCATCATTTTAACGGCCATCTCTTCCAGTTCTTCCTGCAACTCCGGTGGCAAATGCAAGTAGGGTTTTTCTGCAAACGCATAAAAAAGACCTGTGTTAAACAGCAAATCAAAATCACCCTGGGCGCTGCCCAGAAAATCGGCTGTAAACGAGATCACATAGCCCTCTGCACTGCCTTCCTGGGTGAGCAGGTGTACCTGACCGGGTGTAATGCAGTAAACGGTCTGCTCTTCGAGCGGTATTGCATCCAGATCGATGAGGTGCGTACCCCTGCCTTTTTTGAACCAGATAATTACAAAATAATTATGCCGGTGGGGCAGCTCATTTTGCCGGCGGCGGTTCTGATCAATCCAGTCCATGCTATGGATCTCAAACGGTACCTGCACCGGTGCATGCGGCAGTTCCAGTAAAGGGGCTGTGGCAGTCATATAGGAAGGCCAATAATAGCCCTTTTTTCGCAATCAGGGTTTTACCAATTATGCCTCCTGTCTTCTAAAACAAATAGCCGGCAGGAATCTGTAGTTTAGTGCAACATTATAGCCGTTGTCACGTCAAATTATGCAGTGAAACCAAGCGACCTCCATTTACTTTCTGACTTACAACTGGTTGACAGGATTCTGGGCGGCGACACCCAGGCTTTTCGGCTGGTTGTGCAGCGCACAGAAAGACTGGTGGCACCGCAAAGAAGATCATCCGGACCTGGCACAGGAAATTTATCTGAAAGCTTATCGCAGTCTGGGGGGATTCCGTTTTCAGGCACGCCTTTCAACCTGGATCGCACAGATCAGCTACAACACCTGTTTTGATTACCTGCGTAAGAAAAAACTGGTACTGGCCGGCGACCTCCTCGAAGCTCAGGAAGAAGAACATGCCATATTCACCAGTGCAGCCGATGAAGGCAGTATTGAGAAAATGATGGTGCAGAAAGACAGGGCCGCCTTACTGGAAAGCTGCATGGAGGAATTACCTCCTGTACAGCGTACCCTGGTAAGCCTTTACCATCAGCAGGAACTGAGTTATGCAGAGATCTGTACCATCACCAATTTGCCGGAAGGCACTGTAAAAAATTACCTGTTTCGTGCCCGCCGGCAATTACAAACCCGATTAGTTCACCTTTATAAAAAAGGGGATTTATGAATCAGCCACATCTTTCCGATCAGACATTGCAACTGCTGGCCAGCCAGTCCGTACAGTTGCAGCCGGAAGAACAAGCCCATCTGAAAAGCTGCCCACAATGCGCTGCCCAGGTGACCGCCTACACCACAATGTTTGGAGAACTGAAGCAATTGCCTGAATCGCACTTTTCGTTCGATGTGGAGGCGCTGGTAATGGAAAAAATACCGGTGATAAAAGAGCATCGTACCGACAAATGGTGGTTATGGCTGCCTTTACTGGTCATAGTACCTGCTGGTGCCGTCATGGGTTATGTTCTCCGCAGCCAGTTAAACGGGTTGTTTTCCGGACTGCCCGGTCTCGAAATGGCTCTTGGCATCACAGCCAGTGTATGCCTGCTGATGCTGGGCGCCTATGACCTTATCCGTAATTACAACCAGCGTTTAAAAAACATAGAAAACAATTTTCCATCTGCAACATGAATAACAGTCAATCGTCCTATACATTATAATCATTACAGAATATGAAAAAAACAGTTTTATCATTCAGTGCTTTCCTGTTGTGTTTAGCAGCCAGTGCCCAGGGAGATGCTGGATTTGCGCAGCAATTGAATATGGAGGTTTTCCGTGCAATTGCAATTATTGTCACGTTAGTGATCTTTATGGTTTTTATCTTCAGTATGCTGAAGCTGATCCTTGACAACCGGCTCAAAAACCGTATTGTCGACAGAGGCATCGGAGAAGACATGGCCAGTTCTTTATTACAGACAAAGGGGGAAGACAGTCGCCAGCAGGTAATTAAATGGTTTGCATTGCTGGCAGGTGTCGGCGCAGGGTTTACTATTATCAACTACACACAGCCTGTAGGTTATCACTCACTGGCCATTATGGCATTTTCTATTTCTGTCAGCTTTCTCGGGTATTACTTTTTTTTGAAGCAGTCGGAAAAGTGAACGTTTAAAAGTTTAAAGGTATAAAAGTTAAAAGGTGGTTTATCAGATTCAGTAACCTTTATACTTTTATACCTTTAAACTTTTAAACGTCAAAAAAACACCGCCACACTCACCCTGGCAAAAAACGGCGTGCCGGGTGTAAAATGAATTTCGCTCACCGGCTGTGGTTCGTTTTGAAGACGGCTTTCGGTATCAAACTGGGTCTCCTTCCATTTGCGGTTAAAGATGTTTTGAACAGCAATACCGCATTCCCATTTGGGTTTTGTATAGTTGAGTGCGGCATCGCAGATAAAATAACCGGCGGCCATTACACTTTTATCTTCATTGGCGGGACGGCTTCCCATATACCGGTAACGCAGACTTCCATTCAGTCCCTGCAGTTTGCGGTAAGTAATTCCCCCAGAGCTGGTAATACGGGGTGCCAGGGGCAGATAACTTTCTTCTTTGGCTACACCCAGTGCACGCGGACGGGCAATAGCCAGGTCGGCATCTGCAAATAACCCCTTCAGCAGTTCATATCGCAATGATAAATCCACGCCCATCCGTTGCGTACGGCCACCTGCTTCTACCACACCTTCATCGCCTACATATACAAACTCCTGCCTGAGCCAGAGATACCAGACCGCTGATTGCAGGATTGCACGTTGACCGAGTTTCACGATTGCCCCCAGGTCTGAGCCCCAGGCTGGCGTTACCACATCGCGGCCATTTTGCTGCACGGCCACACGCGTATCATTGCTATGCAATCCCTGTCCATTGTACCAGTATAACTGCACTGTACGGCTGGCTCTCCAGTTTATATTCAGTTTGGGACTTATTATCGTAGAATGAGCACGCAGATCAGCAGCGCTCAGCGCATCGCGGTAGCGGTTATGAAAATAATCACCCCGCAGTCCGGCGGTGATATTCAGATCGGGTCGCAGGGTAAGCTGCTCCTGCAGATAAACACCGGCATTCAGCTCATTGATATCGCCATACATGAGAGCATCTGTAACCGTGTTGCGGTCTTTGGTGCGGCTGAGCTCAGAATTATCCGTAGCATCGTAGCGCAATTGCAAACCTGCTTTAAACTGTGCTTTATATTTCCCCAAAATATGATCGAGACTGTATTCAGAAAGATAACCGGCCAGGTTACGCTTTTCCTGCTGCCGTATCTGATCACCATTGACCGGATCATTCAGAAAAAAAGTAAAATTGGAATAAAGGGTAAAGAGATAACGGGAATAATAAAATTGATTGCGCCATTGAGCGCCATTATCCAGTCGTGTGAGCAGTTCTGCCGTAGCATTGTACCGGCTGGTGCGACCACCTTCTTTATTATCAATGGCCCCATACCAGCCAATGCTGCCGGATTTCACCGCCCGATCCGGCACCTGCCCGCTTGCATTCCACTTGCTGGTAAAGGCAGATATATAGCTGGTAAGCACCGAACGATTGCCAACCGGCGCATGATATTTCACCATACCATTAATACGATTGAAGGCCTGCGGACTGTCAAAGTAGCCATCTGTATACGACAATTCACCGGCAGCATACAGGCTTTTTGAACGGGGTTTATTCCTGGCTGCTGGTAAAAGATTTACACCCATTACAGTCCGGAATGTGTTGAACTGTCCCGCTTCTGCTTTCACAAAATTCTGATCCAGGAAATCTTTTGTACGAAAGTCTACATATCCGGCTGTCGCAAAATTTCCCTTATCAGCAAAATAGGGCCCCTTATTAAAATTGACTTTATCGATCAGTTCCGGTATTACAAAATGCAGGTCGGCA
This sequence comes from Chitinophagaceae bacterium, assembly GCA_017998385.1. Taxonomy (GTDB): domain Bacteria; phylum Bacteroidota; class Bacteroidia; order Chitinophagales; family Chitinophagaceae; genus CAYMZZ01. The sequence continues at coordinate 550 of JAGODE010000118.1, read as the reverse complement.
TAACCCTGCCCATGCGCATGACTCACCATATTGACGGGCAACCCATCTACCGTGATATTGATGTCGGTGCCGTGATCTATATCAAAACCGCGCAGGAATATCTGCTCAGCCTTTCCACCACCTGCGTGCTGACCAATAAATAAGCCGGGCACCATACGCAGCACTTCCTGTGAGTTGGCAATAGGCCGCACATGTATATCCAGATCACTGATGGTATGAAAGATTCCTTTGCGCGACAGCCCGCTTACCATTACCTCGCTGAGCGAACTGATCTGCGGTTCCAGTCTTATCCGGCCATCTGCAGGTATCGCTGCTATGTTAATTTCCTGGCGTGCAAACCCGATACAGGAGATCGTCAGCATCGTTTCGCTGGCCGGTAAACCATCCAGCCTCACCACTCCGGTCTCATCGCTCAATGCCATAAAGCTGTATGTGGGGGTAGCTACACTTGCATCAGCCACCGGCACGCCAGACAACTTATTGATCAGGTATAAACGGGTACTGTGCTGGGCTATCAGCGAATTAAGAGAAATAACAAGGAGAAATATTG
>JAGODE010000117.1 GCA_017998385.1 Chitinophagaceae bacterium | reverse complement strand
GGGCAGGGTAGTACCCAAACGGTGGTCTTATCCGGTTTGGGAAAAAAGCAGGGAACGCTTTATATCGCCTGGTATAATACGGAAGTGAATTTTAAAAAACAGATTACGCCGGTGTTTACCCGTTCTATTTCAGTTGATGAACAGGAGCAGGTGTCGGTCGTTTTTGAAAATATCGCAGCTGGCCGTTATGCCATTGCGGTGCTGCTTGATCAGGATGGCAATAAAAAAATGAGCACCAACCTGCTCGGTATTCCACGGGAAAAATATGGCTTTTCCAATAATGTCTATCCAGCCTTCCGTGCAGCCAATTGGAAAGAAGCGTCGTTTGAGTTAAATAATACCGATGGAGAAATAAGGATAAGGATGAAGTAGTGATCAGTGACCAGTGTTCAGTGGCCAGTAGCTAGCTGTTTAAAGAGTATAAAGGGTATAAAGTGTATAAAGAGTCTTTATTTCTACTGTGATAATTAATAAGCAGCCGCCCTCCCTTTAAACATTTTAAACCCTTTATACCTTTAAACTTTTATACTTTTAAACTTTCCCCAACACCTTCAGCACCGAACTTCGGAACAATTTGCCAATCGGCACTTCTGTATCACCTATCTCAATGAGTTCGCTGGTATAGCTTTTTATCTTTTGATGATTTACAATAAATGAGCGATGGGTGCGGATGAATTCCTGCTCCGGCAGCATGGCTTCTACAGAACTGATCGATTGTTTGGTGATCAGGGGACCCGAAGCAGTAAATACTTTTACATAGTCTTTCATGCTTTCGATATAGAGAATGTCGGCCAGCATTACCTTGATCATTTTGCGGTCGGCCCGGAAATAGACAAAAGAGGCGGAGCGGCTTTCGTCAGCCGGTGCGGGTATTTCTGTGCGGGGCAATCTTAATTCAAAGGCTTTATTGATGGCTTTCAGAAAACGCTCAAAGGTCACCGGCTTCATCAGGTAATCCACTATGTCGAGTTCATATCCTTCCAGCGCATATTCAGAATAAGCGGTAGTGAAAATGACTTTAGGTGGATTTTTAAGTGTTTTCAGAAAATCGTTGCCGTTGAGTTGCGGCATACGGATGTCGAGAAACATCAGGTCAACAGGCTGCTGTTGCAGGGCAGTAAAGGCCTGAATGGCGTTGGCGCATTCGCCGGCCAGTTGCAAGGTAGGCACCTGTTCGATATAGCGCCGGATGATTTCGCGGGCCGGAGGTTCATCATCCACTATCAGGCAGCGTATGGGAGAGGTTTCAGACATGTTCAATAGCTACAGGTTCGGGTTGGGTACTGACCGATTGCTCGAGTTCCAGTTTCAGGTTTACAATAAATACATCTTCGTCATCGGTAATGGAAAAATAATGTTTTCCGGAATACAGCAGCTCCAGTCGCTTTCGCACATTCTGAATACCGATGCCTGAGGGTTGGTGATGTTGCACAGCTTCAGCAGTTTTGCCATTGATCAGCTTCATATTCATTTCAGCATCCTGCAGGGTTATCTGAAGGCTTATCCATGGCTGCTCCAGCATCTGGCTGGCACCATGCTTAAAACAGTTTTCTACCAGTGGCAACAGCAGCAGCGGATCGATCTTCAGATTGCCGGTATTTTCGGGCAGGTCGATATGCAGATCCAGTTTGTTGCTGTACCGGATATTTTCGAGGTTGATATAATTCTGCAGCAATTCCAGTTCTTTTGATAACGGCACTTTGCCGTGGGTGCTTTCATAAAGAATAAAACGGAGAATGGCCGAGAGGCCGCTGACCATACGGGCTGCTACGGGAGCTGTGTTCTGCGTGTGGCTATAAATGTTATTGAGTGTATTAAATAAAAAATGCGGGTGCACCTGGGCTTTTAGTAATTGCAGCTGAGCCTGCACATTTTCTTTCTGCAATTGCAGATTACGCTGCTCTTTGAGATAAAGCGTTTTCATGAGTTTAATAGCAGCGGCCATACCTCCGATTGTAATGCCTCCGCGTAAACCAGCCATCAGGCTCAGAAAAAAAGTGATCCAGGTAGTACGCGGCGGACCTACATACTGATCGCCCATGAGCCACTCGCGCATGGGATTGATTACGAAAATGGATAAGACGGCCGACATAGCGGCTGCTACAAGAAAGGAGAGTGCTATTAATAATCCCGCCAGCCAGTAGCGCTGTTTCATCAAAAAGCGCGGGATCACAAAGTAGATCAGGGTATAGGCCAGGAATATATGTACAGAGAGATAGATGAGTGACTCCAGCATCGATACCGGCAATCGCAGATAATAATCCGTAGCCCTGTTGATGGCGATAAAGGAATAGAGAAAAGCCTGAAACAACCACCAGGCTAACCAAAAGCAAATGTGGCGGCGAATGCGGTAACGTGGCTCATCAGAAAATATGAATGGGTGCTGTAGCATGAGAACAACGCTAAAATAACTATTCCGGCTATACGTCCCGCACCAGAAGCCGATTTGTAGCCAGACGGTGGTTTTTCGGCGACAAACGAAAAATAAAGAGGTTTAAAAGTTTAAAAGTATAAAGGTTATTCGCCTAACTTTTAAACCTTTAAACCTTTATACTCGAATATCTGCCTAGTTATCGTTTTGGGCAACTTCACTATCAGTACGTTTATTTTTCACCCAGGCCTCCAGGCTCGATTCGAGGCTTTCACGAAGCATCATTTTGGTTTTTCGTTTACGTACATTGAGTTTTATGCCGCTCAGGTCTTTGCGGCCAATAAGTTCATGCTGGTTATTGTAAAAGCGAATCGTATACTGCTGCGGTTGATGTATATTGCTTTCCACTACCCAGTAGCCTTTGTCAGATACCCATTTGGGAGTGGAAGGCGTTTCGTCCTGCGTCCATCCCATTACTGCAATCAGTGAGAAACCGGAAGCGAAGATCATTTGTTTAATTTCTTTTTTCATGGCTGAAGAGGTTAAATGATACATGGTTAACATCCCAAAACTAACCAGCTCCTTTGCGTAAAATTTTTCTATTAGCTTAACGGGTGCAGGCAGGCGATAGAAGGAAGGATTTGGCCGGCAAAGTGATCTGCGCCTTATTTCAATGCCTTTGTCTTCAAAATCCTGCCGTTAGTCGCCGGTTTTGACGACAGTCGGTATAAGTGGCCATTATCGGCGATGAAAGGAGTGCCTGTTTAATGGAATTAACAATTTGAGCGTGTAATAATGAAGAATGAACGTACTGCAGGTATTATCCCTATTTTTGGAGATATTGATTATTGCTATCACTTTATTGCCATTGCACATGAACAAACTCTTTGCCACCTCCGGAACGATTGCTGTCACTGTTGCATTACTAAGCTGGATAACACGTTCTGCACCCGCCACCGGCATTGTGCAAACCGCAGTGCCCGGTATTGTGGATTCATTGCGGGCCGCCCGCAATTATGCCAGTTACTGTGCAGGCTGTCATGGCGAAAAGATGGATGCATTTGTAGACCGGCAATGGAAACACGGACAGTCGCAGGCTGACCTTGTGCGTGCTGTAAAAGAAGGATATGCCGATGAGGGCATGCCCGCATTTGCCGCTACTTTCAGTGATGCTGAAGTAGAAGAACTGGCAGTGTACATGCGCCAGGGTATCGATCACTTCAATCAGTATGCAGCCGCTGCAAATACCACTCCTTCCGGTAATATATTTACGACCGGCACTGTATCGGTCAAACTGGATACCGTAGTGCAGGGAATGAAGTCTGTATGGGGGATGGCCTTTTTGCCCGATGGTCGTATGCTGATCACCGACAGGCCGGGGCACCTGTATGTCGTAGCCAATAATAAAAAAGTTACGGAAGTGAATGGTCTGCCTCCAATACTTGATGAAGGTCAGGGAGGGTTGATGGATGTAATCATTCACCCCGATTTTCGTAAAAATAAACTGGTGTATCTGAGCTACAGTGCCGTAAAAGAAGAAGGAAACAGGAAGCTTGGTACTACCGCTATTTACCGGGCAAAGCTGGAAGGCAATGCGTTGGTAAACGGGCAGGTGATATTTGAAGCATTTCCTTATTCACGCACCAGGCATCACTATGGCTCGCGTATGGTCTTCGGCCGCGACGGCATGTTGTATTTTTCGGTAGGGGAGCGGGGCAACGAAAAAGAAAATCCGCAGACACTTGAAAATGACCTGGGAAAAATTCACCGGATCAGAGATGACGGAAGTGTTCCTGCCGACAATCCATTTGTTCAGACGCCCGGGGCAAGGCCAACCATTTTTTCCTATGGCCATCGTAATCCCCAGGGACTGGCGGTACATCCTCAAACCGGTGAGCTTTGGTCGCATGAGCATGGGCCGCGTGGCGGGGATGAAGTAAATATTGTAAAGAAAGGCGCCAATTATGGCTGGCCGGTGATCACTTACGGCATTAATTATAACGGAAAAATTATTTCGAACAAGACCGCTGCTGAGGGAATGGAACAGCCAGTGAAATACTGGATACCTTCTATTGCACCGAGTGGTATGGCATTTGTTCAGGGCCGGCGATATAAGTCGTGGGAAGGGCAGTTGCTGACGGGTTCACTGCGTTTCAAATACCTGAATCTTTCCCGTATTGAAGGGACACTGGTAACCGGCGAGGAACTGCTGCTGAAGAATATCGGCCGGCTGCGCGATGTGCGTATGGGACCTGATGGCTACTTATATGTTGCTGTCGAAAACCCGGGATTTGTATTCAGGCTGGTGCCGGTTAAAACCCCTTCTTAGTTCGCGGAGGGCCGGCCACTACACGACCATTGAAACTGATGCTTTGCCGGTTGCGGTCATTGACACGCAAAGAAGCCGTACCATTATCAAAAACGGTCAGAAAGAGTTGTTGCACACTGCCGGCGTCGCGCGGTTCAATGGTGATTTCCCAGCGTTTCTTTTTCTTTTTTACTTCTTTATAGCTGAAGTCGACCGACGTGAATTTGATTCCTCCTTCCGTTGGATTAATGGGAGCTACAAAGGCCCGGCCAAAATAAGGAAGATAGGATATGAGTGTATCGGGTGTTACGGTCAGGTCAAATTCAGGTGTCAGTTGCTGCATGCGTCCCTGTTGGGGCAAGGCCGTTTCGGCTCTGAAAATATAATTATGATCGGTCAGCATTTGTGCTACAGTGACCGGTTCCGTTTTATCCTGTGCCTGTCCCAGCAAAGGGGACAGTGATAACAGAAGGATGGCCAGCTTTTTCATTTCAAATGATTTACGGGATGAAATACATAAAATATGCCAGTGGAGAAAAGGTTGACCTTAGCGCGTTGGTTTTAACGAATCAGCTGCTTCTTTTAGCTAAAAAATCCCCAAAAGAGGGTAGTGATGACAGAATGGCAACAAGTTTGCGGCAATTCATACAGCAAAATCAACCATGCACCGTCTTAGAGGCAACCACCATTTATTTCCTGCGTTTATTTGTACTAAAACCTTACTGAAGTCATGAAAGTTTCCTTATTGCAACGTCTTGTTTTATTTGCGCTGCTTTTGTCTGCGCAGCAGCTGCAGGCACAGATAAAACCATTCAGTTTGGGACCTTACCTTGAGCGGGCATGGCTCACTGAGGATCATTCACCCACACATAAAGATGGTTTGGGTATCGGTTTATCGGCTGATATCCGTTTATCTGACCGCCTGGGATTAACCGGTTCGGCTGGTTACCTGCAATTTTCCGGGCGCTCCACACCTGATGGCAAAGCGGATGCCGTAAAAGCATATCCCATAAGGGCTGGGTTCAAGTACCGTCCTGTACCGTTTATCTATTTTAAAATCGAGACAGGTCCGGCCAATCTTAAAAACGAATCGGGCGATACCTGGCTGCTATCGCCGGGGGTGGGGGTACGGCTGCTGGGTCTGGATATTCAGGGAAAATATGAGGTCTGGCCCGGAAAAACCGATCTTAATTTCTGGGGATTAAGGGTTGCCTTTCATATTTGAGCAGCCAATCAATTCCACAAATCAGCCAATTCATACAGTTGTTAGTAGGGGGGCCTGTTGCCCCGGTCTAATTTGCATGCCAAAAGGTTCTGAATGAAAATACTGTTGGCAGGCGACAGCATTATTAAGGGTAGCACAGGTATTAATTGGATTTCTTTACTCGCGCAGCGCCGGCCCCGCTGGCAGCTGAAAGCAGCGGGCGCAGCTGGCGAACCACTCAATAAGATAATAGCACGGTTACCGGCCTTACTGCAAGAAGATTCTTATGATTGTATTGTGCTGGTGGCCGGGCATAATGACCTGTTGTTGCCCGCGCTATCGCAGAAAGGATACCTGTTCAGGCAGGCGTATCAGTATCTGCTGCGTAAAGGGAATCAGCCTCATCCGGATCCTGCTGCATTTGAATTGCAGATGCGGCAATGTATAGATGTCGTCAGACAGCACAGCCGGGCAAGGATTATTCTCTGTACACTTTCGGCTATGAACGAAAATGCGGGCAGTTTATTGCATCAGCAGCGTAACCAGATCAATGAAACGATAAGAGATGTGGCCTGGGATATGCAGTGCCAGCTGGCCGATCCCGGCTTACGGTTTGATGAGTATCTCGAAAGCCGGTGTACCCGCAACTATTTTCTGCCATCTTTCTGGCAGGTGACCTGGTTTGACAAGTGGATCTGCAAATGGCTCGGTCAGGCCGATGTACTTAGCCAGCAGCGTCGGCTTCACCTCACTACAGATGGGCTTCATCTGAATACCCGTGGGGCTAAAATATTTATGCATGAGATTGAAAAACAGCTACTAATTACAGAAAATAAACCCATTCTTCATTTTTCTTAACAATTTTTAGAAATGCCGTAGGGGTAAGCAACTGTTCAGTTGTTATCCTTAAAAAGTATTTTTGGGCGCAGCGGCATTTTTGGAGCATGGATATCAGCGATTGAGCATGGAATTAACTGAAGATTCCCTTATTGGTATGCTGGCCCGGCGAAACGAGGCGGCATTTGAACAGGTGTTTAAAACTCATTACAAACAGCTGCATGCCTATGCCATCTCCTTACTGAAAGACGAAATGCAGGCTGAAGAATCAGTACAGCAGGTTTTCTTTCGGATGTGGGACCGGGCAGAAAGCCTTCAGATTGCCGGATCAGTAGCGGCATATCTCTATCGCGCCGTGCACAATGAATGCCTCAATTATCTCAAACATCAGAAGGTAAAGGCGAATCATCAACTACACGTAGCGTACAGCATGAAACAGCAATCGGATCAGCCGGGCAAAAACATGGCCGGCAAAGAACTGGAATCCCGGATCCGGGAAGCCCTCAATGAGCTGCCCGAGCAATGCCGCACTGTATTTCAGCTAAGCCGGTTTGAGGACTTGAAGTATCGCGAGATTGCCGACAAGCTAAATATTTCCGTAAAGACAGTCGAAAACCAGATGGGAAAAGCATTACGCATTCTGCGAACCCGTCTGGCCGAATTTCTTAGTGTATTATTGCTATTATTTAACCGTTAATCATTCACAGGCTGGAACCACGATCTGAACATATAATGGATGACCTGCTGGTAAAACACCTGCTTGGGGAAACCTCTGCACAGGAACAGCATCAAGTAGAAGAATGGCTGGCCGAATCGCCTGATCATACACTTTACTTTGCCCAGTTGCAGCAGGTATGGGAGTCGAGCCGCCAACTGGCCAGTGAGTCGGTAGTGAACGAAGATCAGGCCTGGCAACACTTCAGGCAACGGATTCGGCCGGCTGAAGAAAAGAAACCCTTTATCCGCCTGCATTGGTTGCGGGTGGCCGCCACACTGGCTTTATTGATAGCATTGGGCTGGGCTATATCTCAATGGGCAGGCAGAGAAGAAAAAGTACAGGAAATGGCCGTCAGCACCGTCAGGAATGTGTTGGTAGATTCGTTGCCTGATGGCACCACGGTTACACTCAACAAGCATTCAAGCCTGCATTACCCATCCCGTTTTACCGGTAAGCAACGCCCGGTTCGTTTACAGGGTGAGGCATTTTTTAACGTAAAGCCGGATAAGGAAAAGCCTTTTGTTATAACGGTTAATGATGTGGAAGTGACCGTACTGGGTACTTCATTCAATATCCGTACCGATGAAAAAGGTCGTACTGAAGTGGTGGTTGAGACCGGACATGTACGTGTATCGCATGCCGGTCGTACAATTGAGCTGCATGCCAACGAGCGGACTCTGGTAGCAACTGCCGACTCCGCACTCCAAAAAGAGTCTCAGCCAGATAAGCTGTATAATTATTACCGTACCCGTGAATTTGTATGTAATGATACGCCGCTTTGGAAACTGGCAGAGGTATTAAATGAGGCATACGGGGTGGAAATAACGCTGACTACCGGGTATGCCCGTTCACAAAGGATTAATACCACTTTTAACAATGAGTCGCTTGAACGCGTATTGGATCTGATCAGTGAAACCTGTGGTGTGAAAATATCCCGCACAGGCAATCAAATTGAAATTAGGTAATGAGAATAAGTTTTTTGAAAAAAAGGGGATGGCTGATCTGTCTTGTGCTGATGATAGTCCTGCCTGCTACAGTTCAATCGCAGTCGCTGCTGTCAAGGAACGTTTCACTGGAGGTAAAACGCCAGCGGCTTGATCATGTGCTGGAAATACTCAGCAATAAAGGGGATTTTTATTTTTCCTATTCATCCTATGTGGTGCGTAAAGACAGCCTTATTTCCCTCTCGGTACATAACCGTCCGGTACGCGAAGTACTGAGCCAGCTTTTTAATAATACCTATGAGTTTATTGAGAGCGGCAACTATATTATTATCCGGAAAGCGCCCATTCGTGTTACCATGATCACGCATAAAGCAGTAGAAGAAGACCGGATTTATATGGTCACCGGTTATGTGTATGATGAAGCGACCGGTGCAGCCCTGCACGATGCCAGTGTATATGAAAAAAGATTACTCGCAGCTACGCTCACTAATCCCGATGGTTTTTTTAAATTAAAACTAAAGGGCAACCGCAAGTCAACCGCTTCCCTCACAGTGAGTAAAGAGTTTTACGAAGATACTACCGTGCTCATAGAACCACGGCATAATCAACAGCTCACTATCACGCTTATGCCATATGAGCGACCGGATGACCAGATCATTATTTCGCCGGAAGATTATCTGAATATCGATACAGGCAGTCCTGCACTTATTGTGCAGGACACTGCCATTATAGGAACTGTGACCGATGTGCCAGAGCTGGCACGCGTGGAAAAAACGCGGGTGGGCAAGTTTTTTTTGACTGCCGGTCAGAAAGTACAGAGCCTCAACCTTAAGAACTTTTTTACAAAAAGGCCATTCCAGGTATCGCTGGTGCCCGGGCTGAGTACACACGGAAACCTGGGATCGCAGGTAGTCAACAACTTTTCACTAAACCTGTTTGGTGGATATACTGCCGGAACCAACGGTGTTGAAATCGGTGGTCTTTTCAACATCGATCAGAAAGATGTACGGTATGTGCAGATAGGCGGGATGTTTAATGTGGTGGGAGGGGAAATGCGGGGGTTTCAGGTAGCTGGTATGACCAATACTGTACTCAAACCGGTAAAAGGTTTCCAGGTTGGTGGTGTCAATAACTATGTGAAAGGCAGCTTTACCGGTTTTCAAGTGGCTGGTGTATACAATCACGTCACGGATAGTGTACTGGGGCTGCAGATTGGTGGTGTGGCCAACTTTGCCCGTCGCACCGTCAGTGGCGTGCAACTTGCAGGAGTCATCAATTTCAGTAACCGCGAAACACGCGGCGTGCAGATATCAGGTGTATTCAACTATACAAAACGGCTGAAAGGTGTTCAGATAGGTTTGATTAATATAGCCGATAGTTCCGACGGATATAGTATTGGCCTTATCAATATCGTGCTGAAAGGTTATCATAAGCTGAGCATATGGACCAATGAATGGCAGGACTATACCGCTGCTTTTAAAACAGGCAACCGCAGACTGTACAGCATTCTGCTGGCAGGTATGAATATCGGTACCGCCCGCAAACGGTACTCTTTTGGATATGGTCTTGGCAGCGAATGGGGATTGGGCAGGAAACAGTTGTTTTCACTTAATCCCGAATTAACAACGCAATATATTTATATGGGCTCATGGGATTACTGTAATATTCTGAGCCGTATCGAGGTGAATTTCAACGTACATTTAGGCAAATGGGTGTCTGTGTTTGCCGGCCCTTCTTACAATATCTATAAGTCTGATCAGACAGCCGGCATAGATACATATAAGTATCCGCTTCCCGGAAACAGCTACTCCGCTCACACATGGGGCAAACAAACGAAAGGCTGGTTTGGCTGGCAGGCAGGGATTAGTTTCTTTTAAGCAGCAGCCTAATAGTATAAATGTTTAAAGGTATAAAAGTATAAAGGTATAAGGAGATAGTATTCCTTCTACCTTTTGCCCTTTACCGCAAGCCTTAAAAACCTTTAAACTTTTTAACCTTCTCTTATAGGGGTACATGTTTGTTTGGTTGTATTCTATTAAATACTTAATCAATCAACCAGACAGACATGATTCGTTTTTTAATTCTGTTAAGCCTTTCCTTTTACTCATTACAGGCAATCGCACAGCAACCTTTGACGCAGCAGCTGCGTGGTACGGTGATAGATCAGCTGTTGCAGCGCCCGCTCGTGGGAGCTACGGTGCGATTGCCGGGTCAGTCGCAGACGGTAATAACCGATGCCGAAGGAAGTTTTCGGTTTGCTTCACTTCCTATCGGTTCTTACCGGGTAGAGGTTTCCTATGCGGGATATAAGGAAGTGATACTGGAAAATGTTTTTTTAAATACCGGTAAGGAAACTGTGCTGCAGATAGCCATGGAAACAGCCATACATACCGAAGCAGAGGTTGTAGTAAAAGCCAACAGCCGCAAAAACAAACCGCTTAATGAAATGAGCCTGGTGAGTGCGCGTGCTTTCACTGTGGAGGAAACACAGCGTTATGCAGCAGCAGTAAATGATCCGTTGCGTATGGCCATGGCTTTCCCCGGCGTAGTGGGCGCCGATGATGGTAATAACCAGATCATCATCAGAGGTAATTCACCTGCCGGTTTATTGTGGCGTATGGAAGGCCTTGATATTCCCAACCCCAACCACTTCAGTAGTGTGGGTACCAGTGGCGGTGGTATCTCCATCCTCAGTACTCAATTGCTGGCCAATTCCGATTTTGTAACGGGGGCTTTTGCAGCAGAGTACGGAAATGCGCTGAGCGGGGTTTTTGATCTGCGTCTTCGTAAGGGCAATAACGAAAAACCGGAGTACACCCTGCAGGCCGGTGTACTGGGGTTGAATGCAGCTGCTGAAGGTCCCTTCTCTAAAAAATACAAAGGATCGTACCTGATAAATTACCGGTATTCTACACTGAATGTCTTAAGTAAACTGGGCCTGCTGCCAGATGAAACAGCTACCAATTTCCAGGATTTATCCTATCATATTTATTTGCCGGCAGGCAAATGGGGACAGTTCAGTCTTTTTGGATTCGGAGGTCTGAGCGATGATAAGGATAAAGCCAGGACCGACTCAGCCGACTGGGAATCGAAATGGGACCGGTATACAACCAAATTTCTTTCCAACACCTTTATGAATGGCCTCAATCATACCGTACAGCTGGGAGCAAAGAGCAGTCTGCGTACAGGCATCGGTTACTCCTCTACGCGCAACGCCTACGACCAGTGGCTGATGAATGATCAGTATACCCTCGACCGGGACTATAAGGACGACCACCGTACGCGTAAGCTTCAGCTCAATAGTACATTCAATCATCGCTTTTCCAACAAACTTCAGTTGCGTGCCGGCATCATTGCTCAACTGATCCGGTATAATTACTATATGCTCGGACGCGAGCATGAAGATGAGCCGCTCGAAGAAGTGATCTGCAGTCGCGGTAACACCTCGCTGCAGCAGGCCTATGCACAACTGCAGTACAAACTAACCGATCAGTTACTGATCAATGGAGGACTGCACGGGTTGCATCTGTCGCTCAATAACACCACTGCTATTGATCCGCGCTTTTCAGTACGCTGGGCTATCAGCCAGGCCAGCAGTATAAGCCTGGGGTATGGGCATCACAGCCAGATACAGACTATGGGGATTTATTTTGCCAAACAACAGCAACCGGATGGCTCAGATAAATTTCTGAATAAGAATCTCGGGTTTACAAAAGCGCATCATTATGTATTATCCTACAGCCAGCGCGTGTCGCCTGTTTTATTGCTGAAAACAGAATTATACCTGCAGCAATTGTACAATGCTCCGGTAAGTACCGAGACGGGTAGTACATTTTCAACACTCAACGTGATTGAAGATTTTATAAATGATCCCCTGGTTAATAAAGGCAGGGGGCGTAATTATGGCGTCGAGATTTCGGCGGAGCGTTATCTGCGCAATAACTTTTATTTCACCGTATCCCAAAGCCTTTATCAGTCGAAGTACAAGGCACTCGATGGAGTGGAACGTAATACACGTTTTAACGGGAATTATATCACCACATTTATCATCGGAAAAGAATTTGAAACATATCGCCGTACACGCAGTTTTGGTGTAAACCTCAAAACGATCTGGGCTGGCGGACAGCGTACCACACCAATCGACGTAGAAGAATCGCAGGCCAAAGGGTATACGGTATTTGATGAGCAACGCGCTTATTCATTACAAAATCCCGATTATTTCCGCACAGACCTGCGCCTGAGTATGAAGTGGAACAGAAAAGGCTTTACCAGCACACTTTCGCTGGATCTCCAGAATGTAACCAACCGCCTCAATGTGTTTAACCAGTGGTTTGACAGTGAGAAAGGGACGGTTACTACCAACTACCAGACAGGACTGATTCCTGTATTGAATTATAAAATTGAGTTCTGATAAAAGTCGCTACCATTCAGGCATTCATTATGGCAATTCATCGGCCAGTGATTGTTGTTCTGGTAGCGGCAATTCAAATTTGTACATGTTTTCTTATAACCTTATCAAATAACGAAAAATGAAAAAAACAGTATTATTTATGTTAGTGGCAGCCATGGGTCTTGTAA
>JAGODE010000393.1 GCA_017998385.1 Chitinophagaceae bacterium | reverse complement strand
ACCTGATAGTGTTTGGTTCGCTCATCGCTTATTCGGCCTATGCTTTTGCACTCAGCAAACTACCGGCTACACAGGTATCGCTGTATGCTTATATCAATCCGATAGTGGCTGTTGCATTGGGTTGGGCTATGTTGTCGGAGGAAATGAATCTGCAAATGTTAATGGGTGCATCTATTACGCTCACAGGAGTATACCTCGTTAATAACGAAATAAAAAAACAGAAACAATGAGTGCATTGAGAATTGTGAATTACCAACCCGTACATCAGCCTTTTTTTGATGCACTGAACCGTGCCTGGATCGAGGAATGGTTTCAAATGGAAGCAGTGGATGAGTGGGTGCTTACCAATCCCGATAAAGCCCTGCTGGATCCCGGTGGTGCTATCTTCATGGCAGAGTGGGATGGCAGGCCGGTAGGTACGGTAGCCCTGCGCAAAGTGGCGGACGATTGTTATGAGTTCACCAAGATGGCGGTTGACCCTGCCTACAGGCGACGTGGTATTGCAGAGGAGCTCACGAAGGCCAGCTTCCGGCATGCAGCTGTACTGGGAGCACAAGAGATCATCCTTTACTCAAATACAAAAAACGAAGCGGCCGTGAGGCTGTATGAACGAATAGGCTTTCAGCATCTGCCTGTTGAAAAAGGTGTATATGAAAGAGCCAACGTAAAAATGCGAATAGGTATCGAAGAAGCCTTACGTGTATGTGAAGCTGCATCAACAACCGTTAAATCATAATCATCATGGAAGCAATTATGGAAATTCCCGTGCGTCGCACTGTTCAGAGCCGGCTGCAGGAGGTAGACTGGACATCACTCGAATTTGGAAAGTATGTGGCAGACCATATGCTGGTAGCCGATTTTTTCAACGAACAATGGCATAATCCCCAGATTACACCATTTGCCAACCTTAGCCTAAGCCCTGCCACACTGGCGCTGCATTACGGTCAGTCTGTTTTTGAAGGCATGAAGGCATTTCGCGCGGCCGATGGCCGGATTAATATTTTCAGGATCGAAAAGCATTATGAGCGGCTGGTTCGTTCCTTACACCGGATGTGCATGCCCGCACCTTCTTACGAAATGTTTGAACAGGGATTGGTAACACTGATTGATACAGACCGCAACTGGGTGCCATCTGCCAAAGGCGCATCGCTGTATATCCGGCCCTTTATTTTTGCCAGTGAAAGTAAGTTCGGCGTAAAAGTATCCGAGGAATACCGCTTTATCATCTTTACCGGACCGGTACCGGCTTTATTTACGGCACCCATAAAAGTGAAGGTAGAAACGGATTTTATCCGCGCTGCGAAAGGTGGTACAGGTTTTGCCAAATGTGCCGGCAACTATGGTGGTGCATTTTATCCCACACAGGAAGCGCGCAGGCAGGGATTTGATCAGGTATTATGGACAGATGGTGGCAGCGATCCCGCTATTGAAGAATCGGGTATGATGAATGTATTGTTTGTGATCGATAATAAATTAGTGACTGCTCCGTTGTCCGATACGATTCTCGATGGAGTAACACGCGATTCGCTGCTGACGCTTGCGGCAGACAGGGGAGTAGTGGTGGAGCAGCGGAGACTGCGGGTGAGCGAACTGGAAGAAGCACTCCGGCGGGGTGTGGTACAGGCGGCATTCGGAGCAGGCACGGCCGCGGTGGTAGCACCAATCCAGACCATACAGATTGGTGAAAAAGCATATCAGCTTCCCGCTGCAAAACCTGACGCATTGATGCATCAGCTAAAGCAACAGCTGGATGCTATCAGGCTGGGAGAGACTCCCGATATGCATGGCTGGAACACGTGGATATAAAAGATGGGTTATTGAATAGCACGAAGGCACTATCTGATAAGCACGGTAGTGCCTTTCATCATTATACGCTCACCGGTATCCCTGTAGGTAAATTGAAGATGCCATACATATACTCCGGCGGGCTGAGGCACACCATTGAATCGCCCGTCCCAGCGAGCCTGCCAGTCGCGTGACTCAAAAACAGCTTGTCCGTAACGGTTAAAAACTTTGAAAGAAAGTTTCTCGGCCTTCACTGCATTGCCTGGTTGCAGATAGTCATTTAATCCATCGCCATTGGGTGTAAAGGCAGATGGTACGGCGATATAACAGTTGTGCAGCACTTTAACTACCTTTTCAGCAGTATCCCTGCAGTTGTACTGATTACTGATGGCAATAAGCCGGATGGTATACTGGGTTTCCCGGTTGACGAAAGGAAACTGATACTGAACAGGTAATTGCTGACTGCTGCTATAACCATTTCCCAATTCCCATCTCCATTGATCAACAGGCCCCTTGCTGTCATTGGTAAAACGGAGTACCTCAAGCGGGCATGCCACATCCGGCACCGTAAAAGCAGCCTTTACTTCATTGTCAAATTTTAATACCTGCTGTGCGGTGTCTTTACAGGTGCCATTACTGACTATCAGCTGTACGGTATACTCGCCGGTAGAGCCAAGTGATTGCTGTAGTTGTTGTGACTGGCCGGTTGAAGTATTATTGACCCGCCAGTCCCAGCTGTTTACCTGGTTGCCTCCGGGATGGCTGAATTGCACGTTATTAATCTTGCAGGAAGGGTCGACGGTATAGATAAAATCTGCCGAAACCATATTGGCTATATCAAACTGGATAGATGATCCGGCTGGAGTGGATAATCCGCATTCATCAATAATGGTATTGCCGTCTGAGCCATTGGCGAGAGTGAGCTGATAAGTTCCTCCGGCGGCAATAGGTGCCGATAACAGGATTTCAATTTCGCGGGTGCGGTCAATTGGTGGATTGCCTGTGCCGCAATTGCTCCTTATACCTGCAATGGTTACAGCCTGCGGCCCTGTAATGACAAAGTCAGAACCATCAGGCGCCAGTGAATTACATAGAATGAAACGGCGGAAAGGAACACGTAATACTGCCGGACCGCATCCCGAAAACCGGGCTTCGGTCAGCGGAGTGGGTTGCGGTGGTAGTACGACCAGGGGTAGCGTGGTTCCTGCTACGATATAGCGGTTGCAGCGATCAAGAATGGTGTTACCATCATTGCCTCCCTGCACAGCGAATTGATAGGTGCCCGTAGTAACAGGCGAGGCCAGCGTGAGAATGACCGTATTGCCTTCCTGATTATGATCGCAGTCCAGTATCTGTGCCGATACAATAGCAGGGCCTCCCTGAATTACAAATTCTGACCCTGATGGAGAAATGCTGGAACAGAGCATACGTTTATTTAATAAAACGGTTACCTGGGCGCCGTTGCAACTGGGTGTTACGCTGGTAAGCAGCGGTTCTTCCGGGTCTGTAATGCTTGCACTGCCTCCGCTAACCTGGATAGCGAATCCTCCGGCAGAGCTGCTGCGTTTACTGATCAGCAACATATACTCGCGTCCCTGTTGCAGTTGTGGCATAGTGCTGAAG